>DATDTA010000078.1:0-30974 GCA_035291085.1 Candidatus Nanoarchaeia archaeon | reverse complement strand
TTTATCTTTGCAATCTCCGCCATCACCCATTCCAGAAGAACTGCTCATACTGCTGCTAGAACTACCGGCAAGAGATGCGCTGGATCCACCAAATCCTCCAGTATAGTTTCCTCCTAAACCGCCGACAGCATTGCCACCTTTTCCGGCACCACCGAAACCTCCACTGTAATTTTCACCTGTTGCACTCCCACCGAATCCGCCGGAATAGTTTCCCCCCATTCCATTTCCGCTCGATATTCCAACAGTATAATTTCCACCCACTGAAGATTCTAAGCCCGAGCTAGAACTGGTTTTATTAAAATTCGGTTGGTTTACTTCTTCTGCAGTTCCGCAAGCAACTGCAGTATATAGAACTAAAGCACTTAATGTTTTTGTAGAATATTTCATATTTAATCCTCCCTAAAATTTAGTTTTTTGTTAGAGATGCGGTTTATAAGAATTATGGCGGTATAACAGATAATAATTGAAATAAAAAAATGCGGACGGCAGGATTCGAACCTGCGTAGGCACTAAGCCAATGGGTGTCTTCAGCAGAAGACCTCAAAAACCCGAGGTTTTTCGCCGCCTAAGCCCATCCCGTTTTGTCTGAAATCTAAGATTTCTGACTTTTGAAAATCTTGATTTTCAATTGACCGCTCCAGCACGTCCGCATTAAGAAATTAAAAAGATAGTTTCTTTAAAAAGATATCTACTAATTGCCCTAAATTCTTAAAAATAATCCCCTCCTTAAATTAATATGCAAATCCGCCGGGTCAAATACAAGGATATTGAAGAAATTCCTCCGCTTAAAATCAACACTTCTTTCAAGACTGATTTCCAAGGTAGTTCGCCAGCGCCTTTCATCGGCAGATTTGGGTATCCGCATGTCAATATCGGCGTGCTCAGTCCGCAATTCTCCGGAGATACTTCTCATTACGATTCTCCTAAGTTGTGGAGTAGGGAAAATGCGGCTATCGGAAATATTGCCAGCCTGCGTTATGGCTTGGTCAATTCTCGCAGCCAAGCCAGCGTTAAGGATATTCAGAAAGGTGGCAAATTTCTAAACATAGTGCAAGAAGTAGGTATGGCTAAAAAAGCAGTAGAGGTAGAAGTAAATTTACAGAAAGCACCGCAACTGCAATTCAAGCCGGAAGGAGAAATCATTCCCTTTGGACCGCAAGCAGCAATACGAAATGCGCGCATCACCACGAATCCTTCTGTTGATTCACGAGTAGAACGTGTTGTTTCTGATACGGATTTGAAAGCAGCTCCTGCCGTCATCAGTCTCTATCAAAAAGGATTTGAAGAAAGTTCTCTTAACAAATTACTTTCTGTAGGGGGAGTGGGATTAAAAGATAACCGCAAATTAGTGCCCACCAGATGGAGTATCACTGCTGTAGATGATACTATCGGAAAACAACTGATCACAGACATCAAAGACTTTTCTGTTGGAGAATATTGCGTCTATTTCGGTGGTGGCTGGGGAAATTATTACTTGCTGCTTTTCTTTCCGGAAGTCTGGAGTTATGAACTGTTTGAAACCTATTTAGCCAGCCAGGTTAATCCTTGGAGTAAAAACAGTTACCTGTATTCTACTGATTATGAAAACTATGATGGGCGCAAAGAATATGCAGAAGAAACTGCTGGTGGTTATTACGCGTGCCGTATTTCCGTCTTAGAAAAAATGAAAGAGCTGAAACGGCAGGGAAGCTGTCTAGCACTTCGCTTTATCACCCCTGAATACAATATCCCTCTCGGAGTCTGGGTTTGCCGCGAAGCAACCAGAAAAAGCCTGCAGGAAAAACCAATAACTTTTGCTGATCAAAGTTTGATGATGAGATATGCGGAAGAATTGATCAAACGGAAATTTGGATTTGATATTAATTTATTGCTGAAAGAAAGCAAGTTGTTAAAAATGAAGAAAGAACAGAGAAAATTGTTTGAATTCTAAATGATTTGAATTATGGTTTAATAAGCCCGCTCGGAACTGCTTGTCTTGCCCCTTTTAATGTAGCTTGAGCTTCTTGTTGTGCTCTCATTTGCCTTTCAAGAGTTTCATGTAATTTCATGATGGGAACGAGTCCTACTGCTTGCAACGCCTCAGTAGATCCATCCCGTAATTCAGCAAAATTATCGGTGTTATCTAGAGTGGCGTGGATTGTTCCCAATATTGTTCTGACTTCATCGACGTCATACGGTTTTCTGCTTATGGTAAAGGTTGTAGAGTCAGTTGTTCCATGTTTCAATAGAACATCCATCTCTTCTTTGGAAGGCAACCCTCCAGCATATAAGAGCTTTATCTGCCACTGAAGACCTAGGCCTGCTGCTCGCAATTGATCGTGAACAAAAGCGCCCCTATACCAAGTTGCACTTTCTATTTTTCCTGCATTTTGGTTCGTTTCAATTACTTCTGTTGGCAAAATTCCGTAATCAAAAGTGAGATACTGTGCCTGGGCTTCTCCTTCTTTGAGTGGATACGCAGGAGTATGTTTCTTAATAAAACCGTAAAGTCCCTGATCTCCGGACCGAAGATCAGCTTGCACTTGGGATGGAAGACCTTCAATTGCCTCTTCTACAATACTTTTACCGCTTGATAGTCTTTCTCCTCGAGGTCCAACCAAGACTGGGGAGCCACCAACTTCCCTTGCTTTTTTCTGGAGAAACTCAACCACGTCTCCTTCAGAAGGTTGAGTGTACCTACCAAGAATAAGAACATCGGTTAATTTCACTGCACTTCCATCTTTGTGTGTAGCTGTGTTATCTCCGGTATAACTGCGAGAATACACTTGATTAGGAAATTCTACCTTATATCCAGGTAATACTAATTCTATAGTCATAAATAGTTCAATTTAGCAGCCATTTTTAAACATTTTGTTTCATTGTTTCATCAATAAAGAATTAAAGACTCTTTTGCTAATCTTAAACTTACCAACAAATGTATATACGATCAGGTCTTTATTCCTCCTAAAAAAGGTGTTGGATTTGCAAACTGCTCTTTATTTTGTAACCGCCGTATTTGCTTTTCTATCTGCAGTTCTGGGCATTTTAGCAGTGAACACCTTGTTCAAGGATAAACTCCGCGAACTTTTTTCCGATGGAAAATTTTTCATTTTCTTCTTCCTCATTGGAAAATCTGAGCCGCACATGGATGATCAAGATTGAATGATTTTTTCACTGTCTCAAAACAACTTCTTTTCACTACCCGGTTGAAAAAATAAATTTTATAAACAACTTCTGTATCATAAAAACTCTTTTTGAAAAGAGGTGGCGGATATGAAAGACATTGATCAAGAGTTTGAAGAATTTGTGCGTAAGCACCCCAAGCGCTTAACTGAAAATCAAAAAAGAATCTGCGAGAAGTTAGGGTTGGATGTCCCTAATTAACTGAGGTATGGTTCAATACACTGATCTTAAAAATGATTTATCCAGCTTAATTGGTAAAACTGAGATCGCCAAGCAAAGCGAAGCTTGCCGTGTAGCTGGCTATGTCTCCCTTTCTTTAGAAAGTAATGTTGCTGCACACGTTCAGGGTACCCTTCGGAATATTGGAAAATTAGACCTTCCCTCGCTTTCTCAAGAACAAAGAGAAAATTCCCGCTATCTGCGTGAAGTTCTCCTGAGATTCTTAGAAACAGATCAACTCCGGCCGGAGGAACTTTACTTCTTGTGGAAAAAACTGTATCCCATTACCATTCCCACTACTGCCCAGAGCACCCATCCCCCCTAGAAACATTTATATTCCATAACTATTTAATTTTACCCAATGTCTAAAAAGTGGTGGAATGCTTTAGTAGGAAAGAAAACACAAACTAAAAAAGTAGATGTCCTTGCTGATATCGATGCTATCACTGAATTTTTGAGCGAGGTTCAGTACGATACGAAAGAATTGCTAGCTCAGTTTAAAAAATTAAAGGAGTTGGAAAAAGAATACCATATTGCGGCTTCTGGTATCCTTCATATCAATTTGGAGACACAGGCTAAACTTCTAGACAAATTATTAGAGCGGTACGAATTCTTTGAGAATGATGTGAATGTGAATGGCTTACGGGTCAAGATGATCGCCAAAGAATTCTTGAAGCGAGCTTCTAAAGCGGGAATGACTGACTTAGTTCGACAGAAGGAAAAAGACAAGAAATGGATGATGTTGTGGTAGATTGAGTTATAAGAGATTTTCTTAAAGCATTTCGACTTGATACCATCGACGATGGGCTTTCTCTCCAAGATTTTCAGGATTGCCAAAATAATTATAGCATTCTGGTTTTGGAATCCTTGAGTAGCGAGATGATTCAGGAAATCCTCTTAAAAAAGTAAGTAATTCGCCCGGTGCTTCTGGATCAATTCTACACTCAAGAGGCAGATACAGATAATCTCTCACGGTGACAAAACCAGATCCCGGTAATTCCACAAACCTTCCATGGACAGTAAAAGATGCATTTGCACTGATCCCACTATGAACAAGTATAATCTCACTATTCGGTTGCAGGTGTTGTAATCCTTTCGCATCTACAATTTCTTTAAGTGTGTCAGGAGTAAGTGCCATAATATATTCCTTAATCAACGCTTAAAATAAATTTCGGTGCTTCAAACTCTAATTAGCGAAAACCCTATACTTTTCCTTACCTTCAATCTCAGATATAATTCTCTTGACTATTAGCTGTTTAGGATCGGGCAATAGTTTAACTCTTTCCTTGATATCTTCAAAGCTTTGGAATGGTTTTTCTTTCCGCGCATTCAACACTTCCCACATGTGCTTCTTTCCTACTCCTGGCAGTAATTCCAACTGGTGCATTCTCATGCTTAATGGCTGAGCTTTGTTAAAGAACTCTACAAATCTGCTTTCTTGTGCAGTTACCACTTCTTCTATGGCATCCTGAAGGCTATTTCTAGCAGTCGCAGTAAGTTTCTCGGCCGGGATTTTGCCTTTAATGTGATGAATTTCCTCTCTCTTACCTTCTCCTATGTAGACTTTCTGATTGGGTTGCAAGGCCATGCCTTTTTTAGGAATAAGCTCTAGAAGAGTGAGATGATCAGTGCCTAAGGCCTGTACGATGGGAGTCTTGACAGTAGTCTGGTCGAAAGGATATCCGTGTTCCAGATAATCCAGTACTATGACATTTTCTTCTCGTACCGTTTTTGATTCCAGGTTGGTGTTCATCTTTGGACTCCACTTTACATCTAGTAAATGCTTTGATTTAATAAAAATTACGCTATTTTATACAAATTCTTGTATTACTGCAACAATACTTTCCTGGTCCTTCTTCGATAAGCTGAGGGGATAGGATTGTAGAACTACCTTCAATTCATCAAGATTTTTAGGCAAGAAATCAATAATCTTGCAAAAATGCTCCTCTTTTAGTCTGGTTAAATTTAACGCCACGAGTTTAGCGTACAATTCTTCCCGCTTTTTTTCTGCTAAAGGCATTAAATGTTCTAAATATTCCTTAACTTTGTTAGAAAGAAAATTAAGCTCACCATCGCGCTTTTCAGCGGTATGTACAACTACCTTGACATCTGCAAGTGCTAATGGCGATTCAGCAATAAATTGTGGGTTTGACATGGTATTTATTTATCTGTTTTTTTTAGGTGAATAGGATGAACAAATACTTTCTTTTCTTTGTTTTTATCGCAAAGTGTAACTTCATAACATCGTCCTTGTTTTCCGGAAACTACGCCAGTCATCCCATGAAATCGAGGGTAAAACTGCCCGGTCTGCATGTTGGAATTGATTTTAAGATTGACTTTATCTCCTACTTTGAGTTCTTGAAAGTACTGGCTTAAAGAAAGCTTTCCCCGTTCACGGTAATGTTTCGTGAACTTTTGACGGGTCTTCCTTTGCCGAGAGCCCATTCTGGTTACCATGCTAAGCTGAGATTAGGGTTGATTTATAAAGATTTTGGAAATTCACATTAAACCAGGCTTAGTGATTTCGAACGCTGATTCCACTTTCTACAATTAGTACAAGAACACTGCCATAGTATCTGACTTTACCAATAGCGCTAAGATTTATTAGACACGTTCCGGTGTACCCAATAAAGATGAGGGAAGGGAGGCGGGGTAGGTGGAGGTGGTGGCAGCTGAACCTGAACTGGCTCATAGCCATGATCCAGAACCTTAAACCCTATATAATCCTGAGGATCAGGATTCACCATTTCAGGCAAAATGAGTTTGGTTCTCCCTAGTGCGATCAGGCCTATACCTTTGTTCGAAAATTGTTTGGTTATAGCAAGATCAGTTTCACTGGGGGTTCTTTGCCTAGTGCGCAAATAGTCTCTTACAAATGACCAAAAGTCTGTACTTTTATCTGAAAGATCGTATAATACCTGCAAACTTTCCTGGCTTTCTCTATCTAAAGAAGAATATGTTATTGCAGGATGATTATGAATAGTGATAGTACCAATTCCTAGGTTCCACGTATTTTCGAGATGCTCTCGTATGTAGGGCAAGAAATCTGAATGTATAGTAAAATCTTGTGCACATTCCTGAGGAGAAGGAGGTACTATCAACTGGTGATGTGATTCTGCGTATTCGTATTCTAACACAGGAAATAACGGGTCATCATTTGATAGGTTTCTCTTCCGATAACCAAGCGGATAGCTCTGATCATACTGTTGCCTAAAGACCCAATCTGGAGTGATAATATGAGTAGCACCAAGGAGAAAGTGATCATCTTCTTCCTCAAAAACTTCTCCAATAAGAAAATGTTCTACACTAAGACGTTCTAAGACCAATAAATCTTTAATGGTCCTATAATTGCCCCAATATCTGCTAGGTAAAGTTATCGTTTCCATATTTTCCTTTAAATTGACTTTTAGGTTAAGCCTATTGTTTATAAATATGTTCATTACTTATTGGTGGTTACGACAGAAAGATTTAAAAAAGCCCTCTTTAATAAGATTAAAATGCTAGGCCACCAAGTTATCAGCGAAGTAGTTAGGCAGAACGTCTGGAAGCTAGACCGTGAAGGCAGGCTATTACTTTCTTTAGTCGGTGACAGGCGGTCGGGCGGGGCAGGACTATGGGAAGGCTACCCTTGCTACTGGCTCGATTTTATGTTTAATGATGAAGCCCTGATACGAGCAGTGGGAGATTCAAGGGATTTCTTCCCCGAACAGAAACGACTTTATACTATTGGCTTATTTAGGATAGCCGTCAATGCTCCAGTTGCAAAAGAAAGAATTGTAAAAGTCTATTCTCCAGAAGATGCACGTCTCGTTGTAAAGAACAGATTAGAATCAACCGTTGCTGAGTATAATAGAAGGCATGGATTTTCTGTAAATGCGCCCTTACCTGGTCCTGAGGCAAAGCTTAATAATACCTATCTAGGATAAAACAGCATGTCCGCAGCACTTCAGGAAATAACTGAACTGATCAAAACAAACCATATTCAAGATCAGGAAAGTTTAAACTATATCAAACAAAATATCTCCAAAAAACATAAGCTCTCTAAAACTCCCACCAACATTGAAATTTTAGTTTCTTTACCTCCAGAGAAAATCATGGAGTTCAAGAAAGTGCTTCTTTCCAAACCAACCAGAACTATTTCCGGAGTTTCTCCTGTAGCGATTATGACTGCTCCAAGCAAATGTCCTCACGGAAAATGCACTTTCTGTCCTGGTGGGTTAAATTCACCCTGGGGCGATGTGCCGCAATCTTATACTGGTCACGAACCAGCTACTATGCGCGGGATCAGAAACAATTACGATTCTTACTTACAAGTATTCAACCGCTTGCAACAGTACGTCTTGATGGGACATAGTTTCGATAAGATTGAAATTATCATTATGGGAGGCACATTTACTGCTGAACCTAAGGTATATCAAGAAGAATTTGTCTACGGTTTATTCAAGGCCATGAATGATTTCTCCGATTTATTTTTCGACGGACAAGGCGAATTTGATTTCCCGAAATTCAAAGAATTCTTTCAACTTCCCGGCGACATGTACGACAAAGAACGCGAACACAATATTCAGAGTAAACTTCTAGAGCTAAAACAGAAAACCAAAACTACTTTAGAAGAAGAACAAGTACGCAATGAAATTTCCCATATTCGATGCGTTGCTCTGTGCATCGAGACCAAACCAGATTGGGGGTTTCTCGAACACGGCAATGAAATGCTTCGTCAAGGTTGTACCAGAGTAGAATTAGGTATCCAATCCGTCTATGATGATATCCTTAAACATGTTCATCGTGGACATACTGCAGAAGATTCCAAAAAATCAATCCGCATTTTGCGAGATTTAGGATTTAAAATAAATTTTCACTACATGCCGGGCTTGCCCTTGACTGATTATGAACGCGATATGGCCGGAATGCGCCAGTTATTTAGCGATCCAGATTATAAGCCGGATATGATCAAAGTATATCCATGCATGGTCGCCCCTGGAACAGCGTTATATTATCAATACAAGAAAGGAGAATTTACGCCTTTAAGTACTGAAGAGGCTGCAAAGAGAATTTCTGAATTTTATTCTTTTGTACCTGAATATTGTCGAATCCAGCGCGTGCAGCGTGACGTGCCTACCAAATATTGGGAAGCTGGTGTGGACATGACTAATCTTCGCCAATATATTGATGAAAAGTATCCCGTGAAGTGCAGAGATATTCGTGCTCGCGAACCTAAAGGTAAGCTCATCAACTGGGAGAAAGTAGAATTGAAAGTGACTGAATATGAAGCATCACGAGGAAAAGAATTCTTTATCGCTGCTGAGGATACTCAAAATGACGTCTTGATCGGCTTTTGCAGATTACGATTTCCTTTTGAATGTTTACGATCGGAAATTACTGCTGGAAGTGCCTTAATACGAGAACTACATGTTTATGGAACAGCAACTGCTATTGGTGATGAAGGATTAGTGCAGCACAAAGGCTGGGGAACGAAGCTGATGCAAAAAGCAGAAGAGCTTGCCCGAGAACATGGAAAAGACAAAATGGTAGTTATCTCTGGAGTAGGGGTGCGCAAGTATTACGAAGAGAAATTAGGATATAGAAAAGAAGGGCCATATGTGGTGAAGGAATTATAAAATGACTCTCTACCTCCTCGGCATCGGACTTAGCACAGAGAAAGATATTACCGTCAAAGGATTAGAAATAATCAAGAGATGTGATAAAGTCTATCTAGAGAACTATACTTCCCTTTTGCAATGTTCCCTCTCAGATTTAGAACGTTTCTACGGAAAAAAAATCATCCTCGCTGATCGAGCTACCAGCGAACAAAAAGAGGAAGAGATCGTCAAGGAAGCCAAAACTAAAGAAGTAGCTTTCCTCGTGATTGGCGATCCCTTCTCCGCCACTACTCATATCGAACTGTTCAAGCTGGCCAAAGAAAAGAAAGTGCCAGTAGAGATAATCCATAATGCTTCCGTGCTTACGGCAGTCGGGATCACTGGGCTGCAACTGTACAAATTTGGGAAAACCACTTCTATCCCCTTTATTGAAGATCATCCTAACCTAGAGACACCGTACACTGTTCTGAAAGAAAACCAGCAATCCGGTCTTCATACTTTATTTTTGCTGGATTTAAAACCGGATCAAGAAAGATTCATGACTGTAAATCAAGCCTTGGAAATCCTAGAAAACATTGAAGCTAGAAAGAAAGAAAAAGTCATCAAGAAAAATATGTTCGTTGTCGGTTGTGCCCGATTAGGAAGCAACAATGCTATCATTAAAGCAGGCCCTTTAGAAAAGATAAAAACACTTGATTTTGGTAATCCGCCTCACTGCCTTATCATCCCGGGCAAAATGCATTTCATGGAAGAAGAAGTAGTAAAGTTCTATTCTTAAATGAAATGAGCAGAAATCCCCGCCATTTATGATGGGGATAGTCGCTCTTCAGGATTTTCTTTAATTTCCCTAAAATCTATTTTTACAATAGCAAATAATAAAAAGTGGGAGCTTATTTTTTCGCTATGCCCCTTAATGTGGAAATTAAAGCCCGCTGTGATGATATTCGTGCCGTCCGTACTATTTTAGAATACGAAGGTGCAGATTATCGAGGTCTCGATCATCAAGTAGACACTTACTTTCGGGTACCTCAAGGAAGACTAAAACTACGTGAAGGAGAATTAGAGAACGCCTTAGTCTTCTATGAACGTGAGGATAAAAAAGGCCCTAAAGATTCAAAAGTAATTCTCTACACGTCCCAGCCAGACCCCCACCTGAAAGAAGCACTTAAAGCTGCCTGCGGTGTATTGGTAGTGCTTGATAAGCTAAGGCACATTTATTTCATCGATAATGTCAAGTTTCATGTCGACGTAGTACAAGACTTAGGGAAATTCTGTGAGATTGAAGCCATCGATAGTAGTGGCAAGATAGGTAAGGCAAAGCTGTTAAAACAATGCTGTCATTATATGGAAGTTCTAGGAATCAAGGACGAAGATTTAATTTCCTGTTCTTATAGTGACTTACTTCTCCAAAAACGAAAGAAATGAATTATAATACACTCATTTCCTCTGGTCTATTGACCAGAGGCGCATTCGTAAGTCAAAATGCACAGTTCCCATACGCTCCTTAGCGAGTGACCCGAGCGAAGCGAGCATGCAAGAAATTAAGAAACTACTTAATTTCTGCACAGAAATATGATCGTGGTCGTATTTCTTGTGTCGAAAATTCCCTTTTTCAAAGTTCTCTATAATCTGCATGGATTAGACTAACGGATCGTAATTAACTTCTGAATTTCCACCACAGGTTCTTTCCAGAAGTTTGAAAAGGGAGTGGTAAAACATGATGAACTCGCTTAATCTGTCTCGTTTATCCGGATCGGCAGCGTGAATTGAACCAAGCATAGTTGCATATTGAATTTCCAGAATAGCATCTTTGGCCTCTTCAGAGTGCATAATTTCTGAGTCGATGACTAACCCTACTTCGGCTGCTTCGTATTTTTCGTCTGCTTCTGAGTCAGCAATAGTCCCACCCAGATATGATTTACTCTCATAAACCTGGGCAGACCTATAACTTTGTTCTAGTAAAAATAGTTCGTCTGATCCAGCATAACCTATCTGTGGAATATTCTTTTCCTCAGCCAAGCTTTCTTCCAGTTCATCTAAGGCTACCTCTATTTCTTCTTCCTCTTCTTCAGCTTCGGTTTGTCCTGCTTTTGGTGCTGGTTCCAGAAGAAAAGAGAGCGCAGTATAGTTGAATATATCTTCTAGTGGTAGAACTTTTGTTGGTTCGCTATGTTGTACGACTGTTTCTAAGGAGATATCAAAAACACCCTTTCCAGTTAAGAACATCCTTTTATTTAAACATTACTGATTGCATGGAAGTAGTAAAAAATTGGTCAACTTTTACACAAAAATTTTAAAGCTAGGTTTCGATCAGAAATAAATGGCAAAATCTTCTATTGAAAAAGCTGTTCACGAGTTGTCAAGGTTAGAAAAATTAGCTTCAGCCTGTTCGGCAAAAGAAAAATTATACTTTGAGCGTTTTCTTAAAGGCAATTATGATCTTACTAGAGCCGCATCAATTGATCTTGACCGTGCTGCTGCTGTCGTGAACGAATTTTATGCTGATCTTGCCGCTGGACCTGTCCCAGGCTGGGAGGAAAAAGCAGTAGCCATTAAAGGGCGGGCTTATATAATCATAAATGGCGGGGCCAATCTAGATTACGAAGAATTCCATCAGTGGGAGTTTGCCAAAACTTCTCCTTTAGTAAGAGTTGGTTTTATCTGTGAAGGGGTACTCCTTTACCCGCACTTTCATGGGCCATATATCCCTCGTTTTGTGATTACCGATGGGAAACATTTCGATACCAGGATCTATTTTGATGATGAGGCTAACTCCTTTGTTTCAACCACTCCTTGTTATCATAACTCTTCCAGCAAATACTTGCGCATACAATATCAGGAACATGAACCAACAAGAAATACTGTAATCAGGATTATGCCAACAAGCCATGCGGAATTGTTATTAATGCCGCGGAAAAAAGATTAAATCTCACTTTTCGAAATTCATCACGTACCTTCCCTCTTCCTCTGCCGCTAATTTAGCATACTTCTGTTCGTCTCGAACCAAATCGTCGAAATGGATCGTACTTCTCTGAGAGGGGCAGCTTATCATCTTCCAGTTGATCAGGTTATCCTCATTAACCATTACTTGTACATATCTTTTTGTTTTTGGGATTAGGTTTCTCGTTTTGGTATCCAGAAAATATTCGTCCCTCCAGGTATCCGGATGAATGATAGTAATATCTCCAGCCTGTTCCAGATAACGCTTATGGACATGGCCAAAGACGTACAGCTTATTACGGTGTAATGCCTTGCGTCTTTTTCTTTTGAAAGTATCTACTACCCCATCCACATCCCAGTGGACATTTTTCCAGCGGCGGTAAAATTCCCGCAGCAGTTCTCGCGGTATAGTGTATGTTGGATCGTAAAAATAACGGATAGGATAATAGATTAGGCTCTTTAGCAAATACGTCAGCCCTTGCTTGGTCACTACTTTTTCTACATATTGGTGATGCGTGAATAGGATTGGTCGGGGAGTGATACGTTCCATTAAAGGGTATTTCTCCTTTAAGGTCATGAACTTGCTAATCAATCCCAAAGAAAGCCAAGGGATATTCAGGATTTTTTGCCCTTTGTAATCTAGGAATAGATGATCTTCGTTCACTTTGTTCAGGAAATCATATTGGTGCCCATGTTCTGCGTGAACCCCGTGATTGTTGTAATAGAAAGAAAAGACCGCATTTTCTGCGTTATCTAGGAGCACTCTTATTTGTGCCTGAACTTCAGGATAGATTAAATCAGGATCGTGGTTACCAATAATGAAAAAGATTCTGTTTTTCTTTTCTGCTGCAAATCGTTTGAGAGCTTCAAAAACCAGTTTATGGGCATTGTAAATTAATCTAAGCTTAGCTAAAGAAACTTCACAGGTGATATGTCTGGGATAATCGGTTTGATTATTGACAATATAGGGGCATTTTAGAAAATCAAATGTATCTCCATTCAAGACTAGATCTACCGGAATATTTCTGTTGCAAAAAGAGTAGATCAGTTTAGATAAAGCCTTGTCACTAATAAAATCATCAGTGAGCGTTCCTCCGCCCATTTCAATATCCCCCATCAAGATTATTTCTTTTTTCATGTTTTAGTATTCATCGTTCAAAAGCGGTAGAGCGAACCTATATTTTTTTTCCATTTCAGCTTTAAAGGCGCGAATGTTCCGGTCAGAAGCTAAGTATCCCGGCCAGTCATAGTTATGGAGTTCCCTCCTTATCCTATCTAGATTTGAGTGTCCGATTAATCTTTCACCATCACTACCATTAAGGTGAACTCTAAGACCATTATCCGTTACCAATTCAATTATGGCATGACCTACGCTTCCGTCTGTACCAACATGTTCGGCATCATGTAATACTTCATGCCATAGATAAACAGTATCGTAATTTTCAAAGTCTGGAGAACCTCCCCACGCAATTCTCCTATTGCCTAGGTACATTCCATTATGCAGAGAAGGGTGCGTTACAAAAACGGTATAAGTTTTATCTAAAGGTAATCCAGTTAAGTCACGCATGAACCGAGATGATCTTTCAAGATTAGCATCCCATTCCAGCTCAATTCTTCTTTTGTATTTCTGGGTTTGGGCTAAAATGTTCTGATATTCGGCTGTTCTTTTTAAAGCGACAACTGCATCAGATAACTCTTCTGAAGCCCATAGGTTAAAAGGATTACCTATCACTTCTTCTGGAGAGATCTTTACCAAATGACTATATCTTTCAGAAAGGCTTAGGGCCCTCGCTTGCAGAGCAAAAATATCTTCAGCGTTTTCTCCAGAAGAAAATCCTCTCTGGGATGCTTCACGAGAGAAGGTATGAGCTATTAGATAATCCTTATCTATTACAAAATCCAATTTTATTGATGCAGTCATTTTCTTTCTCACTCTTCTGTAAATTCAGCATCAATCACTTGGACTTTATGCAATGGAGGTGTCTCATCTGCAGTATTGTTTTTAATGTAGCGCAAGGCATCTGCTCCGGTGATTCCACTAGCAACATTTCTGTTGCTGAGAGAGCGGTAACACTTTGTACCGTTTGCAATGGTAAATATTGCAGCTATAGTTCCGTAAAGATAAAGATTATGTGCAAAGAAAACAGCAGTAGGAATAATTCCAGCTAAAGCTGCACTGCCTGAAAAGATAGTTTCAAATACACTCTTCTGAGCTGCTAAATCTCTTCTGTAGCTAAGTTGAGAATAAAAATCCATAATCTTCTGCTCAATCGGCATCTGATGAAGATATAATTTTTTTTCTGTTTCAATAGGTACTGTAGATAAATCTCCTGTTGCCAAAATTTCTCTTAATCCCTCTCTTTCTCTACTGTATACAATGCACAGCCTGAAAAGATCATCTTCTGGTTTAAATCCTATCGCTGTTACTGCAGTATGGAGTTCTTCGCTAAGATACAACCTATTGCTATCCGCCAACTCTTCCAGCATAGCTTTCGCTTCTTGACACTTAACTAACTGAGTTTCTGTTCCAATTTTTTCGTCTCTATAAGCCATTTTCTACTATTGCACTAAGTTCTTGTTCTAAATCTTCTGCGGTCTGAAATCTTTTATTGGGATTTTTAGCCATTGATTTTTCCAGGACGTATTGAAATCCAGGTGTAACCAGATAATTATATCGGGCTGCATTAGGGACGGGATCAGTCAGGTGGGCACCCATCACCCTAACCAGATGTTTTTTACCTTCACCAAAAGGAAAATGATCAGTCACAAGTACGTAAAGAGTAACTCCTATCGCATAAATATCGCTTCGTGGATCGGTTGCATTGCCCTTTATCACTTCAGGAGCCATGTAATAAGGGGTTCCATATATCAAGCCCTCTTTATAGGAGGAAGCAATGCTTTCATGCCAGCTGACGTCATAGTCAGATAATTTTACCAGATACGAGAGGTATTCTGTCCTTTGCAAAAAAAGATTCTCGGGCTTAATGTCGCGATGGATTATGCCTTTCGCGTGAAGGACGCTTACTGCCTTGCAAAGCGGGGATGCAATCCTAACTGCCTGTTCTGGAGTGCATTTGCCGGCTCTTTCTAACACCCTACCGACATTTCCTCCTTGGGCAAAAGGATAAGTTATGGTTCTACTTGCATCACTCCAAGCGAGAGCATACAAAATATTTTCATGTTTTGGCTCTGGTGCTAACAATTCCTGGATTGTTTTTTCCCGTTGGAAGGATTCTCTCTCCGAAAATTCCTTGATGATAACTCTTTTTCGATCCTCATCTCGAGCACCATAAAAGTCATTCTTATCATGACTTCGGAATTTTTTAACCTTAAGGAATGTTTTTCTTACTCTACTTGGAACATCAATTTGCGCAGTCATAGTATTAAAGCCTCTTCTATGGCTAATCCAAATTCTCTTGCGGTTTGGTATCGTTTATCTGGCTTATCGGCGAGAGACTTCTCAAGAACTTCTTTGAAAGCAGGAGGGACACTAGGGTTAAGTTCAGAGACATCCGGCATGGAAAAGAACAAATACTTCCATAACATTTCGGCTTTAGAATCCCCCTGAAGGAGGCATCGTCCTGCTAAGAGTTCATAAAGCACTAATCCTGCTCCATACACATCGCTTTGTGGATCAGGCTGAGCTCCCCTCAATACTTCCGGTGCCATGTATTGTGGGGTTCCTCCAGTTTTTGTTGCTTTCAATTGATAAATAGTTGAGGAACATCCCATCTCAAAATCTAATAGCTGTGGAGTAATCAGTTCTGATTGCGACACTAAACTTTCTGCAGTAATTCTCTCCAGCGGCGCTTCAAGTGCCAAGACTAAATTGGTCGGCTTTACGTCGCAATAAATTATGCCATTTTCATGCATATATTCTAAACCGTTACAAAGGCCGCGCATTATTTTTCTGGTCTGGATTGGTTGAAATTTTCCTAGCCTTTCTCTTAATCTAAAAACATCTCCACCTTTTGCATATTGAGATACAATCACTCTCATCTCATCTAAAAATTCATCCCCTAGCAACAGGTTTTCATGGCCACCATAACCTGCTAATAATTTTTGAACCAATTTCTCTTTGAAATACTGATGGCTCTCGGATTCCGTAAATTGTTTAACCACCATGGCCTGACCACTTGATTCTCCTCTTGCTGAGCAGATTCTGGTCCGATCAGAAGCTGTCCACAGAAGACCACCGATTTTATAGTTATCTTTGATGCCGCTAATAGTTAAACCAAGCTTACATTCTAAATCTGGAGTTTCTATTGTCATTTTATATTGCTCTCAAAAAATACTTTTTTAATTCATTAGCAGTTTGGTATCTATCTTCAGGTTTTTTTGCCGTTGCTATTTCCAGAACTTCTTGCATTGCTGGTTTAACATAAGGATTGAAGGCAGAAATTTGCGGAAGTGGATCCTCTAGATGTTGTAGCGCTATCTTGGTAAGGTTACTATCATCAAAAGGGACTGCGTTACAGAGAAGCTGGAAACCAAGAATCCCTAAAGAATAGATGTCACTTCTATAATCTTTTTTGTCCCCAATTATAGCTTCAGGCGCGATGAATTGGGGGGTTCCGTAAGCTACTCCTCCTTCCAAATCTAAATCTTCTATCTCTGGATGCACACTTACTCCAAAATCAATCACTTTAGCCACTAATCCAGAAGGTTTTTCGGTAATAATCACGTTCCCAGACTTAATATCGCGATGAATAATTCCCAACCCATTGATGTAATCAATTGCGCCGCAGATCTCGGCGAAATATTTTGCTATTCTACTAGGATGGAAGACAAAAGGATATAGCTTCAATAATTTATTTTTAAGTGTCTCTCCTGAAACATATGGAAAGACTCCTAAATTTGTTCCGTCATCCAAAGGGATGAACTCAATAGCAGAAACAATATTTGGATGTCCTCCAAGTTCATGGATTTTATCATGCGCATATCCCTCTCGTTCAAACGCATGGGATCGACGGTTGTGTAAATATTCCTTGACTACAATTAGGCTTTCGTGTCTTTTACTTTCGGCTACGAATACCTTACTCATTCCAGTTTCATCTAATAATCCGCGAAGCTTATAAGCATCATATCTACCTTGAACAACATTTCCTGGTGCGAGATGATAGCTTATAGGCGAGTTCATAGTTTACCTCAACAACATGGCATAATGCCGCCATAGCTCTGCTGCAGTTTGATGTCTATTTCGAGGATCTTTCGCCATCGCTTTTTCTACTAGGCGTTGTAAGTCTTTACCTACTGCTGGATTGGACTGAATCATATCCGGGACTCTCTCATGAAGATGTTTTTGAAAGACAGCTTCTACGACAGTCTCCTCTTCTTCAAAGGGGCGCTTTCCAGTAAGAACTTCATAGATCACCGCTCCCAGAGAATAGATATCGCTTTGCGGAGTCTGTCTTTTTCCTCTGATCGCTTCTGGAGACATATAATATGTGGTTCCTACCATTTTTTTTGGTACATAACCATGGCCGCTTATCATATCGTAACCAGTTTCAAAATCCAGAAATCTGAGAGTAACTCTGTGTAAATTTTCCAGAGCGAGTTTTTTCAAAGCAGGGTTGGCATCTAAAACCATATTTCTACTTTTTACATCTCGTAGTACGACGTTACAATCATGTACATATTGCAAACCAGTACAAGCTCCGTGAATTAAAGCTCTAGTTTGGTATGGTGTAGGTATAATAACTCTTGGTGGGAAATCTTCCTCTCCAGGAGTAGATTCTGCTTTATATGAGGTTTTGATGAATTCGCGTAGATCGCCAAACTTGAAGTAACGGGTAACGACTACTGCAGGTTCATCTAGGAATTCATCTGCCAGCAAGATCTGTCTATTACCTCCTTTACTCTTCAATGTAACTCCTCTGCTTTTCAATAAACCTTGAATATATTTTTCCTGTTCGAGTTGTTCTCTATTACTTACTTTCTTAATCGCTACCTCTCGATTGCTTCTTAATCCTCGACCATAAAAAACTGCAGCCTGGGGAGAGTGAGAGATGTACCCTAAAATCTGATAAGATTCTTTTTCTCCTTGAAGTATGGGATCAATTCCAAACTCATCTAAAATTGCTGCGAGAGTAAGAGGTTCTAGCTGGGGAGTTAACATTCTCTGTGAATTAACTTCTTCTATTCTCTGATCTTCTCCAACTCTGGTATGTGGCGTTCCCGCTAGCGGAAAGTCTGATTTCGGTCGGTCTGGGTAGTCTGGATTCATTTTTATCTTATTGATTTGGTTAAAGCTTCTCCCAATTCTTCAGGAGTCTGGAATCTTTCTTTTAGATCATAGGCAAGTCCCCTCATTACTGCATCATTAAATTTCTGGGGAACATCTGGCTTGATGATCTTTAATTGACGGGGAGGAATCCGTTGGCTATGTATCCTATACAGATCCGCGCTAAGGTTATTTGGATCAAGTTGATGGGGAGTTTGTCCTGACGCTAAATGATACGCGGTAGCAGCAAGAGCGTAGACATCTTCTCGAGGTTCAGGAGTGAGAAGAGACCACTTTTCTGGAGCCATATACTCTGGTGTAGCGTGACTTAAAATTGCCATTGCATCGCCTAAATGGGCAAGTTCTGAAAGCCAGGAAATACCAAAGTCTAACAAGAACGAGACCACTTCACCAGAATCTGCTCTCGCAACCAGGATATTTGCGGGCTTGATATCGCGATGTACTATTCCATGCTGATTGGTGTAAGCTACAGCTGGGCAGAGTTGTTTGAACAGTGATACTACTCTTCTAACCGAAAGTGGTCCCTCATTTTCAATGACCTCTTCCAAATTTCTTCCAGGTACATAAGGGTGGATGGATACCTTATGTCCGGCATCTTCGATGAACTCAATTGCTGGAAGGATGTGGTTATGTCTACCTAACCGATTTTGGATAAACCTTTCTCGCTCAAAACTGTAGGTATTGGAATCTTGCTCATATTTCTTGATAATGACATTCACTTCCTTTTCACTTCTTCCATAAAATAGTGTGCTTTGAAGAGTTTCACTGAATGGGCCAATGATATTGTAGGCATCATTTTCCCCGCGAAAAGAACTATTTCTGCCCAAGGGAAAAGATTCAAGAGCTTGGGCAAGTCCCGAGAATTCTTCCACTAAAGAGAGCCTCTGGTCAAAATCCAAATCATGGCTGGGTTCAGTGTCGATGTAGTCTAGGTTGCTCATTTTTGTTCTTCCTTTCTATTTTCTTCTAGATACTTTTCCAAAGCGCATTCTACGAGATGGGACTTATTGCGGTAGCTATTACTTTCTAGAAGTCTTTCTAAGAGCTTAGACATGGTCTCCTCTTTCAGGGAAAAGCTGACGGTTTGTCTCATTTTGTAGTGTTCCTCATTTTTTTTGCGCGGCCTACTACACAATCCGTACCCCACGAACAGCGCACTTGCCATTCCTCCCATTTTCCATGTTTTAGAGCGATGCCTAACGCAGTTGTTTCTTCTAGGATGCCAACTAACGCGTTGGTTGCAAAGGTGTTCTGTCCCTGTTCAGGATTGTATTTTAATCTCATAGTTCCTATTAAAACCTATTAGTTCTTTATAAAGTTTATGTTAAATTTATCACTTAATAGTAGTCATGCGGCGGTCTTGGACAAGGGTTTTAGGAAAATTTATAAATAAGCCTAGTCTTACTATTCTTACTATGATAGAAACAATAAAAGTATCTTCAAAAGGGCAAATCGTTATTCCGGAACGGATTCGTGAACAGTTAGAGATAGAAGAAGGCACGAAGTTAGTTTTAATCAACGACGGGGGAAGACTCTTCTTAGAAAAAGAGCAAGAATTCCTTCAAAAGATAAAGGAAAATGAAGAACGACGGGCATGGATTGCTATAGGTGAAGAATCTTTTGCGAAAATATGGGACAATCAAAAAGATGAAGAAACATGGAAAAAGTATTTATAAATATACATCAACGGGACCTCTTGTTGATGCCTTTTCCTTATTCCGATTTATCAGCCAGTAAAGTTAGGCCGGTTTTAGTAATTAGTAATGACCGTTTCAACGGATCATCACAAAACCTTATTGTATGTTGCGTGACTTCCAATATATCAAAAAATTTTTATACTATTCTTGTTGAAAAAAGTTGTTTGGAAGAAGGAGAATTAGTAGACGAATGCTGTGTTAAGGTTGAAAATGTCGCAAAAATAGACAAGTCGAAAGCCATAAGGAAACTTGGTAAAATAAATCAAAAATCTTTTTCTGAGGTACGAGAAAAATTTTATTCACTTTTTTCTAATCAATAACTCCTTCCAACATAGAACCAGGAATGAGCTTTTTCTTTACAGGCAAAACAAGATAGGTCTTTTTTCATTTTAGGCTGCTCAAGTGGAGAATTTAATGATTTTGCTCCAGTCTTTTCTTTCCATTTTTCTTCGCATTTCTCTGTTCCACACCAAGGTACAAAAACAATCTTCCCAGAATTTATTACTTTTTCAGCATCCTTCAAATTCTCTACTTTACTGATACTTTGTTTCAGAAATTTATCTGCTTTGGCATACAAGCCTTGCTGCATCTGTTCTAAGATCAGAGCAATTTCCCTATCCAGTGCTGAAAGAGGCAACGACTGCTTTTCGCCTGTATCTCTTCGCACCACCGTCACTTCCTTCTTTTCTAGATCTTTCGGACCTAATTCTATTCTTATAGGAACCCCTTTCATTTCCCATTCATTGAATTTCCATCCCGGTGAATAGCCATCGCGATCATCAACATGCACCGAAATCCCTTTCTTTTCCAGCAGGTTCTTTACTCTTTCTGTTTCTTTCAATACTTTTGCTCGGGAATCGTCAAAGAGAATGGGAACAATAACTGCCTGTGTTAATGCTAATTTTGGCGGCAACACTAAACCTTTGTCATCAGAATGAATCATAATTAAAATTCCCAATACTCGGGTTGTAATTCCCCAGGAATTTTGCCAGACATATTGTGATTGCTGTTTCTCGTCTTGAAAGGTGATGTTGAAGGCTTTGGCGAAATTCTGTCCCAGATGATGCGAAGTACAACCTTGTACTGCCTTACCATTTGGCAAGAGTGCTTCTAAAGATAAACTAAATTCTGCGCCAGCAAAAGTTTCTGTTTTGGATTTCATTCCCTTTAATACGGGAATTGCTGCTAATTCCGTAAATACCTTTTCATAAAAATCAAGAATCTTGTAGGTTTCTTTTACTGCTTCTTCTTTAGTTGCAAAAGCGGTATGTCCTTCCTGCCAAAGAAATTCTCTACTTCGCAAGAGGGGAACAGGATGTTTGAATTCCCATCTTACGACATTACACCATTGGTTTAACCGCAATGGTAAGTCTTGATGTGACCTGATCCATTTTGCATAAGAATCATTGATAATTGTTTCTGAGGTTGGTCGAACTGCTAAGCGTTCCTGCAGTTTTGAATTACCCCCAGATTCTACCCAAGCAACTTCGGCAGCAAAGCCTTGGATGTGTTTTTCTTCCTTGGCTAACAAGCTTTCTGGGATGAATAACGGAAAGTACGCATTTTTTACTCCATCAGCTTTAATCAGTTTATCAAAAAACTCTTGCACTTTCTCCCAGATGTGATAGGAATTAGGTCTTAAAATGTAACAGCCAGAGACCGCAGAATATTCAATCAGTTCTGCTTTTTGTAATAATTGAGTATACCATTCAGAGAAATCTTGACTTTTTTTAACAGTTATTCCCAGGGTATTTTTCTTGGAAGACATAGGTTGCAGAAGAAGCTTTGGTTATTTAAACGTTTTGTAGCTCAAATTCTGACTCCTTTCTCCTTCAAAGACTTTAGTAATTCTTCAAAAGCATGATCCATGCCTAGTTGTTTACTACGAAAATGAATCCCTTGCAATCCGTACGTATTTGCCGCTTCTATTATTTTTTCCTGATCATCAACAAAAACAACTTCCCTGGGAACTTCAGGCTTAATCTTGTCTAACAAGACACAGAATGCATTCCAATGCGGTTTAGAATGACCTATCTCATGAGAGGAAATTGCTACCTCAACACGCTGCTTGATAGCTTCGGCACTAGGGGTAATATACATAATTTCATTGTTATTGCTTAATACACTAGTGTGATATCCATCTTGTTTTAATCTATCAACTAAATCTAACACTGGCTGGTAAGAAGTACCGCACCAGTCTTCTAGGAGGCGATAGAAGAAAATTTTGTTATTCAATGTTGAAGGGATTTCCGC
This sequence comes from Candidatus Nanoarchaeia archaeon, assembly GCA_035291085.1. GTDB lineage: Archaea > Nanobdellota > Nanobdellia > Woesearchaeales > GW2011-AR9 > JACPIL01. The sequence continues at coordinate 8,859 of DATDTA010000078.1, read as the reverse complement.
ACTCCTGAACGCAGCATTGACATACTCATCAGCATTGATCTGCCCATTTTGGAATTCTCTCCAAACATCTCGGCCATCTAATTTGGGCTGGACCATTTTTTTCCATTTCTCTTCAGAGAAATCATTCCACTGCTTTTGGGCAGCAGAAAGAATCAAAGACGCTAATGGGCGAACATTGGCAACTCCGCCGATGTCAAAACAGACATGGGTAATTTCAGACATATGATTAGTAAGAAGAAGTTGGATATAAATATTGTGAAGAATCAAGAAAATAATACTATTCGGTACTCTTTTCTGAAGGATTAACTTTAGATTTTAATCCCTCCAAAGCTCTTTCTACATTTTCAGCTACTATTTCTGATCTCCGCCTGAAGCTACGATCTTCAAAATCACTTACTTTAAAGGGACCACCACCCATAGGATAACGATCATAGAAAAGAACCTTGTCATTCTTCACCAATACTGCGCCCTTGTATGCCGCACCAAATTCCTCTTCTGCTCCATGAACATACCAGTACAAAGGTAAAAGACTTTTTTGCTTTAATTCGTGAAAACTTAGACCAGGAAATCCTTCCCAATAATTTTCCCAATCAGGTTCTATCGTGATAGCAGCCTTACCAGAAGGTTCTGGGTCTCCTGGCATTTTAAATTGTAATTCTTTTTTAAACTCTCTACTCAATCTTTTATCTCCTTCAATTCTTTCCCTAACAAAACCATATTGTGCTTTCCGATATGCTTTAACAACATCCTCATGGTTCAAAGGGAAACCAGCAGACTTTTCAAAAATTATTAATCCTAAAAGACTGTCCAAATCTACTTCCGTCATTCCTCCTCTCCATAAATGCCAGTGATAATCTTTCAAAGATTTCATGAATTCATTGGGGTTAGTCTTGTTCCACAACTGATCTAGCTTCCTTCCAAAGTTACTCACTTGTAATGCTGTGCTGGGGTCGGCCTCATATTCTGAAACGAAACTTCCTACGGACATCATGTTTCATTAAATCCAAGTAAGAGAAGAGAGATAGAAAGGTATCTTAAGTGAAAACACTTAATCAAGAAAGTAAATAAGTTTATTTTTCGAAAATGTAAACCGCGTTACCGTCTCCAGGAAATTGGTTTGTAGGTGAGGGAGGTATAATTCCGCAAGGAATCTCTTGTGAATGATATCTTACAATTGAAGCAAGATTATTAAGACCAAAAAGAGTTGCTTGGCCTAATGGACAGGTGTCTCGTTCTTTTCCAAAAACAGAAATCTTAGCTAGATATTTTGGATCTTTTGCCTGCCATCTCTCTCTTTCAAGAACAAAATTATCTTGACCTGTTTCCAATAAATTGAATTTGTCGACAAGTTTCCTTACCTGTTCTGGATTTCTTGCATCAATGAATCTGGTTTTATTCCAAACCAGATATCTATCCCCTAACAGTCCCATTGCATATTCATCAAATCGTTTCAATTCTTCTATAAATCTAGCATAAACTTCATTTTGCATATACTCTTGTCTAGGTTCATTGGCGATTTGGACCATTCCTGTCCTAGGAGCTGTTTTAAGAGCATGGATAAATTTTTTGTATTCTTCAATTTCTATATCAATTCCGTCATGTGACCATGGAGAACTCCATTGTGGATGAACCCATAAATACAGATAACGAATTTGAGCTGGTGCGAGAGAATGCTCTAGAGGAGGCGCACTTTCTTCTATAACTGTTTCTGAACCATCAGCCATAAGCTCTTGTATAGAATATCCTTTATAAACTTTCCCATGATTTGTCCCAAGTGAGTGGTTAAAACTTCGGAAAAGATGAAAATAATAAAAAATCCTGCCCTGCGGAAGTCTTCACGTAGGGGCGGTGATAAGAACAAAGACGCCGGACAGGATTTTCTTTTTATTGTAAAAAGAAAAAAAAGAAAAAGAGGGTGGACACCCCCCTTCTCTATCTATACGAGCTCAATGCCGAGTTCTCTGCTCAAGCTCTTGGCCCGCTGTTGCGAGTGCTTGTTGTCAAGCTTTCCTAGTATCCATGGTGAATTTACACCAGTGATAATAGTCATCACTGTCAATTTGCCCTTCATCTCATCAGTAACTCTGGCTCCCCAGATAACGTTGGCATCGTCATCCAATGATTCTGTTACCAGCTCACCAATTCTACTGACTTCATCAAGGGTCATGTCTGGTCCGCCGGTGACGTGAATCAAAGCACCTGTAGCTCCTTCGTAGTTGATGTCAAGCAAAGGGTTGCTTAAAGCTCCCTTGACTGCTTCTTCTACTCTGTTGTTTGTATCTGAGCTTCCTACTCCGATAGCTGCAACTCCGCCGTTGGACATAATAGCTTTTACGTCTGCGTAGTCCAGGTTAACCAATGAAGGCACCGCGATAGTTTCAACAATACCTTTGATCATGGTAGCTACTAACTCGTTAGCTACCGCAAAAGCCTGTTGAATCGGTAAGTTACCTGCAATTTGTACCAGCCTGTTGTTATCGATAACGATAACTGTGTCAGATACTTGTCGCAATTGCTGTAATCCGAATTCTGCTTTATCGCATCTTGCTCTTTCAATGTTGAAAGGCATGGTGACAGTTCCGATAACGATTGATCCGGTATCTTTGGCAACTTGTGCTACCACTGGAGCTGCTCCGGTACCAGTTCCTCCTCCCATACCTGCGCATACGAAGACCATATCTGCACTTTTCAATGCTTCTTTCAATGCCGTTAAGGATTCCTGAGCTGCTTCTGCTCCCTTGTTAGGGAAACCGCCGCATCCAAGACCTCGTGTGCAGTCTTTACCAATAAGAAATTTCTTGTCAGCACCAGTTATCTGCAAGTGTTGATGGTCAGTGTTAGTAGCAATAATTTCTGCTCCCTTAATCCCTTTCTTGTATAACCAGCCAACCATGTTGTTGCCAGCTCCGCCTACTCCAATTACTTTAATATTTGCTTGACTCATGTGTGCAAAGTCATCTTCCGCCGGGGCGCTTTGCAAAGCCCTCTCAACTAAAAAATCCATTCTTACCACCTCAATTGTTTTGTGTGTCCACCCTTTGATAGTTCCAATTTTTGAAACTATACATTCCAGTACATAAATTATTATATACTAGTTCTACTATCCTATTCTCAAGTTTGTCGTGCACAAGAAATGCGGAAACTACCACATTTCTGTGCTGAAATGAAGTTATTTTTCTTCATTTCATGCATAATTTGACCAATTATGAACGAGAAAAAGAATTACTTAAATGAAAGAAATATTAAGTACAAACTACAAGACAAGTGCCGACCAAGCACTAACCAAATGACTAATCGAGGGCGACCAAACCCTTTTAATTTCATGTAAAGTAGTACTTATATATAAACATTTTTTTTCTTCAATATATACATTCTAGAAGATAAATCCCGATTTGAGCTTATTTTTTGAAAAAATCCTTACAAGAATTCACATTCTCAGTAAAGAATCCAAGGACAAATAGCCATTTTTTAACTTGAAAACAGACGCTTTTACCACGCATCTATCCCTATTATAAGGGCGTTCAAGACCTCGTTGTCTTCTCGTAACATATAACGCCCGCTCAACATATTCGATTTTTTCCTCAACATGCATACGCGTTGTTTCTAAAAAAACTTTCTTACCGATGCTTCCTCTTAGAAGGATATTGCTAAGGCTTTGTGCATTCGCTTCCATTCCACTTTCAGGAATAAGTTCGACTATTGCCGGTACTATCAAAGAGACGGGAGTCTGTATAGCAATAAGAGTTACATAAACTTGATCGGGAGAGATTAAGCCGTTACCAGCAGAAACTAATTGTCTGGGGTAAATCTCTGTTAAAATTCCCTCTCGTACTGATGTTTGGTCTTCTAATGCCATCCATCTAAAATTTGATGCTTTATTTTTAAAAGTTACCGAGAAAAAGAGAATTAATTGCTCTCTACTTTTTTACCAGTTCCTTAGCCTTCTGTGTTACTAATTCTTTTCCTTTATGGACCATCTCGGTAGCAGCATGGGCTTTCCGAGCTAAAATAGTAGCAATATCATTCAAGTATTTGGCGGGATCAGCAATCTTGGCTCTCCACGCGCCAAAATAGATCAGCGTTTCAAGTGGATACTTTGGCGGTTTTGGTGGAATATCTTTAGCATATCCGAGAGCTACAAGGGCATGAACTTCTACTTCTGCAGGTATCCCTAACAACCCATTTACTTTCTCTTCATCAAATGCACCTATCCATCGAGTAGATAATCCTAACGACTGTGCTTCCAGAAGCATGGTCTGTACTGCTGCTGCGCAATTTTGCACGGTATAAAATTTCTTGCCCTTTTCTCCATAATATCGCTCTGCTTTTTCTGGTTCAGCACATACCGCAATAAGAACAAAAGCCTGCGCAATCTCATATTGGTCATAACAAGCTGCAGCAATTTCCTGCTTAAGCTCTGGTTTGAGAACTACAATAAATTTCCAATTCTGAATATTCCCACAACTGGGAGCGTGTCTTCCTGCATCTAATACTCGAGAAATATTTTCCCAAGAAACAAACTTAGGAAGAAATTGAGTAACATTTCTTCGTGATTTGATTAGCTCTAAGATATCACTCATTTTAGCATAATAAACATTGTAAGATATATATACTTAACGCTTGTCAGAAATCAGTTCCCTTGAAGATTAACGTCGCGGTGGTGTGATGCTATCAACTTATCGCTAGCATCATAAAGGAAGAGCGATACTTTTACTTTTGTCAGGTCTCCATCAGGTATTTGTTTTGGACTGTAAGCAAATCCCCCTGAGACTGCTGATTCATCTTTTAAAGTCTCACCGGCTTTAACTTTTTGAGAGGTATAAGCAACATCGAATTTTTTCTCGATGTCGTCGTAGCCTTCAATTAGCATAACGAAATGGTGCGGCTTGATGCTACCCGCTTCATTATTTTTGATTGTGTAAGAAATTCCAGTAATCTTTCCCCAAGTCTCCTTCCAGTCGATATATGCTTCATCAAGAGATAATGCAACACCGGTGTATGATGTTACAAATGTTTCTGGTCCTTCCGGCTCTGATTCAGTTGATTCGTTTTCAGTCGCCGTTTCTGGTTCCTCAAGAGCTGTTTCTACTGGAGCACTTTCTTCTTTAGTTTCATTTACTTCTGAGACTGCTAATCCAGATGGAGAAGCATCATCGCTGCTAAAAAGGTCGGTTAAGCCGGAAAAATCAAAACTAGGTGCTTCTGGAGCAGGGCCAGCGCTTAATCGGCCTACATAAAAGACAACCACTAACATCAATACTAAGAGTGAGCCGCGCAATACTTTGCGCGCATTTAATCTGATAGTAATTTCACCATCTAAGGCAGAATGCTCTTTAACTGATTCTGTTCTGCCCGATTCTTTCCTGAACGGATCAAATTTTTCTGCCATTTTTATAGTATGAAAAGGATTACGGAAGTTATGATTAGTATTAATCCTACTCCAATTAATCCATAGGATGTTTGTTCTGCTAACGCTAAGCGGGAAAAATTTTTGATTCTATTGAACACGAAAGAAAAGAAGGCAGATATCTGCCTTACCAGAAGATGCATTTGTTGCTGGAATTGATTTACAACTTGATTAATAGCCATAACAGAAGAACGGAAAACAAAAGGGATTTAAAAATTTATTGTTTTTGTTCTGTCGCTTCTCCAGCTAAAGGCTGTGGGCCTTCTTTAACCACTTTCAAATTTACCTGGTGAATAATTTTGGTCACTCTTTCTCCACAGACTGTAATCTTTTTCATCAAACCTTTCTGCTTCTTATCATTTCGGTCTGATCCAGAAAATCCTACGCTTTTGCCGATCATAACTTTCTTCCTAGCATCCTGGATTCCTTTTCGCATGGGGAAACCACACTTGTCAGAACCGCCCGTGATCAGAAACTCGTATCCTGGGAATCCTATTTCTTCGCCAGAAACAGTATCGCCAATTCTTTTATTATGCAGGGCATCTGCCGCTGCATCTTTTAATTCCTTTTGATAGGACTTACCGTCCTTTGCTCCTAATACAATTTTAACGTCCATTTTTATTCCTCCCGAGGCTTAAGCACTTTTTCAGTACACGCTTTGAGCGGCCTCAGCTATGTTTATAATCAATTCATGGTGTTCTTTTAAAATGTTTTGCTACTTCCTCGCCTTTTCCCTCTTTAATCTCGTCTAGGGTAAGGCCCTGAAATTCATGTGGGAATACTAGCCATGCATCGGTCTCATGAATATAAAAATCCGGCTTTCGGCTGGTTTTATTTCTTCGCGGCTTATAGTAAACAGTTGCAATTTTAAGATCATGCACCGCATTTGCCGTCCCTGTTTTCAGTTCTTCCACCACCGCCTGAAGAGTAAGGCCAGTATCGTACACATCATCGACAAAAAGAACTTTACTGTTAGCTTTGGCGCGCTCAATAATATACTGTAATCCATATACTTCAACTTTTTCTGCTGCCGTATCTATTTCGCTCTCAGAATAACGCCTTGTTCTTATGGCAATATGGTCAGTTCTTACTCCATGGTATGCTAAGAATTCTTGGACATTAATTCCTGGCGTACTCCCACCGCGCCATAATCCGACCAGAAAGTCAGGCCTATACCCAGAATCCAAGACAATTCTCCCAAGACGCAGAGAATCAAGATAAAATTCTTCCGACTGAATAAATTGCTTCTCCACCATTTTTTTAAAATAAAATTACAATGTGATCGATTATTTTGGTTCTAATGTTTGCAATTCAGATTTCAAACTATTAAATTCTTCTTTTAATTTCTCCAGCTGTTGCTTCTTGAACTCATTGATCTGCTTCCGGCTGGCATCCCACTCTAATGGTTTGATTCTGCGCTCTAGCTGAAATAATTGTTCTCGTACCGTAGTAAGCCTTTCATCGGACATAATCGTATAGATGGGAGTGATGTATATAAAGATTTAGGACTTAAAAATCAGTATTTTTTGTCCTCTTAATCCCTTTCTGCTTTAAATTCTGCTCTTTTTTCTAAACCATTGATAGCATAATCAAACCCAAAAATGTGTTGGGTAAATCTTCTGCTGGGGACAAAGAAAAGGGTATTTACCGCTTGATTTTTTTTAAGATTATATTTATCGTATTTCCTGCCGTCGGCTTGGAAATAATCTACTATCTCCTGAGGTGTTTGCAATACATATTTCCCTCGGAAAAGTGATCCTCTTGGTATTATTCCGTATACCCATTCCCGTGAAGCAAATTGTTGGACAAAAACCTGCAAGGCCTGCCACTCTAGGCCCTCAAGTTGTCCTAATTCTGGTGAACGAAACTGAACTGCTGCTAATATATATTCATCGATAGTTGCACCAAGTAATTTTTTGGCATTTTGCAATCCTGCTGCTAAAGTCAATGCTAAAGTTCCTGACAGTAGTGCTCGTTCTTCGCTGAAGACAATATCAAAAAACTGCGGATTATGATAACCATAATTGGGAATTTCAGGAATATCAACTTTTACCTTAGGAAACTCAATAATAGTCATGATTTACTACTCTAGAGCAGAAATGCTTTTAAGGATTTCCTAAATACGGTAAATATGCAGGAAAAAACTCTTATCCGTGTCTCACTACTTGCTACTATTCTAGGTTTAAGTTTTCTCTTCGTGTATGCTCAAACCCTCGATCTTACACCTCAACAAGATCTAGAAGATCTTTCGTCTCCAGATAAAGTGATGATGAAAGGAACCGTACACCAACTTACTGTAACCGATAATGCCGTCTTCTTCAAATTGGAGGGAGAGAAAATAGTTCATACTGATGTAATTCTTTTTCCAGAGAGCAGCATTTATCTTCGCGAAGGCGATCACGTCGAGTTAACAGGACAGGTTGAAGAGTATAAAGGTGAAAAAGAGATAATTGCCGAGAGCATTATTTTAAAATAAATTTATACCCTCAAGAGAATTATTCTCTCATTCAACTCTGTCTATCATCCTATTAATAACGTCAAACCCTTTCTGCCAGAATGCTTCAGAAGTAATATCTACCCCTACTGCTTTGGTGATCTCGATTGGAGACAGGCTTCCGCCCTTAGCTAACATTTCCACTATCTTGGTTACAAACGGCTTTCCTTTTTCTTTATACGTTTCATACAAGGCGAGAGTTAATAAATTTCCAAAAGCATAGGCATAACAATAAAATGGGGTGTGAAATATATGTGGGATGTAACACCATTCGTAGGCAAAAATATCATCTACTTCAACTTTTGGTCCGAGCTGTTTGCGCAAATTCTGCAAGTAAACTTTGCTCATCTCGTCGATAGTCTTGCCCTCTTCCATCATCGCGTGCGCTTTCTTTTCAAAATTGACAAAACTCGCTTGCCGTATAATAGAAGCATAAATTTCATCCAGTTTTGTAAATAATAATTCTTTAGCTCGCTCCGGATATTTTTGCTGTAGTCGTTCCGATAACAACATTTCAGAAAAGATTGAGGCTGTTTCTGCTAAAGGCAGTACGGAATGGGAGGTAAATTCAGTTTGGTCGCGGGCTAAATTGTGGTGGATCCCGTGCCCTAACTCGTGAGCAAGAGTGGAGACATCCCGTAAAGTCCCAGCATAACTTAACAAGATGTAGGGATTTTGTTTTGCTGTTACGCTACAGCAAAATGCGCCAGTATCTTTATTTTTTTGAACTTTGGAATGAATATGTTTGGCGTTGATAATGTTGGATGCTTCACGATGAAATTCAGGAGAAAAGTTCTTGAAGGTGTCTAGCACCATGGTTACTGCTTCTTGATATTGAATTTTCGATTCTTTCTTTTTCTGTAGCGGAGCATATAAGTCAAATCTTCGTATCTTTTTCAGGCCGAGCTTTTTTCGCTTTAGCTCGAAGAAACGATGAAACACAGACTGATTTTGTTCA
>DATDTA010000077.1:0-1061 GCA_035291085.1 Candidatus Nanoarchaeia archaeon | reverse complement strand
CAATTTTTGCCTCCTCTCGCGCATCGGTCTTATGAAATCTTTAAGATCGTCTATTAACATCTCCTTAAGAATTTTGTATTCCCCCTTATTTTCTTCATACAGATTATCGAGAAACTCTTTGTCTTTAAGTAAAGCATGAATAGCATAAACATTCTCCGGTCTTTCACCCGAAGAATCAGTAACAATATTCATTACGGATTTTTCAATCTCCTCGTCTGTGGCAAAAAGTGAAATGGTATTGCTATAACTCTTGGACATCTTTCTGCCATCAATACCGGGTACCGCAGCGACACCTTTCAAGATAAGCGGTTCCGGTAGTTTAAAAGTTTCCCCAAATATACGGTTAAACTTTTCTGCAGTATCGCGGGCAATTTCCACATGCTGTTTCTGATCTTGTCCGACAGGCACCACATCAGCGTCTTGAATAAGAATATCAGCGGCCATAAGCAACGGATAATCAAAGAGTCCAACATTGGGCTCTTTGTTATTAGCCACCGCATCCTTATAAGCATGCGCGCGCCCGAGATACGGCATAGTAGTGATGCAGTTGAAAATCCAACCAAGTTCCGTCACTTGCGGCACATCGGACTGTTTGTAGATGACCACTTTTTTCGGATCAAGTCCAATAGCAAGATAATCAAGAATGACATTAATAGTATTTTCTTCCAGCTCTCTCCTATTCTGGACAGTAGTCAGAGCATGCAAATCTGCGATAAAAATGTAACTTTCATAAGAAGTCTGTAATCCCACAAACTGCTTCATAGCGCCGAAATAGTTACCGATGTGCGGTCTGCCGGTAGGTTTAACGCCGGAAAGTAAAATTTTTCTATTTAACATCTTCTTCATTATATCAGATCCTATATTTGGTTTTTTGCTTTTTATCTGTCAAGCGGCCGCCGACAGCTCTAATAAAGTTTTTATGCATACTCGCGAGCTCATTAGGAGAAATTTTCTCAAATGCTTCCCTAGCGACTTTTGACCCCTTGCGAAATTCAATATCTTTCTCAAGAACTTCAGGATGGACTTGAAAGGTCTGTTTGTTCCATCCCAGAAGATAAAGT
>DATDTA010000076.1:0-6036 GCA_035291085.1 Candidatus Nanoarchaeia archaeon | reverse complement strand
CGGCGATAGAAGTGCCGAGCGTACGGGAAGTGGTAGCGGTCGATATCAATCCCAAGGCTGTCGAAGCGTTGAGGCAGGAGATTGAGAAGAAAAAATTACGCAAAGTAAGAGTTCTCCAAAGTGATTTATTTGAAAATGTTGAGGGGCATTTCAATATGGTTATCTTTAATCCTCCTTATTTGCCGGAGGATAAAGGAGTTGAAGATAAAGCAATCTATGGCGGTAAGAAAGGATGGGAGATCTCGGAACGTTTTCTTCAGAATGTTTCAAATTATCTATTTCCGGAAGGAACGGTATTGTTTCTGTTTTCTTCTCTGACCAATAAGCAGAAGATTGATGAGATTTTAGAGCATAATCTATTACAATGGGAAGAGTTGGGAGAAGAAAACATTGCTTTTGAAACTTTATACGTTTACAGAATCAGCAAAACTGCTCTGCTTCGCCAATTGGAGGGGAAATTATTGCGGAATGTGCAGTATTTTGCCGAAGGAAAGCGAGGAATAGTGTATGTTGGACAGTTTGATAAAAGCTTAGTGATCAAAAAACAGATCCCGGTAAAGAAACGTACTATTATGGTAGCAGTAAAGGTAAAGAGAAAAGAAAGTAAAGCTACTGATGCCATTGCCAGCGAGGTGTTCTGGTTGAAAGTTCTCAATGAGCGGGCTATCGGTCCGCGGATGATGTTTTCAGGAGAAGATTATGTTGCCTATGAATTTGCTGAAGGTGAAGCTATTGAAGAGTGGCTGCCGAATGCTGCTAAGGTAGATATACAAAATGTGTTGAAATCGGTCTTTCAGCAATGTTATGTGATGGATAAGTTAGGTGTGAATAAAGAAGAGATGCATCATCCGCTGAAACATATTATTGTTGACAAAGATTGTAATACAACTCTGATTGATTTTGAACGCAGCTATGAAACGGAGAAACCGCACAATGTAACCCAGTTTGCTGATTTTGTGGGTAAATTTCGGCCAGTGTTGACGAAGAAAGGATTTGATTTTGATCTGAAAGAGTTACGGGAAGCTGCTGCAGAGTATAAAGTAAAGTATGATGCCAAAGAGTTTGAGAAGATTTTGAAGTTATTGAAGTGAACGTCGTTTTTCTCGGTACGTGCGTGGTACCAGCAAATGTTGGTTTTTTCTTTCTCCCTGGATCATTTTGATATGGCCGCGATGTAAGAGAATACTTAATGCGGCTGCGACTCTTTTTCTTGGCGCTTCTTCAAAAGGAGGATTTTCCATAAAAGCTTTTGGAGTGCATGGTTCTATTTGTCCGATAGCCTTAACAATAGCAACTTGAAGATTAATATAACTATATTGGTTGATTTTTCCCAAAAGATAATCCAGTGGAAGGTCACGGCTTTTCTTCAGGCCATCTTTTGTCGTGATAATAAAAGCTTGATCTCTTCCATCAATCCTTTCATATTTAGCAATGCGCTTGTCATCCAGATAGAGGTGACCGGAGCGATTATTTGTAAGGTTTATTCTTCCAACTTCGCCGTCTTTTTCATATGAGCCAAAATAATCTTCATAAGGATGGCCCCAATTTCCGGTTTTTTCGTGTCCTACTAAGTAAGAGTTTAAAGTTATTCTTTTTTCTGTGGGAAATTCAAATCTATACCGTGTATTCCACTTAGTACGGACACTTGCTCCTACTGAATGTTCTTTTGAAACTAATAATAAATCGAGATCAACCATTGCTTGGAAACTAAAAACTTTAAAATAAAAAGATTTAGATTATTCAGTATCTAATAATACTCAACCTTCCCTTCAGAAAAAATTCCTTTCTTTAATTCTACCGGGCGCCATTCGTCGATCACTAAAGTCGCTTCTAACCATTCGGCTAATTCTACAGGATTGCCGATGGTAGCAGACAAGCCAATAATCTGTGGCTTGATCAGACTTTTGAGAAGTGTCAGAATTATTTCCAGAGTCGGCCCTCGGGAAGCGTCATTCAAGAGATGGATCTCATCCACAATCACTACTTTTACTTCAGCTAACCAACTTACTTTGTGCCTAAGAAGCGAATCTAGTTTTTCGGTGGTTAATATCAATATATCATATTTGGCTAGATAATCAGATTCGGAATCGACATCGCCGGTAGATAATCCTACTTTATATGGCGAGTCTTTGAAGACATTGAGGTATTCTTTGTATTTTTCTGATCCCAAGGCTTTGAGAGGCACTAAGTAGATAGCTTTGCCCTGGCTGAGTATATTATATATAGCCATGGTGGCGATTAAAGTCTTGCCGGAAGCAGTAGGCGCACAGGCCAAAAGTGATTTTCCTTCCAGTAGGCCAGCATTTACTGCTTTTTCCTGGATGGGGGTTAAAGTAGGAAACTTGCTATATTGTTTTTTGAAAGGTTCAGGTAAAGGTAAGCTGTTTATTTCCATCTCTATTCTCGGGAAGATGAATGTTTATAATTGTTTAGGCCTGAAGTGTATCATCTTGTTACTCAAAACGACCAATTTACAGGAACTTAGTTCAAGAACTATGTTTTATCATTCACAAATGATGAACGCTCAAAAGTCTAAAATTTTGGCGAATCAAGGCTCCTCTGTAGTAACACCGATTTTAAGGCCGTTTTTTTTACGAAAGACTTATAAATCATTTTTTGGTATTAACCCGATACAAAGTGTTGTAGGTAGAGCTTTACCTCGGGTAAGGCTCTCGGCTTTGGGTCCCATCTATAGGATCGAAACAAGCGAACTTTCGAGGTTTGCGGTTCGGAATTCTTAGGATGGACTAGTAACTGAGGAAAGGAGTTTGGAAAAAACATATTCAAAACACGGAGGTGTGTTTTAAAATGAAAGTTAAAAAGATGGTTAAGCGTATTCTTGCTGTAGGCGCAGGAGCAACTATGCTCGGTGCAACAGTAATGGGTGCAATGGCTGCAGATTTAAGCGAATATCCTGATATGTTCGTATCTGACGGCGTATTTAACGGCCTTATGGTTGTAGGTGAAAACGCTGCAGCTGTAGACAACTTGGCAATGACTGACATTGCTGCAAGCATGAAATATCACGGAACAGACAGCGGATCGACTGTGTCTGTTGAAGGAGACGCTTTCTTAGTCAAGAGCGGAACTGATGAACTGGAATTTTCAGAGTCTATTGGTCCAGCTGCAAACGGAGTTGTAGATTTCCTTGACTCAGATGATTTGGCTGCACTGGCGGATGGAACTTTTCAAAATTCGCAGGGTTCTTTTAAGTATGAGCAGTTCTTGCATTTCGATAGGGCGGTTATAAACACGACCTATGCGGAAGATGATGATGATGTTACTGCACTATTCGTAAAAGTGCTGGATAACCAACTGTTTGCTCGGTATGAGTTAAACTTCCTGGAAGCAGCTGAATCTGATGTCGACGTTTCTGATAGCTTTAAGCTAGATGATTATGAAGATAAAACTTTAACTATGCTAGGTAGATCCTACAATATTGTAAAAGCTCGCTCAGCAGATTATAGCGGAGCAGGAGCAGGAGCAGTTAAAGTAACTTTAACTCTGATGTCCGGTTCTGCATCTGATACCTTGCTGGAAGGAGAATCTAAGACCTATACTGTTGATAGTAAGGAATACGATGCAAGCTTAGTCTTTACAGATAGCAATAAAAGAGCTAAGTTTACCATCAATGGAGAAACCACACCTTTGATGGATGAAGTAGATACTGAAACTCTTTCCGATGGGACAGTTATCGGCTTGAGCGAAGTATTGTACCAAGACTACGCTGGCGGTATCCATCAGGCAGAATTCTTCCTGGGAGCAGATAAGCTTGAGTTGGAAGATGACAGCATCAACAAATCAGGAGGTACAGATGAGCTGAAAGTCAACGATCAGACCATTGATGGAGCACAAGTAGATATTCAAGGTGCAGTCGTTACTTCTTGGACTACCAGTTCTGGGAGTGATGGAGAGCTTGAGATTGATGTGATCCAGATCAACATGACCGCGCAGGAAGACTACTTTGTCGCTGCTGGTGAAACCTTAAGTGGCCAATCAGAGTTAACAGAGAAAGAGTTGCTCTTTACAGGGAACTGGGATCTCCGCTTTGAAGGGATGGATGAATCTGTCCTTACCGACGAGATTAAAGTTGCTGATAGGTCTGGAGAGAAAGAATACTGGCTGACCTTTACTAACGTGAAGGGTGACGTCATTGATTTCCCATTGGCGTATGCGGTAACTGCAACAGGTTTACGATTTGGTAGCCAAGATGACAGTCTTAACCTGAACTCTTCGGTTAGTGCCGCTGCAGGAGCTGTTTATGCGGACGAACAGTACTTTATCTTGAACGATGATACTGATGAAGATTCAGTAACTCATGTAGTTCAATATAAGGGAGCTGACGACTTTGCAACTACAAACCCTAATGCAAAATTCAAGATTTTAGGAACTGGGGAAACTGTTGAACGGCCTGTTACCTTTGGGCTTGGCGCAAATGGAGCTACCTTTAACTTGAAGCTGGCAGGATCGACTTACGCTTTTGTCAACGCTACTGGTGGAGGAAATGTTGGGAATGATGACTGGAATATCACTCCATCAAGCGGTGGAGCAGCTACATCTACTAGTGATGGTACAGGTATGTATAATGGTACTGGTGGTGCTGGTGCGCTTAGTAACTTCCTCATAACCAAGGGAGGAGGCAAGATTTACTTATTCGACCATCAATCCGGAAACAATACCGCAGATCAGTTGCAGTTCAACGTCAGCTTGATTGAATCTGACGGCATTGACGACAGGAATAGTGTTCCGTACTTAGTTAAGGGTTTCAACATTACTGCTGCCGGCAGCGAAGTAGACCTTGCTTCAGAAATAGGAGTTACCTTAACATCCCCGCAGGATGATGACGACAACTCCTATGGTTGGTCAACCAACGGTGCATGGGTGCAGCGAAACTCGCCTAGTGGCGGTGGAACAAGCGCAGACTTCATGAAAGTTGCCTGGCCACAGAAGGAGAAGTTGCCTTTGGTCTATGTAACCTCTGGAGCAGTTGCTTCTAGCACATCAGCTGGCGGAAACTTACAAGCAGTAACCTTTGTTGATGCTACCAAGCTTGACAGCGAAGTCGCTGATGCGAAAGCACAGAACTTAGTTGTTGTCGGTGGACCTTGTGTCAACACTGTTGCAGCTGAATTGTTAGGAAGCCCAGCAGACTGTACTGAAGGCTTTACCCCTGGAAAAGCACGTGTTAAATTGTTCGAGCATGCTAACGGAAACGTAGCTATGCTTGTAGCAGGTTACAGCGGCGCTGATACCAGACTAGCAGGTAAAGTTGTAGCTAACAGAGCAGGAGAACTTTCCGGTAAGGAAATGGTTGTAGAAGGAACAACCTATGCTGACGCAAAACTTAGCAAAGCAAGCAGCTCCATGACCCAATAAGCCTGAATAAGGCTTTTGTTTTTTTCTTTTTTTATTATCTTTTTTCTAAACTTATCTGATGTTGATTTTGTAATCATATCTATTTAGCCCAAAATCGTCTTGGTCGCTCGTTCGTTGCTTTCTTGAAAGTTTTTTAGTTCTAATCCTCTTTTGTATTTTCGAATAAAAGCATCTACCAACTGGTGCAAGCAATCGTAGTTACTCACTCGCATCTTGACCTAGACGACGATTTTGGTGTTGATCTTTACCAAAACAGATATAAGCAAGTAAATTCTTCTTCTCCATAAAGAGGTGAATGAGATTAAATATCGCGGTTATGTCCCAGTAGTTCTTTTTGTGTTGCTAGTAGTCTTATCGTTTTTAATTTTAAGACCACTTTTATTAGCTCTTTTTGTGGGTGCGTTACTGGCGTATACTTTTTATCCTCTCTATAAATTTACCTTAAAGAAAACTGGAAAACCAACCATCTCTTCTTTTATAGTCTGCTTTTTGGTCTTGCTCATTGTTATTATCCCGGTCGGCTTGATTATCAAAGTGCTAATTCAAGAATCATATATGTTGTACCTCTTGGTGAAACAGAGGCTGGCAGTTGGCTTATTTGAACAATGTACTAGTTCTTTATGTAAAACCATCAGTGAGTTCAGCCAAACTGAACTGGTA
>DATDTA010000075.1:0-2547 GCA_035291085.1 Candidatus Nanoarchaeia archaeon | reverse complement strand
TGATGACCTTCGCTTACTAGGGATTCCGGCTTCATGTGGGCGAGTATGCTGGACTGTTACCGCTTTGCCATCCAGCCATCAATTGTTTTCTGAACAATTCCCTCTTTTTCCAATTTTCTTAAATGACGAGTTGCTGTATAAGGAAGTCTTCTGGTTTTTAAACAGATTTCAGTTGTTTTTAATGGGTCTTTAGATTCTTTCAGTAAAGAAAGAATTGATTCCCTTGGCTTTCTGCTCTTTTCTATTCCTTTTGCTCTTTCGCAAAGCAATAGAGCCCATTTATCCTTATTCTTATCCGCCATTGGTCCGGCGATTTCGTATATTTCTTTGAATCCTGTGTTGGTGATTTTAAACCAATACTCATCTTTATTTCCCAGTTTCGTAATTTGCTTTGTTGATAGCCAATTATGCTTCTTACAAATTTGGAAAATTACATTTAGTTGATTCAAGTTAGATATAGCTTGTGTAATTGCCGGTTTCTGTGCACCATTAAACGCGAATTCGAATTCAATTAGCGGCAATAAAATATTCGCAGCTAATTCTTTTGAATGTAGCGACTTTTGATACACAGATTTTGAGGGTGTATTCATACTCTCTATTTGGTGGCTGCTATAAAGTAGTTTTTCGTTAACAATCTTGCAGCCCACAATCCGAACTAAGCGTAGGTTTGGGAGATTTGCTTCACCTTACGGTGTTGCATCTCATTGTCCTGCGCATTGTAGGCCGCGTGTATCCCCGAAAATTCAGGCCATACTGACATCGGCTAGGAGAACGTGATTATTCTAAAGCGTTTATAGCGTATGCAATGGCACCAAATGTTGCGAGTCCAAGCACAATACAAAGTAAGCCATCGGCCATGTTACTTGCTGTATATAAATTCTGGGCTCGTTTTCGATATTCTGGATCTTCCAATCGTTCTCTATTTCTTTCTTTATACGAACTTAGACCACGATAAGGAATCCAGTCACTTGGCCTTAATCTTATATCTGAATGCACACTCTAATCTCTACTTTAATCTTTTTAACACTTTCCCCTATCTGCCGTAGCCCGCTCCTTCCTCTGTTTTAGCAACAGCGGTCCCGCTAGAGTGCCTGCTCTCCGGAGAGAACAGTAGCAACTAGAGGCACGGGTCTCGTTCGTTTCGTGACTTAACACGACACCTCACGGCACGAACTGACGACGGCCATGCAGCACTTCTCAGCTTGTCAGGTAACCCCTTTAGAGTGACCCTCATTCTGCTGTCTTCTCGGGTAAGGTATCCAGAGAAAAATTCCGATGTTTAGATCGGGATTCTCGACCTTAATTTTACCAGTTTCTGCGGGATTCTTCTTTCCTGGCGTTGAATCCAATTAAACCGCAGCCATAGTGAGAACATACGTCTTCGTGACTTACGTTCTTTCCACCCCTGGTAGTGCTCCCCCGCCAATTTGGGGAAAATAAGCCCGTTCCAAAATTTTTAGTTTGCGTTGTTTATCCTTATGCAAACTTCCTATCTTTATAGAAAAATTCGCTATATCACTTTTTCGTGTGAGTCTAAATTCAGAAACTCCGCCACAAATTGTTAAATTTGTTGGTCTAAATCCATTACTTATTAACAAGGTTCTAAGAAATTTCAAAGATTCCTTGTTTTTCTGGCTAAAAGAAATGTATTTTTGTTTGGCATTTTTTGGATCTCTAGGAAGTCCACCTTCTGCATCAAAGAACCCTCTGAGATATTGAAGTTGGATTGTGTTTTTTTGTTTCTCAATTATCTTAGGAGTATTCCAATCTACTTGTGGTACTTTCATTTGAGAAATTTCCAAGATTTTGTATACAGCTTCTTTTCCAGTAATTCTAAGGATTTTTGCATCCCTAGAATGTTGTGTTATTCTACCTGCGTTATTAAAATGCTTCAGAAAAATCTTCTGCAAAACAGAAAGCCATTCTGATTCTTTCTGAGCTATCTTAATTTCGTAGTTTTTTCCTTTTCGAATGTCGATTGTAGAATCTCTAAGTGCGCCTAACAAATAAGCAACTTCTGGATCTAGTTCCATTCTAATTATATAGCGAAAACTATATTTATAGGGTTTAAGTGTGCAATCGGGTTATTTTCTTTCCCTTAAGTTTGTTGATTGAAAATCAACATTTACAATTCCGACTTTCAAGTTTCAACCTTGCGGTCGTACTCCCCAGGCGGCCCATTTAACACCTTCGCTACGGCACCACAGAATCTCGAAGATTGTGTGACACCAAATGGGCATCGTTTACAGCGTGGACTAACGGGGTATCTAGAGTTCCTTCTTCATAATATTTTCACTTACAGTTTCTCCTCAAAAGATGAAATCTTTTGGGAACTTAGGAAAGCTCTGCTTTCCTCAAGTTGACTGCAAGCTACTTTTTTTGAAAAAGGAGCTTATCTAATCCCGGTTGCTCCCCACGCTTTCGTCCCTCACTGTCAGACCCGTTCCAGTTAGGCGCCTTCGCCACAGGTAGTCCTTCACGGATTAAAAGATTTTACTCTTACCCGTGAAATACTCCCAACCTCTCCCGGTCTCAAGTCTGATAGTA
>DATDTA010000074.1:0-2116 GCA_035291085.1 Candidatus Nanoarchaeia archaeon | reverse complement strand
AAATCCAATTATTGTAATTATCATTGCCTTTTTTCTGCCAAACTTGTCACCATAGATTCCAAAAACTGCAGCACCCAAAGGCCGCATTACAAGCGTAACTGTGTAGGTAGCAAAGGTCGCAAGAATACTAAAGACTGGATTTTCTGAGGGAAAAAACAGCTGACTAATTGATGGTACAACAAGTAACATCAGGACAATATCATAGCCATCAAGCGACCAGCCAAGAAAGGAACCTGCTACAATCTTTTTTTGCGCAGAGGTTAGCGTTGACATGATATTTTAGAAATGACTTTACTATTTGATCTTTATTTTAACAAACCTAGGTACAAAGGGCTTTTCTTACGAATAATACGTAATTGATATATCTTCAAACAGGATTTAGTGACTAATCATGAATAAGCAACTAACGACATTTTTTTTACTATCGGTGCTAGTTCTAGGACTGATCAATACTCCATCCACACTTTCTAAACTATCTGACAATACACAATCTTTCAAATTTAGCAATAACGTCTTTGCGCAAACTGAAGTAGAAGTTGAGATAGAATCTGAAGAGGCAGAATCTGAAGAAACTGAAGAAGCGGAAGAAGCTGAGGAGAAAAAAGAAATTGAGATTGAAGTTGAAATAGAAAATGGACAAGCTGAGATAACGATCAAAATCGATAATGAAGAAGAGGAATACACACTAGATACAGATGTTGAGGCCGAAATCATAGCATCAATAAGTGAAAAGACCGGTTTGACAGAAACCGAGATTAAAGAAATCTGGAAGTTAGAGATCGAAACAGAAGACGAAACAGAAGATGAAGAAGAAAAAGCTAAGAAACGTGCAGAAAAAGAAACTGAAAGAGAGACTAGATTAGAAGAAAAAAGAAAAGAACGCGAAGCAAGACAAACAGAAATTGGTGCAGAAGTTGAGTTAAGACTAGCTGAGCGTGCAGCTGAAAGAGAAGACAAAGCATTGCAACGAGCAGAAGATCTAATACAAAAACTTGAAGAAAAGATTGCAAACTTGGAGCAAAGACTACAATCCCTTTTGCAAAAACTTGAGACAGGTGAATATTATGGCCCAGTCCCACAAGAAAGTGCAGTAACAAAATCATACAACCTGTTCTTTGAAGGATCTGCACAAACAATAGATGGCGAGCAAACTGAAGTTGAGATGTCAGGTGAGATATTCCTTGAGACACTAATTCAAGGCAATAGACTTACCAAATTCAAAATTACAGGAGGCGACCTCATTATAGGTGAGCAATTCTACGACTTGGTATTTGGTAAAGCTCGTGCTACCTCAGCTGGTACAGGCGGAGACAACGACTCTTTGCTACTAATTTCGCAGGTAACAGATGCAGAGGGAAATCTTACGACCCTTAAGATACTCCTTGATGCAACAACCCAGATTGAAGCGATTGGTTCAGAACCGGTAGAAGTGGAAATAATGATGCCTCAAAGCAAGATTGCTGGCCAATGGATGTTGAGTGGTTCAGGTCAATTAACCCTCACTGAAGGCTAGCAAAACACCTATTTTTTCAAGATTATTTTTTTGCTGTTTGAAACAAGGCTAGCTGATCGTAAAAAAACAGCCTTTGTGTCCTTGCAACCTATATCCAAAGACTCTTGCACCCTGATGCCTTCAGAGTTTCCTTTTGCAGAAATTATGGCAGAAAACAATGGAAGCAAAGCGGCACGACCTCCATATGCTGTTTTTTCATCAATAAACCAAAACATGCTCAGTGCACTAGAATCTAAGACCTCGTCACGCAGCTTTTTTCCAAGATCAGTATAATGGCCAACAAGTCGAAGTCTGCCTTTTGCCAAAAAGTTGATCATCTTTGCAAACTTGATGCAAAGATAGCACTTGTTATCATATAGTACAAGTGGCACTAGCTTTTCTAGATCCATGTCTAGTCATAGCTTTTTTGGAGATTAAAATTTTTAGGACATGCTTTTAATTTTAAATTACAGCGGCAAAAACCAAATATGCATGTCTACAGTGGCATTCAAGGGGATTTTGGTAAACTATGGGAATGAATTACTATCAGATTAAAAAAAATGCACGCAGAGCACGCAAGCTTGTCATAAGAGGCACAACTGCCGCAGGTTCTGGACATCCAGG
>DATDTA010000073.1:0-23240 GCA_035291085.1 Candidatus Nanoarchaeia archaeon | reverse complement strand
TAGACCAGAAAGCCTCGTCTTTTAAGACGGGGATGAATGGCTTTCTAGCCTATTTATGTCACAATAGGCGGGGTTAAGAAATCGTCTCTTTTCAAGCCACGGACTTTAGTCCGTGGTGAGACGATTTCCCGCCTATTCATGACATCATATCTTCTCTATTTATACCTCAGAAATCTTTATATACCTTCCAACACTAATTCAATGAATGCCTGATTATGATATTCCTCGTATTACTCTTCGTTATAATGGTATATTTGATTTTGATGGATTCTATAATGCGGTAACTGACTGGGCTAAGAACTATGGCTTCATGTGGCATGAATCCAGCTTTAAACATAAAGTTCCTTCTCCAGAAGGTGCGGAGCAGGAACTAGCCTGGCAAATGACCAAGAAAGTAACTGAGTTTATTGAATATACCATCATCTTTACCATCCATATGTGGGAAGTAAAAGATGTGCCGGTTGAAGGAAGAAAAAAGCCCCTGATGAGAGCAAGATTGTACATCTGGATTGAAGGAAAAATAACCTATGACTGGCAGAAAAAGTATGGTGGCAGCAAGTTTGCAGAATTGTTAGGAAAATGGTTGATGAAATTGCCGCATATGAATCCAGTTGAAACCATGTATTTTGATCAGCTCTACTATAGAGTTTGGAACCTTCATGCGGTAATTAAGAAATACTTTGATTTACAGGCCGGAAAGAATGCCTACAAAGATTATTTAAAGGAAAATTAATTCTTCCCTAAACATGGTTGATACTCTCGAGGCGGAGCTTGAAGTAATGCTGGCTGAAGAAGCTCTTTTAACGCAAAGAGACCTTGTCTATTTACAACGTTTTAGAACTATCCTTGATGGTCTTAATCTCTCTGATGAAGAAGACATTGCTCTTAATTATCTTTTTCAAAGGCAAGGGATAGATTATCTCGGAGGTCAGACCGATACATCATCGCCCGATCCAGTAGGCGATCTAATAGAAAGATTATTTGCAAGAATCAGGAACGATCCTATTGAAGGATTTAGGAGAAGATACGCCAAGGCCAAGAATTCCCCGATGGAAGAAACTTACCAAGCGGAGTTAAAACTGGTTGAAGATGAAGCATTTCAACAACGAATGTTTGAAATGTATCGCACTCAAATATGGCCGGCAATGAAAAGAACAATGAATTAAGCTTCCTAAATCTTTTAAATCTTGTTTTGCTTCTTAGCACATGCTTATTCAAACTTCCGAAATTAATGCTGGAGGAATAAAGATAATTATTACTGAGGAAGGTCAAAAAGTTGGCCGGGCTTTTCTCTATCTTCTGAAAAATGATCTCCATCCTAAACCATTTGGTTTTATAGAAGATGTG
The DNA here is from genome assembly GCA_035291085.1 of Candidatus Nanoarchaeia archaeon. GTDB lineage: Archaea > Nanobdellota > Nanobdellia > Woesearchaeales > GW2011-AR9 > JACPIL01. Next base: position 21,893 of record DATDTA010000073.1, on the reverse strand, counting down.
TTTATAGAAGAAGCATTTCGAAGTAAAGGTTATGGAAAGAAGATTACCGATGCTCTTATCGAAGAAGCTAAGAAACAAGGCTGCTATAAACTGATCTGCACCAGCCGGTTTTCTAATGAGCGTGCTCATCATTTGTATGAGAAGTTAGGTTTTAGAAAGCACGGTAATGAATTTAGGATGGATCTCTGATCGATTCATTCTCCTTCTAAAAAGCCTTCCAATAACTTGGCTCTATTGGGATGCCTAAGTCTCGCCAATGCTTTTGCTTCAATCTGTCGAATGCGTTCGCGGCTAAGTCCTAATTCATCAGCAACTTGTTGAAGAGTATAGTGTGTTCCACGTCTTACATTACCGTATCCGAAACCCATGCGTAGGCGAATGACCATCTGATCACGTTGGTTAAGATCAGAAAGAACTCTTTCCGTCAGTGCTGCAAGTTCTGGCATATTTGCTTCTTCTTCTGGATTAGGGGATTTTTCATTTGGAATAAGTTCTAGCATTTCTCTATCTTCCATTTCACCAACTTTTACATCTAGCGATGCAACTTGTACAACAGCATACGAACGTCCAAAAATTTTCGCTATTCTTTCTGCGGTAAGCAATTTCTCTTTATCTATCTCCTTACCTTCAAGTCTCGCCTTATGCTTTGCTTCCTGCATTAAATCTTCCGCAATTTCTTCAGGAGTGATATCCTCTCTCTCGTATCTCATCCTGCAGCGTTCTTCTGCTCTACGGATTTGACTGAGGTGAGTGTATAAATGAACTGGCCGGCGGATCATGGTAGCAGTATCGGCGAATCTTCTAGAAATTGTTTGATTAATCCACCAGACAGCGTATGTCGAAAATTTATTCTCCATTTCTGGATCAAAACTATCTATGGCTCGTAAGAGGCCGAAATTACCATCAGCGACACGATCTTCCAAGGAAACCTTTCCAATTCGGAGCATTTTTGCTCGGTGCACTACTAAGCGCAGGTTTGCCCTCATAATTTCGTTCCTGACTGCACTCCAGTGAGAATAAAGTTCGGTTACAGCTCCCTGGTGTCCTTCAAGCTCCTTATAAGTATCTGAAGCAGGTTGATCTTTTTGCAAGGTATCATTAACTTTTTGCAGATACTGTAAGCTGATATCATTTAAAAAATGCCAACGGTTGGTATCATTGGGTTCCTCTTTTTCTTGCTTCCTAAACTCCCCAAATTCATCATCAATAAATTGCGAATCTTTACCGTTAATCGCCGCATAAAGTGCATTACGGTATTTTCCTAATTCTTTAAATTTTTGTTGCTCCCCAGCAGCGGAGAGAAGAGGATATTTACTTAATTCTTGTAAATAGAAGCTGAATGCACCTGAAAGTTTCTCTGTAATCTCAAATTCTTTTTCCCAAGGATTGCGGCTAGATTTTTTCGGACGTCCACGCCCGCGTTTTAGTCGGAAAGTTCCTCTCGGTGCTCGTGCTTTAGGTTCTGGAGTCACTTCATCAGGATCCCTTTCCTCAACTTTCGCTTCCAATGCTGTTGGTTCTGGTTCCGATACGGCTTCATCTTTTGGCGTTCCGGGACTGTACGTCACAGGATCAGCAACTAACATATCTAAAGAAGCAGGCGCATCAGCACTTTTTTCCGCGGGAGTGCTAGATCTTTTTTCTAATTTTCTAGTCCCTTGCCGTATGCGCTGAGTCGCATAGGAAGAAAATCTTTTTCCTTGGGAGTAATCATAACTATGCACTGCTTTCTGAAGGATTGCCTTTCCCTGCTGAACATAATTGAGAGCATCTGCATCCGTCTCCAAAGGTGTTGCTGTGGATTCTGCCAGTGATAGGGCCAGATACAAATGATGCTGCACCATCTTATCCGTAGTTTTACTCCATTCTCCAACTGCTTTTTCTACTGCCTTTTTTTGTTTCTGTATTTCTTCTTGTTCAGAATCTTGGCCGACCTGTTTTTCTCCTTGCTGGAGATACTTAAGATAGGATTCACTCATTTTTGCATACACATTACTATAATCATATACGGTCCAGAGAGTTTCCAACGCTTCATAGAAATGTTCTTCTGTTTTTGCACTAGTTTTTACTTTTATCTTTCCAGCTCTCGTGGTGGTTACCTCACTAAAAAATTCTTCCAATCCAGCTTTTTCTTCATCTAGAGTAGCTTCTCTGGATTGTCTTGCGAAATAGGTTATGAAGAAATCTGGATTCTGAGAAAAGATCGCCCACAACAGCTGCTTTCCTTTTTTCTCTATCTTTTTTACAAGACTGGATTCTTGTTGCTGGTCGAGAGCGGGGTATCTTGCGGCCTCTTGTTTATACCACTGAAGATCCTCAGTCATGTTTTAGGAGTTTATAGCTGACACTTTAAATAGGTTACGGTAACGAAGAAGATAGAAAAGGAATGCACCGGTCGTGCGTTGATGAACTGGATTTTGATGCAAGCAAGCTATCCAAAAGTATTTGTTCCGGTTAAATTGAGGCAGAAGTACTACGAAGCTATTGATTTGCATAACCACAAGGATGTTAAAGGATATTGTGAGAAGATGTTTGAAGTAGTGATGGAACAGTTTAAGCTATAATATTGTCCACATTTTAGCATTTAATTAGGCGTTTGTGGACAATAAGGTGATCTATTTTTGGATAATATTATTCATTTCTGGTAGATGAGACTTTTGGTACATTTTTGTAATATGTTGGGTGACTACAAAAAGATGAAAAGCGTAGTCACTTACCTCTCGTTTAAGTTACTCTCATTACGTAGTGAATAGGGAGAAGTTTTATAAAAACAACTAGCCTCTCGGACAAAAGCTAATGGCAGAAGGAGAATAAATGGGATTAATCGGCTTTCACAGAAATGGAGAAGACATTATAGAATCAATAGTTTCTGATAGTCCTGAACTCAAATCGGAGAGGTTTCTTAGACCAGATGGTTATTCTGCAATATTTTTTGGAGGATGGAATTCAGCTAGAACGGTTAAAGTTGTTCCCTTGGCTGTTGAAAAACCAACTATCTTCTCAGCAAAACATAGTGAAGATTACCAAAGATTACCGGACGAAATAAGAGCCATTTTTGATGATGATAAAATTTTAAGAACTTCACCTACCGAAGAAAGCTATTTTTCCGCTCTTATGTATGTTCTTGATTCAAAACTTCCTGAGGGGAGAACGGGAGTTTTACTTTACAGGGGCAATCCAGTTACAGTTAACATTGATGGGAAGGAGTTTGTTGTAGAAGTAAAAGGGGTAGGTGTTCCAAATGGCGATAATACCATAGGTGATCCAATGAGCAGGGATTCGTATTTTGATCAAGGAGCAGCCAGATATGGTGGGCTTGAGGTCAGTCAGGGAGAAAGAGAATTCAGGAATCTTGAGATTCTCCGTAATGAAGCAGCGAAAACATTTACAGATGGCAATTCGCCAAGAGTGGCCCTTGTCCTTAGATACGACGGAAAAGTAAAATATTTTGGGGATGGAACTGAGCAAGCATACTTACTACGGTTGTCTCCAAGTTCAATACGTGCTTCATTTGATGGAAATGGGTCTTTACCTGAGGTAAGAAGTAAATCCAATAGAATAGCTCGCGATTTGGCACAACAATATGTTGAACTTATGTCTTTAGATTCAATACTGATACATACCTGCGCCCATTCTGAGAATTTGGTATTAACGAATGATGGGTTTAAATTTACAGACTATTCAGATATGAGAAAACTTGCTGAATTAGAAGAACCACACAGGATAGTGCAACTGGCTTTTACCGATTTTGTTGATGAAATTCCAAACAGAACAGATGAAGATATTGCTGACTATTGCAGGGTGCTTTGTGAAGGTTTAGGAATTGAATGGAATGAGCAATACAAAAATCCTAAAGAACTTGCTGAAGAAATCTGGAAATTTTTTATTGCACCAAGAGTTTATGAATTGCGAAGATCAGGCATCAATGCTGTTAGAGATAAAACATTAAAGATTGTAAATGAGTGGATTCTTTCTCCGGAAGAGCTTGATAAGGAGATTGTAGAGTCTGCTCAAAGACAAATAGGATATAGGCAATGGGAAGTAGAACGATACCAAGGATTAGTTGCAGTTCATGAAAAATGGATTTCCAAATTAGGTCCAGCAAGAAAAGATATTGTAGTAGCTCGGAGAATGTATGCTGGAAATGATTATATTGCCTCATTGGATGACCAGGAAGTGTTAGAACTTGTGGAAAAGGAATATGAAAAGAGGATAGAAAGGGATTTGCCAGAAGATAGAGAAAATTTAAACGCAACTTTAAGAACAATTCAAGCATTAGAACAAAATGCAGGTAATCCACATAAACTTGCTGAGATTGAACCTGAAGTTCTTTCAGGATTGCGTCTTGGACTTCAGACTATAAGGAAATATCTTAGCAACGAAATTGACTTAGTGAGAGCTGTGGGGACAGAGGTGGCAAGTATTATGGTTGCTAATGATAATATCGCTGAAATAGATAAAGTTCTCATAGAGAATCGTTATAGCGTTGTGGACAAACTAAGAGAAGATGCAGGGTATGTTCTAAGATTAATGGATTTGCCGTATTTGAATTCTGTTTGACTTTTCCTAATAAAAGTATGTAATACATGGTCGTGTGGGACTCGGACTAAAGTGCCTATGCACCACACGATTTTCCATGAAAACATGGGTTGGGACTCGGACTTGAAGGTAAATGCACCGGCCGGGATTCGAATTTCCGGACCTGAAGCCTAAACTTCAAGATCACCCGGACAACCGGCTCTCTTCTTCTTACGAAGTGGAAGGCCGGGATACTAGCCGTTATACTACCGGTGCATAAGCTAAATGTTTTATACATTATTTATTAAGGTTTTGGTAGTAATACAGTAGTATTCCTTTCACAAACTAATCTCGACAAAATCTTTTTAAATCAACTCCCTTTCTAGAAAATCATGGCAGAACTAACTGGTCAGCAATGCGCATTTTGCGGAGAAAACAAGCTCACCCTCAGAGAGGAAGAAGTAGAGATACCGTTCTTTGGCCGGGTCTTTGTCTTATCCATGGATTGCACCGGATGCGGCTATCGTAAAGCTGACGTCGAGCCTGCTGAAAAGAAGGAGCCCTGCCGATATACTTTAGAGGTGACTTCTGATGCTGATCTTAACATCAAAATCATCAAATCAGCAGAAGCAACCGTAAAAATTCCCCGGATCATAACTATCGAATCCGGTCCGGCCTCAGAAGGCTACATCACCAATGTTGAGGGTCTTTTAGAAAAAGTGAAAGCCATGATCCAGTCCGCCGCTGCTGCAGAAGACGATGATCCTGCGGCCAAAACTAAAGGAAAAAATCTTATCAAAAAACTAAACAAAGTTCTTGTTGGAAGAGAACCATTAAAGATCATCATTGAAGATCCATCTGGACATAGCGCGATTATTTCAGATAAAGCGCAGAAAGGTAAATTATAGAAATTAGCCTTAGTTTATTTTTATGGATAATATCCTCCTATATCATTATGTAACTAGTAAGAAATATGAGACCGTTCTAGAAAAAGGACTACTTTTACCATCAGCTCCCTTTAATCCTAAAGTTTCTGGAACTCAGTGGAATGAATACATAAAGCAATTCTCTTTTCCGGTTGTTCAATTATACACCTGCTGTTTTTTTGAACCTGAACCTCAAAGTTGGAAAGAGCATGGTTTGTTTGAGTTGTTAATGGAAGAATTTGCAGGTGGAGACCACTTATTAGAATTAACTATTTTAGAACAAAACCTAAGTGATCCTATTTTAGTTAGAGACCATAGTTTTCACAGTCCAAAAAATTATGACCGATCTCCGCAAGACTGGAGAAAAAGAGAAGTAAGGGATTCACGTCCAGTTCTAAGAGAAGCATGGTACCAATCTACAACGCAGTTACGTAATTATGGCGGTAATTTTATCTGTCCAGAAGTATTAATTCCTTTTTCAATAGAAATTAGCAACATAAAAGTCATAAGATAATACTAAACCTATTCATTTCTTCTCCTTCTCATCGCTATCTTCTTTCGCTTTCTTAAATGCCTGTGGGAGATCAATCATATACTTCCCTTCTTCTAATTTGATGATTAATGGATCTTTCTTGAACAGATGCACTAAATCAATCTCAAATTTACCTGGTTTTACTACCCTGATCGATTCCAAATCGAGAACTACTGGCGTGTCTGGTTCTCCTTCCCGAATGCTAAGCACTTCCGCCACATCTTTTTCGATGTTGGTCTTATCTTCTTCAGTTAGATTGGTTAAGAGTTCTTTTCCATACTCAATATCCTTCTTCTTAATATAAAAGAACAATCGCGCTCCACAAGTGCATCCCTTCAGAATCTCTGCCGACCCATCTTCATAGAAGGTATTGCAACGTACACATTGGTGTGGCATGGGCAGAAACTTGAATTTTGAAGTATTTATAGATTTCTATATGGGATTATATACCTTAACGTCTTCTACTTGCTTTTTTTGATCTTTCCTTGGTAAACAATTCAATTTGGTCTGGATTACTCTCAATTTTTTTGACTATAGAAGCAGGCCCAATGATGGTTAATCCTTGTCGGTCTCCTAACAGCGCGTCAGCAAATACCCCCTTGAGACGCTGCATGGCATCTTGCTTATCTTTATCAGGATAGATAACACTCAATTCAATCCCTTTAAATTTAGGTGAAATTTCTTCCATGGTAATCTCAATTAAGTCTGCTTCTTCCTGCCTACGAAGGCGACCTTCCATAATCACAATCTTATCTTCCTTTACAATTTTCAAAAGTTTATTAACACGTTTAGCTGAAGAAAGACCATCAACCTCATGGTACGGTACAAACTTAAAGGTAACCATCTTTGTCTATTTAGCCTCTTTTAACCTATATATCCTAGTACTAAGGAAACTCTTAGGCTTTTTAATGTTTACTGTTCACTTACTTTGCAAGGGCAAAGAGCTGTTCGTAAAACTCTTCCACGTTCTTTCCATATTTTGCTGAAATTCCCACAATCTTATACTGGGGGAAAGCTGCTTTAACCGCTTCAATGTTTGCTTTCTTTAAGTCTACTTTGTTTGCTGCTATCAGTACCGGAATGTTTCTAGCCTGTAAATTTCCAATAATAGTGATATTGACCTGTGAATAAGGATCTTTAGTCGCATCTAAGACCACCACTACTGAGTCCATGTCATCAAGCCATTTAATAGAATCAATAACCCCTTTGGTTGCTTCTTTTGCTCTCTTTTTTGCTTCAGTTTTCTTCAATCCTTTCTTAATAAAATCTTCATAATCTATTTTAGTTGAAATTCCCGGTGTATCCACCAGCGAGAAAGTTAATTCCTTCCCTTTTTTGTTCTTAATATTGACTTGCTCTTTGATCTTAATTTCCCGTGTTTCGTGAGCAATATGAGATACAGAAGACATCTCTTCGCCTAACCAATCCTGACAGATTTTGTTTGCGAGGGTTGACTTACCACCGTTAGGCGGACCGTATAAGCCCAATTTGATATGATCCTTTTTATTAAATGGATTTATCGATAGTTTCTTAAAAATATTTCTTAAAAATGATGTGACCATCTTTTTTTATACGCACCCCTGCATAGTCGGAATTAAATTGAGCTTATTAAAGTTTTTGGTGGTCTAGGGGATAGATAGGAAAGATTACAGAAGACCTTGATAGGATGTTAGCACCATACAAATAAGAATGTTTCGTATTTCTTCCACAGAATAATTTATAAGCCCAAATTCTCTTCCCCTGCTATGCCTGAACGCTATCTGGTGGTTGATCGACTTAAGCTGAGTTATGAAGGTCTCTTTAATGCAGATGAACTCTATCAGCTTATCGCCCAGTTTTTCTACGAAAAGGGCTGGGATTGGTATGAGAAGATGAACCAAACTATTGTTACTCCGGCTGGAAAGCAAGTTCGCATCGTCTTTGAACCCTGGAAAAATATTTCTGATTACTATAAGTTAGCAGTAAGCATTCGTCTTAATATGATTGATGTTAAAGAAGTTTCAGTAGAGCATGAAGGGAAAAGTATCCGCACTAACCAAGGTACTATACGCATTATTTTTGATGGTTTTGTGGTTAGTGACCGAAAAGGCAAATGGAGTGAAAAACCGATCTATTGGTTTGCCAGCATTCTCTTTGAAAAATATTTTTTCCGTAATCATTATGGAAAGGCAGAAACCTGGATGAAAAGAGATATTGAGAACCTGCATCAGAAAATTAAAACTTATCTTAATTCCTTCAAGTATACCTACGGGCGTTAAACATGGAAAAAAACCTCATCATTAATAACCGCGAATTAAGTTATTCTGGTATTTTTAGGACTGACGAACTCTTCACCACTCTCAATAACGCTCTCGACGAAAAAAAGTACACCAAACGGGAGAAAAAAAGTGAAGAATTAGTAACTCCTCTGGGCAGATTGCTGCAGCTGGAATTGCGACCGTTCAAAATCAAGACTAATCATATTACCTTGATGATTAAAATTCGCATTACCCTTGACAACATTACGGAAGTGATTGAAAAGCGGCATAACCTAAAAGAACGTTTTCAAAAGGGTGACGTGCATATTATCTTTGATGCTTGGTCTTTAACTGATTATGAAAGTCGGTGGGGTATGAAACCGTTAGTCTATTTTATTAAAGCAGTGATACATAAATACCTCTATAAATTTCCCCTTGAAGAAGGTTTTGTCCGGGAGTTAGCCAGCGATACAGCTTACGTCTATGCACAAGTTAAAAATCTCCTTCAATCCTATCAAGGCAAGAAATTACCGCCTCTGTCTGAGCAGGAAGTATTGAGAAGAGTCGAAGAAGAGATGATGAAGAAATCTAGTGCTGACATTTAGTTTCAACCGAAAACTTTATAATTCTCTTCTTATATGAATTTTTAGGTGGATGTTTGGAGAAATAAAAATGTCAGAAAAATCATTAGAACGTTTGACTTTAAATCAAGAAGGAAAATTTGTCGATGCGAGTGGAAACCTAGTTCATGCACATATTGTTGAAGGCCCACTTAATCTGTCAGTTCAAACAGAGAGAATATGGGAGAAATTTACCGATGCTACACAAGGGAGGATTATAGAAGCAGTACAAGCGTCTGCGCCAGAAAAATCAAATGCCTATAATATCGGTCGTGCCACCGCGCCGGTAGCATATGCAAATTATGCCGTACACACTGCGTTCTGTATGGTTCCTATACTATATTTACGGATAGAACCTGAAACAAAATCAGAATAAATATTTTTTAATTTTAACTTTATACTTAAGATATAACTCTCCCTCTCAAATCAAAAGTCTCTGCTTTAGTTATAATCACTTTAAGAATCTGTCCGATCTTATAATCCCCTTCAACAATAATTTGTTTGTATGATCCATTTCTGCCGATCCATTGTTTCTCTTCCTTGCCTTTTTCATCAACCAAGATTTCTCCCTGCCAATCCACCCAGCGCTCATTCTGAATTTTAGATACGTTATGGAAGATATCAGTTAATACTCTTGATCTATGCTTGACCACTTCGCCAGGCAACTCTTGCAAATTAGCTGCCGGCGTGTCTGGACGTGGCCAGAAACTGGATATGCTAATGAAATCTGGAGTGGTTTTACGCACTACCTCTAAAGTGCCCCAATAATGGTCATCCGTTTCCGTTGGATAGCCGACAATGATGTCAGTCATAATATTTATCTCTGGGATTTCCCGTTTAAACAAATTAATGGTTTGTAGATATTCTTCAACCGTATAGCGTCGGCGCATTGCTTTCAGGGTTTCATCATGGCCGGCTTGTAATGGTAAATGCAAAAATTTGAATATTTTTGGATTTTTGTAAAGCTCTACCAGCTTAGTCCCTATTTTTTGCATATGCTCTGCATTGCCCATCTCAATCTTTATTTTAAAATCCCCTTCAATCTTAACTAAATGTTCCAGCAAGGTAGGAAGATCTGTACCAATATCAAACCCATAACAAAAAGTATCATGCGAGGCCAACCAGATTTCTTTCACTCCTTCTTTCACAGCTTTTGTTACCGCTTCAATAATTTCTGTTACTGGATAGGAAACTAAATTCCCTTGCGCTTTCTTGGTTTTACAGGATGCGCATGCCCCTAAGCAACCGCGATTAATCGGCAAGATTTCCACAATTGGATTTTTACGCACTCGAGGTAAATTCAAAGGAGGCATTTCATCATTGCTCAACAACTGCAAGACATTATCATGCAACGCTTCTTCCACCACCTGTACTACATTGTGAATTTGTTTTGTTCCAATTAACGAGTACCCGCGTACTTTAGCGCGATCTGATTGAGGGATACAACCTGCGATGATGGGAATTTTGTAAGGATGCTCTGTCCTGAACTGCTCTAGCTTGGAGAAGAAAGTGTTTTCTGATGAGCTTTTAACGATGCAGGTATTAAAGACCACTACATCTGCATCTTCAATAGTTTCTACTAATTCAAATTTGGCTTGTTTTAACAACCCTGCCATCTGCTCAGAATCAGCCAGATTTGCTGTATAGCCGGCAGTTTGGATATGAAATGTTGTCATACCACATTTTTAGCTTCTTATTTTAAAAAGATTATGCACCAATAAATATTTTATTCATCTAATCCTATCTTCAAGCTGATGATCAGCCTTCTTAGAAGCTTTTCTAGCAACTTCACTGTCACGGATATACATAACATCACCTGCTGCGGTTCTTACTCCGTACATTGGCACTCTACGTCCACCGTGCTGAATTATGTACGCATCATTAACCCCATCTTCATTAAAATCTACCTCTTGCGGAATGATGCTTTTTGGCTCGTTATCGCGATTGTAATTTATGAAATATAATGATCCTGCTGAAGCAATAGTAACAACTGTAGCAACTGCAATAAGTCCGTGCTTAAGATATTGCTGGCGCAGTAATCGATGGATATAGGTATCGATTTTATCCCAATTATCTAACACTTCACGATGTTCCTTCTCTTTTTTTTCTAAAACAAGTTGGTGCACCGGCTTTAATTTACAGCCGGGCTTACTTTCCACTAACCGTAATTTTCTTGCACTCATTTCAAAACCCCAGCCGTTTCAAAATCATTTCAGCATCAAACTCCTCTAAATCTTCATACTTTTGCCCCATCCCAAAAAATAAAATAGGTTTCTTGATAGTATACGAAATTGACAAAGGTGCTCCTCCTTTCTCATCCACGTCTGCTTTGGTCAGAATAGCTCCATCCATCTCGACGAGGTCATTAAATTGCTTAGCTTGCTCAATGCAATCATTTCCAGTAATGCTTTCACCGACAAAAATCTTCAAATCCGGCTTTGCCACTCTTATTATCTTTTCTAGCTCCTGCATCAAATTAGTATTAGAATGTAATCTTCCTGCCGTATCTAGCAACACTACCTTTATTCGATTTTTTTCTGCATACTTGATAGCATCAAAAGCCACTGCCGCTGCATCCGCGCCGTAATCATGCTTGATTATTTTTACTCCTAGCTTGTCAGCATGCTCTTCTAATTGCTGAATTGCTGCTGCTCTGAACGTATCGCAAGCTGCCAAGACTACCGACAATTTATTCTTCTGAAAATAATGCGCCAGCTTGGCAATAGAGGTGGTTTTCCCTGTTCCATTAATGCCAAAGAAGGCGATCACTAAGGGTTTATCCTTCTCACGTGCTTTCTGTAGCAGATCAATCTTTTCAAAGGTCAAAATTTCAGTTAAAGTCCGCCTTAACGTTTCTTCAATTTTTTGCGGAACATCTCTCGGTAGTGGTTTGTCTACTAATTCGACTTTCAAATCTTCTTTAATCTTCTCAATCACTTCCACAGAAACATTATTCTCTAACAATGCCAATTCCAAATCCCAGAACAATTCTTCAAATTTCTCAGCAGAAATCTTCTTGGTAGTTAATGACGTTTTAACCTTACCGAGGAAGGATTGCTTCTCTTCAGGTTCTTCTGATGTTTCTACTTTTGTTTCTGTAGTTTCTACTTCTTCATCAACAATCTTTTCTTCTTCTTTTTTGCTAAATAACCTCTCAAAGAATGATTTTTCTTCTTTAGGTTCTTCCTCATTTTTTTTGGTTATAAGCTCTTCTGCCTTCTCCTTAATCTCTTTCCCTTCTTCCCTTCTCTGCTTCGGCGTTTCTTTTTGTTCTTCCTTAATTTCTTTGGTTGGTTTTACTTTTTTCTTTTGTTCTTTTTTGGTGCTTTTTTTTGCAGCAGGCTTTTCCTTTTTAGTTCCTGTAACTTCTTTCTTTTTATCCTCAACTTTACTCTTCTTTACTTCAGTAGGTTTTTCAACAATTTTTTCTACTACTGCTTCCTCTTCGGTCTTCTTAGAAAATACCGATACTGCCTGTTTTAGTTTCTCTCTAAGTTTTCCAAACATTTTATTCTATCTCTTCCGTTTCTGGATAGGTTTTTCTGCCGTGTTCATGTAATTGTTGAAGAACAGTTTCTGCCTCGGAAAGGTTCTCGGCGATTTTTTCCTTTTGCTCTTCCAATAACTGAATCACTTCCGGGATGGTTTTTTCTGTGCTAACATCAGCGCCTACATTCACCACTAGTTTTTGATTATCTTTCAATTCGGCCTTCAAAAAAATGCCATTTGCAAGCGGTGCAAGTATCTCTGTATTGAGATTTGTCTTTTGCAACTCTGTAAGTGCTTCGATAGAGGTATCTACTTCCTTTTGCTGCATCTGGAGCTTCTCAACATATTCAGTAATCTGCTCCGCTTGTTGCTGCAACATTTGTAGCTGCAAGTACTTGTCTTCAATTTTCTTCTCATCTGCCATAGTTACAACTTATGTTTTAACTGTTCCAGGAAACTCTTATATAATCTTAAGCTCTTCAGAAAAGGAAGGTCAGGGTCATCAGATTTCCCCAGGAAAGGAGCGTTGCTGATAAGAAAACCTTGGTCATCTTTTTTGACATGATGCAATTCTTTTTCTACCAAAATCTTCAATACTGATTTTTCTTCCTTGGTTAAGCTCATCATAGAGGTTAAAAGCGAGAATGGTTTTATAAAGCTTTTTGTTAGAAATGTGTATGAGTTACAAATACAAAATCTTTAAATAATAGTCACTTCTTAAAGCTCAATTAAAATTGGAGGTTTTAAAAATGGTTGATAAATTATATAGTGGAAAAGGAAAAACTCTCGAAGAGGCGGAAGCGCAATTGGAGGAAAATGCTCGTAACGCAGGAGTTACTAATCTGGAAGGTACAGTTTCATATGAAGTATCTATGACAGGCAAGCGCGGCAAAGTAGTTAGTGGAAAGCTACATACAGAATACCCTGTCGCATTTGCTTCGGCTCTCTCGGCAGCAAAAGTAAATCCGGATCAATATGATGCTGGAAAACATCTGGTTGAAGTAACTGCTCGAGCAGAGTATCAAACTCTAGGAGAAGCTCGCCAACCTTCCGGAAGCGCTCCAAGTAGTTATTCTGGAAAAGGTTTAACTAATCTATTTTAGTTATTATTTTTTATTTAATTTTTTTTAAATTGAGGTTCTAGATGTTTATTGAGGTTTAACTATGACTATTCCCTTAAAAGAAATGTTGAATGATCCAGAAACTGTAGAATTGGCTGAAACTTTTTTGTCTTTATATATGAGTGGAGCTCTTACCGCGCCAAATAAAGTATTTCCTCAAGATACCGTTGGCCGTGTTTATGAAAGAGCCGCAAAATTCCTAGATACTTTTCCTAAGAAAGGCAAACGCACTTTATACCAGGTTGCTACCCCTATTGCTGATACTTATATCGATTCATATTATTCTTTCACTGACAATCTTCGCACTGGTGATTATGCGCCCTATCCTCATGAGCAAACCGAACTAAATATGTCCGGAAATAATTGCACTACCATTATTCCAGAAGTATACCTTTTCTGTGAAGCAGTAGGATTAAAACCAGAGATAGTGCAATTCTTTGATTTTCAGGATATCAAAAATAAAAAAGACCAGCAAGAAGTTATTTCTCCAAGTCATTATTCCTTGATTATTGATGTTGGTCGAAAACACCAATATCTTTTCGATCCCTTTTATCATACTTTTGGCCCTATTCGCGAACAAGGAGAAGATTATATCAAAGTAGGAAAATGTCGAGGCCGTCCAGCTCGGAAACGTATTTTCAGAAAAATTCTTCCTTATTCTGCTCATGATTTTGTACAGATGATGGATCGCTTGCATGATCCAGCCGAATCCTTAGACATGTTAATCGCGGGGCAGAAAGTGAACAGCTCAAAGACTGTTGCTAAAACTAACGGCTGCACCTTGATGGTTTATTATCATGATGGAAATAATTCTATCTCCACTCGATTATATATTCCTCAAAAACCGTTGACAGACAAAGTAGTTTATGCTCGCATGGCTTTGAATGACGGAGGAATTATTACCAAACTGATCCTTGAATGTTATCTCGCTAAAGATTCTGGCTGGGATTCTTTAGTTGATCCGAAAAAAGTTTGTGAAACTGACTTCTCCACTGCTCTTTTATTAAGACGTAAGTTACATGGATTAAAAAATACCGGGGGGAAAAAATTTCAATTAAAAAATCATGGGCGTCTTGCCGCTGCGTTATTACAGGCTGATGAACAGAGCAGGGAATCTCTGAGCAGCATCACAGATAAAATGTATCAACATTTAACAGCAGCAGAGCAGCAGAAATTACGGCCTTTAATTTTGGCCAGAACTTTATACGAATTCGAACGGCCTTCAGAACAGCATCTTTACCGGCCTGAGGAACATGATGCCAGATTACTTAAACTTGCCAAGCAGGAAAAAGAAGCCCAAGTAAATATCCAGCCAGTAAAAGATCTGCTCTGGTTCCAAGGCTGGAAATTAAATAAATTAAGTCGAAATGAAACTCGTCGAGCTAGATATGCACACCGCCGCCATGAAGAGAAGATGGGTGAAGTAGCAGAAGAGATCAATACTCTTAATTATCTTCGAGAAGGGAACAAAAAAGCATATTCCCGCGCCATGGACAAGGTTCTATTTACTGAAACCATTAAGGAATGCAGCCAAGATGATTTGGAAAAGATGGTTGGTGAACGAAATCTTGATCCACGAATAGGATACCTTGCCATGGTCGCAGATTTTGTTCCTTTCATAGCGGAAGGGCAGGAAGATTTAGAGCTAAGATTGTATCGGCAGCCGATTACAGAGAAAGTTATCGCTCGGCAGATGAAAAAGAAAGCAATTACTGAAAATGTTAATCAACAGCTAACGGCTGCTTCAGAAATGGAATTAGCAGTTGCGGAATGATTTTCAAACAGAATTAGATGACTTGTTGCAACCTTAAATGACTCATCTTAAAAGCTAATAATTGTCATAAACATTCTTTCTATGACCTATTTTTATTACCAGAAGAATTAACTTATTCTTATTAATATCAATGATTAGTCTATAATCTCCTACTCGTAGCCTATAAGTAGAATCACCAACTAATTTTGTAAGGTGCGGTTCTGGTCTTATCCTAATTCTTTCTAGTGTTTTTACTATTCTTTCTTGAAGATTTTTCTCTAGTTTGCCTAATTCTTTTAACGCAATGTCTGTAAGTTCTACTTCATACATAAATTACTAAAGCCCCAATTTCTTTTTTACTTCAGAAAGAGTATATGTTTTTCCTGCTTTAATCTCCGCACGTGCTTGTTCTATATCGCGCTTTGTCTCTTCACTTAATTCCATAGAATCTTCTACTAAATCCCATATCACTTCTTCATAGCTCTCTTTATCATAGAGCTTTCTTTTTTGTAATGTTTCTAATAAATCTCTACTAACTTGAATCGTGGTTGCCATAGCGATTATATAAGTGGCTATATTTATAAACTTTTTGTTGAGAAATGGAGATAAAAAGGGGACTAATTTTCTAGTTAGTTTCTTTCCAATACTTAAGGATCTGATCGGCTACCTTAAACTCATCCGGATACGTCGCGCGATCCTCTTTTATGGCATCTTTATAGCCCACGAGCAGTATCTTGTCTGCCTTTCCATCATTGTTTTTGTCTAAAAGATAGAATAGAACGTCGTTACTGGTTACCGTGATATCTACTTTTACATCTCCAGTATCTCTTAATTTAGTGTAACGGCCATGTAAATTACCATGGGAGGAATAAAGAATATCTTTGCTGTATTCCATTTCTGTTTTTTTCCATTTCTACTCTTATAGAATACTTCCCTTTACCTTCCTTTTCAGTAGATTCTCTTTCAGTGCCAGGCATAGAGCATCCTGATCCTAAAAGTCCTACCAGCCCCAATAAGGCTATTGTTTTTCTCATCTTTGTTTTAAAACCTTGATTTTATTTAAATGCTCCTGATATTTTTGTATCTACCCTTCATAAAAACTCATTTCTTGAGTCTTTTCATCGACAAAGACATGCGCTTCTGGATGTTCTGCCAAATACTTTTTCCGCTTCTCTTCCGGCATGTCATGTAATGTTCCCTTGCCGCTTAATCCTACTTGCGGAGTTTTTAACCTGTAATCCTCAGAAGTAAATTCTTTTCCAGTCTGCAAAAATTCATCGTAAAGCTGATGGAATTTTGGGAAATCTATCCAGGTTTTCCAGACTCCCTCGACTTTGTATTTCTTCTTGGCGAACATCACCACACGAGAAGCAATATGTTCTGATACAATCTCATATTCCGGCAAATGTTGTACCAATTCTTTTGAGAATACCACTACCTCTTCATGTAAGGGCATATTTTCCTTGCTTAATCTTTCTTGTGACGGTCCGACGTGCATATATGCTTTCACTTCTAGAAAATCAGGACTACCTCGCACGATCAATTCCGCATACTTATCCAATGATGTCATGTTAATGTGTTTGATCATAGTCAATCGGATACAGGTGCGCTGTTTCTTCTGAGCTAAATAATCTAGACTTAACAACATCCTTTCCCAGAAATCGGGAAACAAAGGCCTGTCAACTTCTTTGAGCATTTCTTTAGTAGGCGCATCCACGCTGCAATATAGTTGGGTAATAGGTTTCAGATTCTTGATCTGTTCTGGATATTGTGAGTTGGTAACTAAGAAAGTAGAAACATGGTCCTTATGGAAACCATCAATCAACTCATTCATTCTAGGATAGGTGATCGGTTCTCCGGTCAATGACAAGGCGACGTGCCTGATCTGGTTGGATTTTTCATAGGCAGTTTTGTTCGCAACCGGTGATCCTTTAAACCCGATCAACAATTTGTGATGCGCTTTCTTGCTCTCTTCAAGAATCATATTTGGATCATCTACGCCCCACTTCCATTCCTTTGAAACAGGTGCCTTATACCCCCGCCAGCAGAAAGTGCATCTGTTTGCGCAGCTGATGCTAGTCGTCATCTGCATGCATTGGTTGCTCATGATCCCATAGAATTTTAATTTGTAACAGCCGCCTTCCCCATTGATCATGTTCTTGGTCCAGCCGCAGGTCTTGACCGCGCTGTGGCTGCCGACAATGCGGTATTGCTGCTTTTCAAGTTCTGCTTTAGCTTCGGGAGTTAGCATAAGAACCATATTTTTGATTACTACTTAAAAATCTTTTTAAATAATAATGATCTCTCCATCTCATGAAAGCAAAATGCCCGCAATGCGGCTCTTCCAACGTCCTAAAAGTGCGGGAGAGCGCTGTAAGCGCTCCTGAAACCCCACACTTTGGGACGCAAAAGGAACATTCTGGTCCTTTTCGCGTAACATTACACCAGAATGAGATTGAATTTCTTACCTGCAAAAGTTGCGGCTATGATGAATTGGTCGAAGAAACCTTTGTCGAAGGGCGCACTTCTCAACGAGAAAAAGGAAGATATACTCCTTACAAGGCTGGTGGTAAGGGAAGGACACGAAAATAATGGCAGCTCTCAACTTTCTCCAGAAACCTTAAAATATACTCTAGCTTTTATTAATAAACATGAAAGCATACATCACTAAGAAAGATATATCTGTTGCGCAAGGATATGAAACAGTATTTCAAGGGACAATTTATGTACCAGGAGGTAATATTGAAATATGTAAGCGTAATAATCGGATTCAACCTTTTGATGCGTATATTTTTAGGCTTGTACAAGGTGAGCAAGGTAACCTTGAAGAGTTTGACTTAGACGAACAAAAGGTACGAGACCTTCTCTCTAAAAGTGATAATCTAGATAAAGCAAAAAAAGATCTAGAAGCTACCTTGAAAGATCTTTATCAAAGCATTCCACAATAAACATGGTTAAACCAATCCACGGCAAGAATTCAGAGTACTTTGAGGCTATCCTACAATTACGCAATGTTGCCGATGAAGTTATTGATTTTGTCAATAAGGAAATAAGTAAAAAACATATTCCTTTAGCCAAAGTCAAGAAAGTTACTAATGGCCATGATTATTATCTTGGCAACAGCAATCTCACTAGAAATCTTGGCAAAACCTTGCAGGAAAAATATGGAGGGGAGTTTACTGTTACTGCAACTTTATTCACTCGAAAAGAAGGCCGGCCTGTTTATCGTTTAACTGTCCTTTTCCGAGCCATACCTTTTAAGAAGGGAGACCAAGTTGAATATCATGAAGAACTTTATAATGTAATCATGTCTGGCAAGAAAGTAATGCTCCAGAACGCTAAGACTGGAAAGAAAGTGCAAGTCTGGCATAAAGATATGAAGAAAGTTAAGAAGAAAGAGTGAATCTTATTGGCGTCCAGAAGCAATTAATCTTCTATAATTATCTAAATTCTGTTCTAATTCCCTCACCATCAGTGGAGCAACCACCTTCCCTAAGGGAATGTAAAATTGTTCAGCATCGTCAATCTTTCGCTGCCTTCCTTCAGGTTTTAATGTAATTAAATCCTGGGTGTTGTGAATCATATCAGCAATCTTAATTCTCTGAACCGTTTCTCTGGCAAATGATAAGCGTATCTTGTAGAGTTTGTCCGTAGGCATAACGCTACCTAAGACTCTCTGCACTAGATCAATGGCTGGTTCTTTGATTGTGTTTTTTGAAAGTACGTATACTCCATTAGAAATCTCAAACCCAAATCGTTCTCTGATTTCGCCCGTAATGACCTCGCTATCTTCTACCACATCATGAAGTAAAGCGATACATTGAGGGACAGAATCATGATACCCAAATTTTTCTAAAATTTTAGCCACGGCAATGGGGTGGGTGTGGTATGGTTGATTACCTCCTTTTCTAAACTGGCCGTCATGATAAAACTTACAATATTCAAGCGCTAAATCAACCAGCTGTTGGTTTTTCATAAAAAGCCAAACGATGCCATTTATTTAAAGTTTTCCAACACAAACTTTATAACTCTTAAATTTCTCCTTCTCCCATGAAAAAGATGTGGTTGTTTCTCTTTATACTTTTAGTTCTAACCGCTTCCGCCTTAGCCCAAACCCAGAAACAATATACTCTCAAACTGCTCGCTGTTCAGGAAAATAGTAATGGTACGCTATCCGGCAGTGGCGCCGATCTCTATCTGGAATTAAAAGAAGGTTCTGGCCGAGTTTTTCTCGACACCTACCCTGTTCCTAAAATGGACACCCAAATCTCCACCAGATTTGCTAAAGAAATTGCCTGCGAACAATACGACCTTCCTTGCCATAAATACGATTTTATCTACACCATTAAAGCAGAATCAAATATTATCGGCGGCCCTTCTGCTGGTGCTGCTATCGCAGCGTTAACTACCATAGCCATGATGGATCTGCCTTACAATCAAGAAACTGCTATTACCGGAACTATTAATTCCGGCGGAGTTATTGGCCCGGTAGGAGGAACAAAAGAAAAAATAGAAGCCGCTTCTCGATTAGGATTGAAAACAGTTCTTATCGCCAAAGGAACAGCACCCCAGAGTTTACCAAAAGAAAACAACACTAATATCACAGAGGAATATCTTAACTTAACCAAATACGCTGCAGAAAATCTTAGCACTACTGTAGTCGAAGTCAGCGATCTTGATGAAGTTATTTTCCATTTAACAGGAAAAAACCTCAATCACAAAATAACGGAAATAAAGGAGGATGAAGAGTATACTGCTATCATGAGCGATCTGCGCGATTTACTTTGCAATAGAGCTGATAAGGCAGAGGTAGAACTAAAGAAGGAAGGGATTTCCCTCAATGAATCCATTCTGGAAACAGTTAGGCAGCAAAAAGGAAAATCAGATAATGCTACTTTAGAAGAAGATTATTACTCTGCAGCTAGCTATTGTTTCACTGCTAGTATCATGCTCCGCTCGGTGTATTATCAGGAAAAAGAACCAGTTCTTTCCGTAGTTTGGGATCGTTTTCTTCTGTTAGAGAAAGAAGTTGCCAATTTAGAACAAGAGCTTTCTGAACAAAAAATAGAAACTATTTCTGACCTGCAAACTCTTATTATCGTAAAAGAACGGCTTAATGATGTTAAAGAACAGATAGCTAAGTTTAAAGAAGTGCAGGATGAAAAGGGAGAAGATTTCTACGGCCTGTTAAGTTATGCCGAAGAGCGTTATTTCTCTGCACGGGCCTGGATGCAATTCTTCTCCATGGAAGGGAAGCAGCTAGTGTTTGATAAAGAACATCTTCAGCAATCCTGTCAGCAGAAAATTTTCGAAGCTGAAGAACGGCAACAGTATGTAGCTCTTTTCATTGGCGAGGTTAATACCCTGGAAATCAGCAAAAAAATTGTTGCGGCCAAAGAAGCTGCAGGTAAAAATGAATTAGAATTATGTTTGATGAAAGCCATCCAGGCCAAGGGCGATGCTAATGCCGTCCTAAGCGCTATCGGATTAAGACCAGAATCCTTGCATGAAGCAGTAGAGAGCAAAAGCATAGCAGTGAAAAAAGTAATCGCTGAGAATAGCGCAGATGGAAAATTTCCAATTTTAGGATATTCTTATTATCAATATGCCAAATCCTTGCAAGAACAGCAGCCATTTACAACCCTGATTTACTTAGAATACGCTTTAGAGATGAGCGATTTAAGTATTTACTTTCCAGAAGAAAAAACATTCTTAGAAACATTCCCTGAAAGATTTCCTCTTGATAAGAAGTGGCTGGAAGGATTTGCTTTAGGGGTGATTCTAACCATTCTACTCTTACAAATCAAGCCAAAGAGAATAAAGAAATATTTGAAGAGATTGATGAAGTAAGAAGTTTCAGTTATCCGGGTTATCCTCTGGAAAATCCATACATCCATTAGTGATATCTACAATCCGTTCTTCAAGCTCATCGATCTCTTTTTTACTGGCAAAATCTTTAAATCTCTCGGTGAGGCTTCCTTTACCGTCCTCGCAATAATCTCGTAATAATCTCCAGGCAGGAAATTTCATCATACTGTTCACGGAGTGCACCCAGCTATTATGGGCTCCTAGTTTATCTCCTTTCGGATACGCAAAAACATTTTCTTTCCAAAATTCACAGCTAGCCATTAATTCAGAAGAGGGAGTGTTAGTCTGGTAAGCTGCATAAACATCATCTCCATGCGCCAGCACGTGATTAGTAAAGCTAATTACAACGGAACGATGTCCTTCCCCAGCAAAATAACCGTTGACATGCTCTGCTGGAATATTAAGTGCATTTGCCGGTTTTACTTCCCCACCACCTACGCTTTGACATCCTATTCTGGCAATCAGCTCTACCCACATATCGTTCAGAGTAACGATGTCCAGCGGATCCTCTTCAACCAGATTACCTTCTGAATCATACCTTTTCCTTCCATGCCGAAATGAACGCAATGATTTTGTGATATCAATAACTGCTGTTTTTTGATCAGTTAGATTTTCCATATCAACGATCTTCTTGACTACTTCCCAGGTATCTCTTGGTGAATTGGCCAGGACCAGGCTGATCGAATATTCCTCATTCTTATCATCCCATCCGCTGAACCAGGTCTTGGTCTGGTAAAGTTGTCCTAATTGTTCAGGATTATAATCAAGAATGCTCCAGGGAACGATGGTATTATGTTCTACCCATAAGGAGTTAGCGAGATAAGCAGCA
>DATDTA010000072.1:0-1650 GCA_035291085.1 Candidatus Nanoarchaeia archaeon | reverse complement strand
GCTTCTACTTTTCTTGGCATAGTGTTTACATGTAAACACAAACTTTATATACTTTTCGGTTCTACAGAACACAAAAGAGGTGTTTTTGATATGAGAGTCAACACAAAAGAGGTTCGCGATGTCGTCAGCATGCTCGACGACATTGTTAAGGAATACAAAGAAGAGCATCCTGCCCAGAAAAGAGACTGGAGAACATATGAACAGCGCGTTGCTGAGCGGCTGAAGACCGCTTTCAGAGAACTCAAACCGCTTGTTCACGAAGTAGTTTCTTCATGCAATTTTGTCTCAGGAGAGACGCGAGGAGTGAAGCCATTGCTGACTGTTGAGCAACGAGTTTTGGCGTTGCTCATCAAGCATATTATTGGCAAGAGCAATCGGAATATGGCGGCTATGTTTACAGTATTCTCGCTTTTGAGCGATATTGACGTGAGCTACAAAACCGTAGAACGGTTTTACTCTGATCCTGAAGTAATCACAGTCTTGCACAATCTACATGCTCTTCTTTTGAAAAAGAAAGGGGTCAAGAATGTTGACGGCTCAGGCGATGGAACAGGCTACGGCCTGAGCATTAAAGTGCATTACGCTTCAGCAGCACAGAAGCTCAAAGACAAAATCAAAACTGGCGAAGAGCAAAAACACAAAAAACTGCTATTTATCTACTCATTCGCACTACTTGATCTCAAAAGCAGAATGTATATTGGAACAGGAACAAGTTTCAAAAGTGAAAGAGAAGCATATAAGTCTGCCATTGCAATGGCAAAAGCTGTGGGCATCCGCCTGACAAGCCTGCGGCTTGACCGTTACTTCAGCAACCAATCAGACGTTGAGAGTTTGGTCACAAATTTCGGCAAGCTCGACTTATACTTGATACCGAAATCAAACGCTACAATAGAAGGGCCGTGGCAGTGGAAACGAATGCTCTTTCGATTTATTAGCGACGTGAAAAAGTATCTCGAAGAATACTACCAGCGAAACCAGTCCGAAAGCTGTTTCGCTGAAGACAAACGAAGAACCGGATGGAAACTGGGACAGAAAAGACCAGACAGAATAGACACGGCCAACTTTCTCACAATGATATGGCACAACCTCTACTGGTTAGGATAGATTAATTCTGTCCCACACTCTTCAATAGACATATCTTTAAATATGTCTATGCCTGAAAGATTTCCATGATATTTTTTATGAAATATTGGAAAACCATTTTTAAAAGAGACCGCTAATCCAATTTGAATTAATTTGCTTATCTTTTCATCTTTTCCTTTTCTTCGTTTTATATTAAAATTTGTTCCAGAAAAATAAGTATCGGTTATGTCAATAATCGCAGATTCTTTGATGTTTTCGTATGACTCAAAAACTAAAAACATCTCGTCATTTATTTTACTAAAATCTTCTTCATTAATATCTGCAAGAGATTCATAAAGCTCTTTTACGCTTGGAAGTGTTATCTCTAGAACATCTGGGATTTCCGTATATTTCATCCAATCTTCAAGTTTAGTTATGCTCATTTTTTCAAGAAGTTGAGAGTAAGCTAAGGATAAAGCAGGTTTATAAGAGATTTCTTTTAATTTTAATTCTTCAGCAATTTTATCAATTGCTAAAACATCTAAACTTTGCTTTACATTTGTTGCTTGAATATCGCTTGTTAAAACT
>DATDTA010000071.1:0-5810 GCA_035291085.1 Candidatus Nanoarchaeia archaeon | reverse complement strand
CTCGTGCAGTATCAAGGGTAATTATTTTATGCCCCTTTTCTTTAGCTTCCATTAGGCAGATCTGAAATATTTCCGCATCAAGATTCTCACGGATTTTCTTTTTAGAATATTTTCGTCTCTTAAGACGCGCTTCTAATTTTTTCAGGTCGGAACAAGTTAGGATGATGCATCGATTAACTAATCTCTTAGGTAATTGGTGGCTGATATGCGAATCAATAATCAATCCTTTCTTTGCTTCTTTCCTTTTCTCTTCTACTAATCTTTCAAATTTTTTGTAGTCAATAACGTAGCTTTGTTTTTTCTTATCGTAGCTGGTAGAGATTTTCTGATAGTACTTATGTAATTCTAATCTGTCTAACCCTAATTTCTTGACAAGAATCTTCGCTAAGGTAGATTTTCCTGTGCCGGGAGAACCGGAGATGGCGATCACTAATTTAGACATTGTTCTTATCGCGTTTTTCCTGCTGGCGGTGCTTTAGGTGACGAGATTTCATAAAACCGGAGATAAAATGTTTATGTACTAAATACTCAACTATAAGTATGACGGCAAATAAAGCCAAGGCATATCCCACTAAAGAAGCTACTTCAGTCCATACCGAACTGATCCCGGCGTGGAAAAGGAAAACTTCCCGGATGACGCTTTCAGAAATAACAAAAGGATTGAGGGCAGTTATTTTACGGACAAGAGGGGAAATGCTTTCAATGGGCAGGACTACTCCTGATACGAACAAGAGTAAGCTTCCGGTAGAAATAGAAGCTAAGGTGCCGGTTTCTTCTGACTTAAAGGCATAACCAATTCCCATCCCTATGAAGGAAAAGACCGAGGACGATAATAGCAATACTCCGGCTACTGGCAGCATATAAAAGATGCTTTCTTGCAAGAAGACCATGGAAACACCTAAAATAATCACTACTTGAACGAGGGTGATTAACAAGGTAGTAAAGAAGGTTGAAATAACAAAAGTGCCTTTTCGCAGCGGCAGGAAATAATTCCGAAAGAAAGCCGGGCTATTTTTTTCCATCATCACCAAGGTAGTCCCTAAGAGTAAAGAGGAAAACATTACCACCAACACTAACAGTGCGGGAAATAAGTAATTAAGATAAGTGCTCTCAGGCGCAACAGGTTCGATTCGGGTTATAAGTGGAGAAGAAATAACATTAGCGTCAGTTACTTTTTGTGATTCTAATGTTGTTTTAATCTGGCCTAAGCCTTGCTGTACATTATCTAAAGCGCCGACACTTTCTTGCATGGCCTGGCTAGCAGAACTTAAACTAGAACTGGAGGAAGTAACTGCTTGTGAAGCGGCAGTTAATTTATTTTGGGTCGCAGTTAAGTCTTGTTCTAATAAAGTTAAAATGGAAGATAAACTTTCAGAAGCAGTAGAGTTGCTGCCGGTATTAGTGCTGTTGGCTGTGCTAACAGCAGCGCCGCTGAGGAGCGCATCTACTTTTTTTAATTTAGTCTCAATATCATTGAGGCTGCTTAATATCTGGGCATCGTTGGTGATATTTGCTGCCTCTACTGCTTCTCGAGCATCATCAACTTCTCCTAAACTATTTTCTACTTCTAAGGAGAGCGAACTTTTGATAGTAGTTAAGGCTTGAGGATCGTAGGTACTTGCCGGTAAATTTAAATCTAAAGCACCAAGCTGCTGACTAACTGACAGTGCTGAGGCCGAGGCAGCAGAACTTTTTTCCTTGACGCCGTTTAGTTCAGTGTTTTTTTCAGTAAGTTGGGTTGTTGCATCAGCAACAGAAGTAAGGATACCGCTGGTCAATCCCCGGCTGATCTCTTGTGATTTTAGATTGAATTTATTTCCTAAGTTTTCCTGGATCATCCAGACTAAGTTAATCTTACTGGGATCAACATAAAAGGTCACTTCTTTCTGTTGATTATCTTCCACTTGCAAACTTTCAGGCACAGAGAGACAAGTATGGATGTATCCAGCTTTAATGTCTTCGACACAATCATCGACAGTTGTTTCATATTTAATGATTTTAAATTCCTGTTCTTGCAAAGAAGTGATTAAAGATTCCACATCTTCGCTGAAGGCAGGAGCATAAACCCCAATATTTAATCCGTAGCTAGAAGAGGTATCGTAAGATAATCCTAAGAGGAGCATAATTAACAAAGGGGCGAAAAAGATGACTAATGCGGAGGTCTTTGAACGCACCAGCAACCTAAGGTTCTTTTTAATTAACAGCCAGATCGATTTCATTTTATTTTTCGCGGGAGGTTATAATCTCGAATATTTCGTCTAGGGAAGGATGTCTGATGTCTAAGTCATGAAGATACAGATTCTCTTCTTGAATGGCAGTTAAAAGTCCGGTGACAGTTTTAGTAATATTTTTGGGGTGAACAACCAAGAGGTGATCCTTATCGATAATTCTATCTATAGGTAATGTTTTAAGGATGGAAATAAGCCGTTCCTTATTGTCGCCAGGACTGAGGGAAAGGGTAAAGTTATCTTTGGAATATGATTTCCTGATTTCATCGATATGGCCATGACTGTGCACTCTTCCAATATGAACAATAGCGATCTTGTTACAAGCTCTTTCCAGCAAGGCTAGATGGTGGGAGGCGATTACTAAGGTAACCCCTTGTTTGTTTACTTGAATCAGAAAATTCATGATCTCTTTCTGCAGCATCGGATCAAGGTCAGCAGTAGGCTCGTCAAGGACAAGGATTTTTGGTTTATGGACTAAACTGCAGGCGATATCTAATCTTTTTTGCATTCCACCGGAAAGGTGTTCTGCTAGTTTGTTTTGATGTGATAATAAATCAGTAGCTTCAAGCAAGCCTTTAATGTTGTTCAGGATAGTTTCCTTTGGTAATTTGTACAACTGTCCAAAATGCAACAAATTTTCGAGTACAGTTAATTTTGGATAGAATGAATTGTGCTGGGGAGCGTAACCAATAAGATCTTTTATCTTGTGCAGATTTTGGTGCAAACTTTCTGGACCATGGGCAGCTTTGAAATGATGTAATACTTCGCCTTCGCTAGGCTCAAGAAAACCAGCAACAAGGTTCAACAAGGTAGTTTTGCCACTGCCAGAACGGCCAATGATGCCGAGAATATCCCCCTCTTCAATAATCAGGTTTACATCTCCTAGAATAGAATTCTTCCCAAAGCTCTTGCTAACCTCTTTTAACTCAATGAGTTTCAAATCATTCACCTTTTCGAGAGAGATTATAGTAAGATAATATATAAATGTTATGTGGGGGACCAGTGCGGGCAAATTAGCATAATCTTTATATATCATCGGTGGAGCTGAAAGTAAATGCTTCAGAAGATTAAACATATTTACGAAACCAAGTATAAGCTGCTGATGATCATTCCGCTTTTGCTCTTAGTTTTATCCTTGGTACAGCTAGGTGTACAATACGCTACTACTGGTGATTTTGTAAATAAGGGAATTTCTTTGAAAGGGGGTTCTACCATCACCATCACCAAAGATCTTTCTATCTCTTCCGATGAATTGGAGGGATCATTACAGCAAGAATTTCCTACTGCTGAGGTGTCGGTGCGTACGCTAAGCTCGGCTGGCAAAAACACAGGCACAGCGATTGATTCAGGATTGCAGGACAAAGCAGAGATCGATACTTTCGTTGCTGCGGTCTCGGAACGCTTTGCCTTGCAGAAGGCAGATTACAGTGTGGAAGTAGTGGGATCATCCTTGGGAAAGAATTTTTTCAGGCAGATGCTGATTGCGTTGGTATTTTCTTTTTTGCTGATGGGAATCATGGTCATTTTGTATTTCAGAATTTTTATTACCAGCTTAATGGTCATCTTGGCGGCATTCTGCGATATTGTGATCACTCTTGCTATTTTCAATTTGACCGGGATGAAATTGCATCCTGCAGGCATTGCGGCTTTACTGATGATGATAGGTTATTCGGTGGATGGAGAGGTAATCATTTCTTCGCGTCTAATCAAGCGCAAGGATGGGACAGAATTAGAGAGGATTTATGGCGCTTTGAGAACAGGTTGGACCATGACTCAGACTACCCTGGTAGCGGTATTAGTGGCTTTAATTTTTGTGCAAAGCGAAGTGGTTAAACAGATTATGCTTATTTTATTGATTGGGTTATTAGTTGATATCATTGTGACGTGGATCCAAAATGTTGGAATATTGCGTTGGCATTTAGAGAAAAAACATAAATCGAGTGGGCAATAACCATGGGAAATAAAATTACAAAGATTTTTCTGAACTGGAGGGTTTTGCTACTGGTTACATTGTTATTTTTCTCGATACTGGCAATCAGGCCGAACATATTTGGAACAGAAGGTGTCGAGATTAATTCTATGCTGGCAAATTCTTCCGTGGCGGAAGCTGGCTTAAGCAATCCTGCTTCCAAAGTTCTACCTACAGCTCGGGAGCGCATACTTTCGGTAAACGGTGAGGAAACGAATACTGTTGAAGAGTATTATGCTGTGGTCTCTCAACTTCAGGCGAATAGAACCATACGTCTAGAAACAAATGAAAAAGCGTATACTTTTCTTGCTCCACAAAGCAGCAACGGGAAGGTAGATTTAGGCATCAAAGTTAAAGAAGCATCTTTCTCTAATCTGCGAATGGGATTAGATTTAGAAGGTGGAACAAGAGTATTGTTGCAGCCGGTGGGCGGCATTTCTGAGGAGGATTTGGAAACAACTGTCGATAGTTTGAAAGAACGGCTTAATGTGTATGGTTTGCGCGACATCGTTGTACGCAGCGCTTCTGACCTGTCTGGAAATGATTTTATTCTGATTGAAATTGCTGGCGTAACCGAAGATGAAATCCAAGAGTTGCTGGCAAAACAAGGTAAATTTGAAGCAAAGGTAGGAAATGAAACTGTTTTCTTTGGCGGAAAAAAAGATATTACCTATGTTTGCAGAAGTGCGGATTGTTCTGGTATTGACCCCTACTTAGGCTGCCAGCAGTTTGATGCAGGCTACCATTGCCGATTTGCATTTCAAATTTCACTTAGCCCGGAAGCAGCACAACATCACGCTCTTATTACTAAAAATCTAAAGACTATTTCCGAGCAAGGTAGCTGTTATTTAGCTGAAGATTTAGCTCTGTATCTTGATGATGTGGAAGTAGATAGGTTGCGTATTGGATGTGAATTAAAGGGAAGTACTACCACTGACATACAGATTTCTGGTTCTGGCGCAGGAATAGCTCAAGCAGATGCAGTTAATGATGCGCTAAAAAATATGAAAAAGCTGCAGACTGTTCTTCTTACAGGAAGTTTGCCAGTGAAATTAGAAGTGGCAAAGCTAGATACTATTTCTCCGAATTTAGGGAAGGAATTTTTACAGAATGTGATGTTGGTTGGCGTACTAGCTTTAGTTGCGGTATCAGGAGTCGTGTTATACCGTTATAGAAAGGTAGTTATTATTTTTCCAATGCTATTAGTTATGCTGAGCGAGTTAGTATTAATTTTAGGATTTGCCGCTTTAGCAAAATGGAATCTGGATCTGGCTTCCATCGCGGGATTGATTGTGGTAGTAGGAACAGGCATGAATCATTTTATTGTTATCACCGACGAGACTTTACGGAAAGAAGCTGAAGCTCTTGATTGGAAGACCAGGATCAAGAATGCTTTGTTTATCATCATGGGAGCGTATGTGATTAACTTAGGCAGTTTGATTCCCTTGTTCTGGGCCGGTGCAGGATTGTTGAAAGGATTCGCGCTGACTACGATAGTAGGTATGTCCGTGGGAGTGTTGATAGCCAGACCAGCTTATGCTGCAATTGTTAGGATTTTGTTGGAAGAATAAACTTCGATAATTCTACTAGGAAAATAATTTAAACTAAATGGT
>DATDTA010000070.1:0-10870 GCA_035291085.1 Candidatus Nanoarchaeia archaeon | reverse complement strand
TCAAGTATCCAAATAGTTAAAAATAATCAACTCAGCTTCTTCTTATGACCAAAGGCCAAGTTGTTTCCGGTGACTTTTCTAAGATTATAGTAAGGGTAAAAGCTGATTCTTCTCTGGAAATCGGGGAATTGGCAGTTATTGATAATGCTGGGGAAAAATTCATTCTTCAGGTATACGATTTAGTCTATGGCAGCCAGATCTCCCAGCAAAATTTAGAGATGGTGGCAGGAATGAATTTAGAGGAGGGAAGCTTTACGATCATGGATGAGAAGCTGAGAAATTATCAGTTAGCGTTGTTGAAGCCCGTACTCAATATCGCTCAGGGAAGTAAAATTTGTAAAAAGTTACCGTCGTTTTTTTCAACTGTCCGCGAAATAAGCAAAGAGGATCTTTCTTTTATTACCAAACCATTGCATCCACTTTTTTTAGGAAAATTGAGAAGCGGCAGCAAGGAACTTGATTTTGATATTCTCTTGCCAGGAAAAGAAGTGCTGAGTCATCATGTATTAATTCCTGCGAGCACTGGCAAGGGCAAGAGTAATTTGATGAGTTGTATCTTATGGGATGTGCTGGAGAAGGATTATGCGGGAATGTTAGTGTTAGATCCGCATGATGAGTATTATGGTCGTACTGGCCTAGGGTTGAAAGATCATCCTGCCGCAAATAGAGTGAGTTATTATACTCCGGTAAAACCTCCGGTAGGAGCCAGAACTTTGAAGATTAATATCAACAAATTAAAACCGGATCATTTTCAAGGTGCGATCGGTTTAACTGATCCGCAGCGGCAGTGTTTACAAGTGTATTACAAGAAGTTTGGACAGAATTGGATTTTGAATGTTTTGAAGGAAGAGAGAATCGAAAATGTGCGCTTTCATGAAGATACTATTGCCGTAGTGAAACGTAAGTTGATATCGCTGTTAGGATTAGATTTTGATAACGGACAACTTTCTTGTCAGGGAATATTTGATATGGTTGCGGGTGAAAATACCTTAGCAGAAATTTGTCAGGATCTAGAGCAGGGAAAAATGGTTATCGTTGATACCAGCTATTTTTCTGGAGCAGTGGAGATCCTAATTGGAAGTCTGGTAACCAACGAGATTTTTGACAAATATCGGTATTATAAGAGAATCGGTTTGCTGGATGAGAAGCCGGTGGTGTCGGTAGTACTGGAAGAGGCGCTTCGAGTGCTGGGAAAGAATGTCTTAGAACAAGGCGGTAACGTCTTTGATACTATTGCACGCGAAGGACGAAAGTTTAAAGTTGGCTTGATCGCGATTACCCAGCTCCCTTCAGAGATTCCTAAACCGATCTTAGCAAACATGAATACGAAAATCATTCTGGGAATCGAAATGGGTTCTGAACGGCAGGCGGTGATTGAATCATCACCACAAGATTTATCGCAGGATAACCGAAATATTGCTTCTTTGGATAAAGGCGAAGCGTTGGTTTCATCGATATTTACTCGATTTGCAGTGCCGGTGAAAGTTCCTTTGTTTTCTGAATTTGTGAAACGGAGTAAACGGGAGGAAGTGGAAAGAAGTTATGTTGGTTTTGAGTGACTAAACAAACAATAGTGCCCAGCGTTCTGAAGCAGGATATAGGACACGATGGAATAATGGTTTTACTTTACCATTAGAATATAGCTTCAGGTCTTTTCCTCCCCAAAGTAAAATGTGCCCTGGTTCAGGCTGCAATGGTACCCAGCGACCTTTGAAAAGGCCTTCCAATCCGGGAGCGGAGGCAGAAGCAGCACAAGTAAATCTTGTGTTATCAGAATGTTCTCTAATCATCATTTTCTTTCTGTTGTCCCGAGAAATCATTTTAGGTCCTTTACGATATCCTATTAAAATTGGTTCAGGATATTTTATTTTTAGATAAGAAAAATCATCGTGATCATACACAGTATCTACAATTTCAGATACATTTATATTTATTGTTCTCATTAAGCTATCTACAAAATCTCTTTCTGCCACCGGCTTATCTTCAGTGGATTCTCTTAGATTTTCAGAAGGAAGAAGGTAAAAATTATGTTGATAGAAACATTTTCCTAGATATTTTCTTTCGGGAGGGAACTTGGTAATATTTTTTTGTATGTATTCATAGAGACAATCAACTAATAGTTGATTTAACCCATTAATTTGCAAAACTCCAATATTCTCTAAGGCTTGTTTAATTTGATGTGTAAATTCTGGTTGATTTTCCTTATACAACCCAATTTTAACAGTTGGGATCTCCATTTCAGAATCATCCGTATACCAAAGCTGTTCTTGATTCTGTGAATGGGAAATGAACTCTTACTCTGTGCACCAATGGCTTTATTTTTTTCTTGAGAGGATCTCCAGCAAAGACCAGCACATGGCCTGATTCTGGGCTTAAAGGAACCCATTCATCGTTGATGAAGCCTTCCAGACCGGGCTTAGTAGCTTTTGGAGAGAGAGTTATTTTTCTTCCGTCACAGTGTTCTTTCACTAAAGTAACATCTTCGTTTCTATCTTCTCTCTCTTGTCCAGATAAATACCGTACTATGATTGGATCTTCTGTAGCCCCCGCTACCGAGATTGGATTGTGATGGCTGTCCGTCAAAAACAAATTCAAACCGACTGCAATTTCCTGATAAATCTCGGCAAAATTATCCATTACTCTCTTCGCAAGGTATTTGAATCTCTGGTTACCCATAATTAAATTTGGTGAAGTGAGGACTAAAGTCTGCTGATAGTGCAAGTAGTTATTGCCCCTTATTCTTTCATATCGGTATTCAGCAGGAAGATGGTCTCCTTCTTTGAAAGTATGTAGGTATCTATCAAATACTTCTTCAGACATGGCGTAGAGCTCATCTACTTGTGGTTGATTCAGTCCATCGATCTGAAAAACTTCGACTGTTGTTAGGGCTGTACCTATTTGCTGTGCAAAGCTTGTTCGGTCTTCCCGATATAATTCTGTTCTTACTGTCGGAATCTCCATCCTAAAACCCCAGCCCCATTGCTAGCCTAGGTAGAACAGAGTTTGGAGGTATGCTCACTTGATGTTTTAATGGTTTTATTCTCCTGATTTGCTGATAAAGGCCTTTTCCCGGTATGATGAGGCAATGTCCTGGTTCTGGATTTAATGGCACCCATTCTTCGCCGATTAATCCTTCCAACCCTGGTTGGGTGGCAGTCGGAAAAAGAATAATGTTCTCATCATCCTCATGGGGATTTAGTAAA
Source organism: Candidatus Nanoarchaeia archaeon (assembly GCA_035291085.1). Lineage (GTDB taxonomy): Archaea > Nanobdellota > Nanobdellia > Woesearchaeales > GW2011-AR9 > JACPIL01. The sequence continues at coordinate 7,667 of DATDTA010000070.1, read as the reverse complement.
AGTGGTTTTCCGTATTCAAAGTGATCTTGCTTTTGTATTCTTTCCTTCGTTTCAGCTGAGAGAACTGGATATCTGAAAAAGACCAAGTTGGGGTCATCAATAACTGTGAATACTTCTGTTTCTAGATACATACTTAAGGCATTTAGTACTCTTTGCGCGATTACCTGCAATCCTCTCTGAAATTGTTCCGCCTCTTGCCTGAACTTCGGAAAATCTCTCAGAAATTTTATAGCTAGAACTTCTCTGGTGATATATCCGATATTTTTCATAGAGGTATTTTCTGCATAATATCCTGGGTCTCCCAGTCCGGCCCTAAAGGGCGCACATTCATCAAACACTTCTTCTGCTTTTTTATATAATTGATCAACCAAATCTTGTCTTACTCTATTTACTTGCGCCACTCCAACGTGCTCTAGCGCTTGACCTAACTGTTGGGCAAACCTAGCACGATCTTGGTGGTATAGTTCAATCTTTACGGTCGGAATTTCGAACATGTATTGTTTTCGACAATAGTCGATTTAAAAATCTTATTTAACAGTGGCTCACGACAAAAGTAATATAAACATTCTTTCTTTCCTTCTGGTATGAAGCACAATATTACCATGACGATTATTTTATTATCGACCTTTCTTCTAGCCCAGTTTATCGGAATTGCAATTCTGTATAATTATATCGATGTTTCTAAAAGCGCCGAAACCGGAAAAACAGAATTTAAGGATTTACCCCTCGGCGAACGACCTCCAGTGCAAGAGAAAACGTCATTTATTCCCATCATCATTGCGATCTTGATCGGTACTGGTTTTCTGTTCTTGTTAATGAAATATAATTTGATCTGGATTTGGAAGGGCTGGTTTCTATTAGCAGCATTTTTTGCGTTAACCATTGCTTGGGACGCATTTCTGCCGAAAATAGTGGCCTTGGTTATGGCGGGAGTATTTGCGTTGTGGAAAGTCTTTCGGCCAAATGTGTTTGTGCATAATATTACGGAGTTATTTATTTACGGTGGCTTGGCAGCAATTTTTGTGCCACTCTTCAGCTTGTTTTCTGTGGTTATTTTGCTCATCCTCATCTCTGGCTATGATGCTTATGCGGTGTGGAAATCTAAGCATATGATCGCTTTAGCCAAATCGCAAGCTAAGGCGAAAATCTTTGCCGGATTAATGCTGCCATATAAGTTAGGAAAAGTAAAATTGGGTAAGGCCAAAGCAGGTCTGAAAATGAAGAAAGTCAGGGTTGCTATTTTAGGCGGTGGAGACATAGGATTTCCTCTGATCTTCGCCGGTGTGGTGTTGAAAGAATTAGGATTGTGGCAGAGCTTGATCATTCCTTTCGGCGCATTGTTGGGATTGGGAATGTTATTGTGGAAAGGAAAAGAGAATAAATTCTATCCAGCCATGCCTTTCATCTCGGCAGGATGTTTTATTGCACTGGGAATTGTTTTATTGATTGGATTATTATAATAAAATTATCAAAAGTCTTCGCATCCTCCTATTCGGGGTTCCGGCTGTTTTCTTTGATGTAATTCTTTCAGAGCTGCATTCAAATACAAGATGGCCCAATTTCTGAGAAATAATGCGCCAGGATAGTGATCGATATTGTGCTGATCGTAGGCATTTACATACACTCCTTTTGTTTTAATTGTTGATAACTCAGCCAAACTTGTTTCCTTTACAGCATAGGCTTCAAATTTTTCTGGAGTAAAATTAACTATTGGGGGAAAAACATAACTTCTAGTACATTGTCTATCTTCTCCATTGAAAAATAATGTTCCACCCACGTTTCTGTTGATAGAGAGAGCATGAGCAAAACCGGTATCTGTTGTAAATGCCAGATCTTCCCACATTCCATTAAGAACACTCTGCCTTCCATGCTCAGTTTGTACTGTTGGATCTTTATGGAAGACTTCTTTGTACCATTTCTTTTCTTTTTCATCCTGCATAGTTTCTATGTAGGCTGCAAGATCTTGATGGTATTCTTGCGCTGCTTGAGGAAAAACTCCTTTAGCAATTTCTGGATCTAGTCGTATGTCCTCTTTCAAAAGATCAGGGTGAATAGGAACATAAAAACTTGTTCCGTGAAGAATTGGCAACTCTTCTCTTTGTAAGAGTAGTAAGTCAAGATTCATGTTGTCCTCCTTCAGTTTTTGCTGTATGGGTATCGTCGTAGCTGCTGTTACGTTCCGGGTTAGTGTCCGCGAATAAAATTAATGCCCAGCGTGCAACTGTTTCGCTTAATAGATCTTCGCTTTTTTGCACTACATCGTGCCAAGTAGCTGTGAATTCTTCCGAACAGATATCTTCTGCGAAGGTAAAAGCAGGCATAAAAATTCCAGTATTCCCAGAGCGCACTATTTCTTTCAAACTTTGACCATTTTTTCCCGCTCTCAATCCCGGTGCACTTTCAGCAAGAGCAAGTGCACATGAGCCGCTATCATAATGTGCTTTAGCAAGAAATTCTCCTTTTCCTACTGGATTATATTTTACAAAACGCAAGCAAAGCAGCTTCTCGGCATTTTGGGAAAATATCTTAGCATGAATGCCGGGGTGATATTGATCGAGCGTACTTATTACTTGCTCTAAAACTTCTGATGCTTCTCCGAAAATATTCTTTGCAGAATTAAAGAAATTTTCTACTTTCTGATTACCTCTGTTTTTTCTTAGCGGATTTTGCAGTAAAAGCTCACTAATCTTTCGATAATTAAAGTATTCTTTGTCATCGCTCTCTCCTTCTGCTCTTTTCTTTGAGACATATCCAGCAGCAGTTCTTGGATCATCTTTATTAACAAAAACACGAAAAGTATCTTTTACTTGCTGAGGTAAGGTTAAGAAATCTAAAAAGTACTGGGCTGCCTCATCGAGTCTCTCCTTCGTTATTGGAAGAGGCACTTCAACATAATTTTGTCTTCTGACATCACTAAGTATGCCTTGATAAGTTAAATTCATCTTGAATACCCATTTTAATCAAATCCCTTAACCGGAGAATGGTTTGGACTTGCTCCGGGGCTGATGGCTAATCCGTCGTGGGCAGCAATGGTTTGAATACCAGTAATACGTTGTATTTCTCTGGCTTGCATAATCGGATCTGCTTTTAACATCTGCAATCCGAAATGAGTTAAAATGGCCATTTTAGGTTTGACGTGAGAAATAATCTGTACGGCAGCGTTAACATCTAAATTCATGCCCGTGCCGCTTTCTCCAGGATAGGGAACATTAAGGACTAGCAAATCGGTGCCGGTTAATTCTTCTAACAACTTCGGGGTTACTTGAGTGTCGCCAGTATATGCCAAGGTAAATTTTGGGCAGAAAAATTTGAATCCTACTGCGCTGGAATCAGTGTGTTCTGCTGAAAGGACATGAATTTCTACCAGTTCTAGTCCTATTTTATGATTTTTTTCTACAGGAATTATTTTTTCTACTAAACTTTGATGGTATTTGGTTAGGAAAGGATGATGTTTGTCTGAAGCTTGCAACACTGACTTGCTGGCTAACACAATGCCGCGATGTTCTATTCCGCCATGGGTCATGGCATCGACAACTGCATTTAAATCGTTGCAATGGTTAATGTGATTGTGAGAAACAAGAACAGCAGTAGTGTTATGGAGATTTATGCCATATTCCTTGGCTTTGTTTAATGCGCCAGGACCAGGATCGATGTGAAATTGCAAGTCACCTACTTGTAGCACAATACCACCCGAAGAGCGCAATTGCTTACTGACTACTGCTGAACTTCCTGCTGTGCCTAAGAAAATGATTCTTGCCATATAGCGAGCGTACGATATTTTTTGTATCCTTAGTTTATGCGATGGCGAGCTATATTCCGAAAGAACTCCGTTCTTTCGTTATAATCCACCCTTTCCGCTTTTTGGAGTTTTTGCTTAATAAAGATTGTTATGGTGGAGAGGAGAGGTTTTCTATATGTTGCCTATAGAGAAGCAATTTATAACTTTGAATGAAAAACAAAGAATGACTCATACACCTTCTTTCTTATCTTATGAACAAGGTATTGAAGCCGTTGCTTCAAGAATTGTTGCTGGTGAGCAAAACTTGCCTTTAGTGGTTATTGATGGTTTTTATAAGGTTGGAAAAACACATTTTGCTCGAGAGATTTTTGGAAAAGTTTGGCATACTATCTATAAATTAGGGGAATTAGTAGAATGGAATTGCATGGGGCAAGCGAGAGTAGGCGATATTCCCCATTTTTATCTTATCGAAACTCATCAAATTTTGCCTTTGCTTGTAGTTAAGGAAACTCAGAAATATTTTCAAAAAAGTCCTGATTTGTGGGTGCATTTGGTTCCAGATTTCAATCAGCTGGCGACTACACAACAATTACGTTTGGAAATGTTACTGCGGCAATACGATTTTATTGTGGAAAATCCCGCTGCAGTGAAGCGATAAGAGATTCTACAGGGGTTTCATAACTTTTATAAAAACTTCCCTCAAAGCTATTCTATGTCTAATAACAATAGTTACCAGCCTATTTTTATTCTGCCTGAAGATACCAAAAGGACTACCGGCAGGGAAGCGCAGCGCAACAATATCGCGGCAGCGAAAGCGGTAGCGCAGACAGTCAGAACTACTCTCGGTCCGAAAGGGATGGATAAGATGATCGTCGATGCTGCTGGCGATGTGATTGTTACCAATGATGGGGTTACGATTCTGGAAGAAATGCAGATAGAGCATCCGGCTGCGAAAATGATAGTAGAAATCGCCAAAACACAGGAAAATATAGTAGGTGACGGAACTACTACGGCAGTGGTCATTGCTGGGGAATTATTGAAAAAAGCAGAAGATTTGCTGGATCAGGAAATTCATCCTACTGTGCTGGCTAAAGGATATAGATTAGCAGAAGTGCAGGCTCAGCAGATTTTGAAAAAATTGGCAGAAAAAGTTTCTCTTGAGCATGATAGCATACTAAAAAATATTGCTATTACCGCCATGACCGGAAAAGGCGCGGAAACCAATAAAGATTTTCTTGCGGAATTGATATTGCAGGCGGTAAAAAGTGTTGCAGTTAATGGAAAGTTTGAGTTGAATGATGTCAAAGTGGAAACAATTGTCGGTGAAAGTGTAGAAAAAAGTGAGTTAGTACAGGGTTTGGTATTGGATAAGGAAAAAGTTCATGCTTCTATGCCCCAACAAATCGCAGATGGGAAAGTTGCTTTACTCGATGCTTCTTTAGAAATTAAAAATACGGAAATTGATGCAAAAATACAAATAACTGATCCGATGCAGTTGAATATGTTTTTAGACCAGGAAGAGAAGACCTTGCGGAATATGGTGGAAACCATTGCTGCGACAGGAGCGACAGTGTTATTTTGTCAGAAAGGTATTGATGATCTTGCTCAACATTTCTTGGCCAAGAAAGGCATGTTTGCGGTGCGCAGAGTTAAGAAAAGTGATATGGAAAAATTATCGCGAGCAACTGGCGGAAAAATTGTCAGCAATTGGAAGGAACTAAATATTGGAGATTTGGGAACTGCTGGTTTGGTTAGAGAAGAAAAGATCAGCGATGAAGAGATGATTTTCGTTGAGAAATGTTCCAATGCCAAAACAGTTACCTTGCTGGTTCGTGGTGGGACTTCACATGTAGTAGAAGAGATCAAACGGGCAGTAACTGATGCCTTGGGCGATATTGCTGCTGCCTTACGTGATGGTGCAGTTGTTCCGGGAGCGGGAGCAACTGAAATGGCCTTGGCGAAAGAATTACGAAAATACGCTGGAACATTGAAGGGGAGAGAACAGTTAGCAGTACAAGCTTTTGCAGAAGCGATGGAAGTGATTCCCAGAACGCTGGCAGAAAACGCAGGTTTGGATCCGATTGATGTTCTTACTCAATTGCGAGCTGCACATGATAACGGACAAGTTCGAGCTGGTGTGAATGTCTTTACCGGCGGTGTGATGGATGCTTGGGCAGAAGGTGTTATTGAGCCATTGAAGGTTAAGACTTTGGCTTTAAGCAGCGCAGCAGAAGTAGCAGAAATGATTTTACGCATAGATGATGTGATCATGGGCAAGAAGCAGGAGATGCCGAGAGGAAATATGGATATGGGGATGTAGAGAATCAAGGGCGGGCGTTTAGTTTATTCCTAATTATACTGATTTGTTTTTCGGTTATGTTCTCTATCACTTCTTCCATCCCGAGAACAAAGCTTCTTGCTGTCTCTGAATCTTTCTTCAGTTTACTCAAATCAATCTCTTCCGTCACATAATATTGAGTATCAACACGTAACTCTTTTGCCAACTGTAGTTCGTTGTAAAAATGCTGTTCAATTAAATTTTCATCAACAAAGAGAAAGTGCATAAGTGAGATAGTGCAATCATGTATCTCTGACTTTATTCCACATTTTTGGAGTAGTGCGTAGAAAGCAAAATAACGAGCATAGTAAGCCGTAGTTGAAATCCAGTCGATTTCATCTTTTTCAGTAGCAGATTCTAACATATTCAAACTGCTTTTTGCTTTCTTAATGTAAACATTGCAAAGATTGTTATTCGGTTCCTCTAATTTGATACCTCGTTTTTGTTTGAAACACCATGAGACATGACTTTTTGGATCTTTATCTTCTTTCATCGCAATACCTCCAGAGAGCATTAACAAATTGCTCATGGTTTTGCAGAAGGATATGATTTTTAATGATTTCTATAATCAAAGGGTCTTTTTTTCTAAGTCCTAATTCAAAATTTTTTAACGTCGATTTCTTAACATTAATGGTTTCTCCATAAGTCTTGCCAATGTTTTTAATATTTTGAATTTCTTTATCAGTTACTTGACCTAGATAAAAAAGATCAATGTCGCTATCTTCGTGGAATGTTTTTTTTGCATAAGAACCAAATAATATAATTGTTCCAGGCAGATTTAAGTTAAAAATTTCTTTAGTAATCTTTTTAATAAGGAATACTTGTTCCAAAAATGCCGTGGTTTCAACGGTCTCTGAAAGAGTTAAATAGTTCTTAGTGATGATATTTTCAAAATTTAATGAGTAAACTTTATTTGTTCCAATTGTTTTATGAACAAGAACTTTATCTTTTTCCAACGCTTTAAGATGGGGCAAAAGAGTTACATGGCTTTTTGTAGTTAATTTAGCCATTCCTCTAACATGAAATTGCGCCAAATAGTTTGATCTGAAGAGATTGATTATACTCACCAAGTTATTGGTCGATTTTTCTACCACGTGGTATGAATTGTTACCAATATATTTAAATTTTACTATCTCATTAGTAACTTAATCGTTGATGAGCATCAGCGGAATGGGCCGAAAACAAGAGATGTCTCAAAGTAATTCGGGAATGGAGATGTAGACTACTAAAAAGTGGCGAAAGGTTTAAAAATATGGAGCTAATTTGCTGAGTAGACTATAGAAGGCTTTGAATAACCCACGTTCATCGCAGACTTTAAGCTCAGCAAAGCCTTCTAAGAAGGATTTTGAATGGGTTTTTCAAAATCCTCTATACAAAGGTGATTCACAATGACAACTGCTACTGTTTTACTTGCAAAAGGACTTGACCAAGATGGCCTGATTGTTGAAGTAAGAGGTACTCCTTTTCACAAAACTGGAAGAACTGGTGTTGCTGATGGTATCGAGGCAGTTCAGGAGCTTGGTTTGATCCAAGTTTCTTCTTATCTTCTTGGAGAAGGAAGAGTTGCCGCCGGCAGAGATGCTGAAGCAA
>DATDTA010000069.1:0-13896 GCA_035291085.1 Candidatus Nanoarchaeia archaeon | reverse complement strand
CCCCGTAAGAGACAACCCTCTTGTCAGCTCAAAGTTTAACCATAAAAGCTTTGACCTGATGATGCAAGAAAACTGAAAACTATCAGTTTTCTGCACAGAAATGAAGTGGTTTCTTCATTTCATGTGCTAACCTACTTTTTCTACTGAGCCTTTACGTCACCAATATTTATAAGTAGGGGGTTTATTTTCAATGTTACTATCCCATGACAACAATTACAATTAAAGGACACGATATCACCCCTATCATCATTAGAGATTCGTATGACCGAAGAGCAGTGCAATATAAAAATAGTATTATTGAAGTGCTAGGAAAACTCGGTCTCACCGAAGATGATATTGATATCAAACATGAAGTAAGCGCTTTTCGCAGTGCACCGGCGTCTGTTTCTTGGTATCTTGATGGCCATCACTTATATTACAGCTATAAGATCTCTAAGAAACATGTGGAAAACCTCTATATTGTTTTTAAGGTCATTGATCTTGAAGTTAAGGCCTTGCTTGCAGGACAGAAAACTCCTGAAGAATTTATAAGCGCATTTTTAGAAAGGCCTGACGTTGAAGAAAAACGTAAAGAAGCACGAGCTATTTTAGGAGTTGAGCAGAATGTTATCGATATTGGCGTTATCAATGCAAGATATAAAAGTTTAGCGAAAAAAAATCATCCGGATATGCCTGGCGGGGACACGGAAAGGTTTAAAGAGATTAATAGTGCTCACCAAATTTTAAAGCGAGAGTTGTTGTGATAGTACAAAACAACTTAGAGATTCTTCTCCACAACCTTAATAAAATCCTTTCCTTCCAGCATAAAAGTGGATCCTATTCTGAAATTAGCCCTGCAAACTTTAGAACAAAACAAGCAAGCTATTATCTTTACCCCCAGCAGGGCCAGCGCTGAAAAGACCGCCGAAGAAATAGCTAAACTGACTGCTTTTTCTCTCCCTGAAATGGAACAAGAAATTCTCAAGGCGGCTTCCACCCCCACAAAACAATGTAGAAAATTATCTCATACCATTAAGAAAGGGGTTGCTTTTCATCACGCTGGTTTGTTGCAAAAACAGAAAGAATTGATTGAAGATGAATTTAGAACGGGAAAAATAAAAATTATCTGCTGCACTCCGACCTTGGCCGCAGGCTTGTCGCTTCCGGTATTTAGAGTTATCATCAAATCATTGAAGCGTTTTTCTGGAAGCTGGGGCATGGATTGGATCCCAGTATTAGAGTACCTGCAGATGGCTGGGCGTGCCGGAAGACCAGAATATGAAAAGTATGGGGAAGCAATCTGTATCGCTAAAGATGAAGCAGAAAAAGAAGAGATCCATGATCGTTACATTCTTGGTAAGCCGGAAGCGATTTATTCAAAACTAGCAGTTGAACCTGTCTTGCGAACTTATCTTCTTTCCTTAATCTCTTCTGGAATAATTAGAGACAGGACTTCTATGAAAGAATTTTTTACCAAAACTTTTTGGGCGCATCAGTTTAAAGATATGCAAAAGTTAGAAAGCATTATGGAAAAAATGCTGCATTTGCTTGAAGAATGGGGCTTCATAACTATGGTTGGAGCTGCCAATGCCGGTTTTGTTTCTGCAAACGAACTTAACCAGGAAAAATTACGTTCAACCCCTATTGGAAAAAGAGTCTCTGAATTATATCTTGATCCATTGACTGCCCGGCATATCTTAGACTGTATAACTCTATTTGATGTCACAAAAAATAATTTTTCTCTCCTGCAAATGATATCTCATACCCTGGAAATGCGGCCCTTGCTTCGGGTGAAAAGTAAAGAGCAAGACACCATTCAGGAAGAGCTCACCAAAAGATATGGTTCTTTGCTTAAAGAAGAGCCTAGCGCGTACGATATAGAATATGAAGATTTTATCTGTTCTATCAAAACAGCAGTATTCTTTGAAGGCTGGATTGATGAGAAAGATGAGGATTACCTGCTGGAGAAGTATGACATTCGTCCTGGAGAGATACGCATCAAACAAGAGATTGCCGATTGGTTATTATATGCTTCTGAAGAATTGGCTTTATTGCAGGAACATAAGCTGGCAGTGAAATACATTCGAAAACTACGGATGCAAATTGAATATGGAGTGAGAGAAGAACTCCTGCCTTTGTTGAAATTGCGGGGAATTGGCCGGGTCAGAGCCAGAAAATTGTATTCTCATGGAATTAAAGATCTTGGGGAAATAAAGAAAGTTGATCCTACTACTCTATCGCAGCTTCTTGGTAAGGTAGTCGCGGAAAGTGTAAAAAAGCAAGTAGGTGAGGAGATAAAAGAAGTTCCAGAAGGAAAGCGCAAAGGCCAGACCAGTATTCTGAAATATTAATTGTCTTTAGTAAAGTTTAATTCTTAGGTAATCTTTTTATATAAATGCAAAAATAGGAATAAAGATCAAAAATGTATCAAGCAACATTCCAAAGGATAAAGCCAACATTGGTAGCAGTCATTGCTGGACTCTCAATAAATAGTACTGCCTATGCTGATTCCAATTCGGCTGGAGTTAGTGTTTCTGCAACTGTAGTGGAGCCGGTTGAGAGGGAGATTAAAATAATTGACCCCGACTCCAGCAACGCACCTAGATGGGAAAAAGCTGCTTCCAGTTCTAATTATATTATCGATTATATCGAACCAGATACCACTGCTTATGATTTTGAGCACGATGATTTCACCTGGCTTGATTATGTGCCTCCAACCAAATCAGGATTGGATACTAAAAGAGCACAGAAACTGACGCTTTTTATGAAAATTTAAACAAATACCAACCGGCTATCGAGAGAAACTCTTTATTTGGACCTTTGAAAAATACGGTAAAGAGGTTCTTCCCTTAATTGGATATTAACCACTTCTAAGTGATTAAAATAGCGAAAAGTTTATAAATCCCCCGCTCAATAAGAATAGAAAACGGGGTAAGAAAAATGACTTATAAAAATACTACTGAACCTGAAGTTGATGTCAACCTAGAGGAATATAGGGCTAGCACCACTCCACCTAAACCTAATGAACATATTGAACATTTCCTCCAAGTTGAAGAAAGACATTCTCGGGGAGAATATGTTGGACGTAATTCAACTGAGTTATGGAAAGTAGTAAGTGCTATGAGTGGGGTTTATGGAATAATTCGTGCAGACCCCTATCATAATAGTATGTATGGACGGCATGCGCAAGAAGTATTAAATCAGTTGCGAAAATTGCACGCTAATTCACTTATTTCACCAATTGGTAGTGCTAGTTACCAAGCTTCCCACGTAATAAAAACACAACTCCCCCCTAAAAGGGTGCTGAATCCGGGGTCAAGAAAGAAATGAACACTTACGACACAAATACAAAAAATGAACTATCAGAATTTCTTTCACCTAGAGATAACCTTGCTGATTATCTAGATCCTTTAGATTATGTTTCTATGGTTGGTACTAATCTTGCTAAAGGAAAATTACCTGGTTACACTTTATCAGAGCTTAGAAAAATCGAAGAAAAAGTTAGCGCTGTTATTGCAGAGAATTATCCTTCATCTGTAGAAGAACAAGCTGTTTACACTCAAGAACATTTCCCTCTTGTTGATGGTTTGAATGGTTTAATTGTTGAAGCAGAAAAGGCGAAAGCTCTTGAAACAAGAAAAAGATTTAATTCCACTTATCAAAGTACCAGAACGAAAGGAGATATTTTTGCTGATCTTCCTCTATTTGATGACTCAAATAAGAAATACACAGTAGAGGAAAAAGTCCAACTATCCGTTGACTTGCTAGAAAGAGCAGAATATTCTCCTGAAGTACTAAAAGCTGCCCAGAAAAGACTTAGATTATTAAGGGCGATAGGACTAGATCGTACTCAAGATGAAAAATTGCATAATTTATACCAAAAATTTGAGAATACTCTCAATGGTATAAAAGAAGAACTGGCTAATTTTGATACTGCTATGGCTAATTTGAATGATTTATTGGCAACATCTAAGTCTCCTCAAGAAGCAAAACTTCCAGTTCAATATACAAATGTTGAAGATATCACAGAATTATCTTCAGAGGATATTGAAATAATTGATAACGCTCCAGAAATACAAACTACTGAAATAGAAGTTGATCTCTCTGAATTAGGACTCGACGAACCAGTTCCTGCGTATGTTGCTCCGAAAGTTGATGAACTTGACGTGGCACTTTCTGTTCTGAAGCCATTGAAAGAATCTTCTTACTTCTCTATCAAAAGAACAAGTACCTCTAATCCCTTACGTTCATTTGCAAAAGCTGCTCTCGTTGTTGCTGGCTTCGGAGCAGCTGTCGCGGGAATAGGATACAGTTATTTCAATTCATCTGTACCGAATGTTAATGCTTTAGAAGAACGCGCTTCCCTCTCCATGAGCGTAGATGCGCCACAAATAAAAGAAACAAAACCCTATGCTAAAGCTTCCTCTCAAGAAGCATCCTCTCAAAGACCAGCTTACAAAATTCCAGTAACTGAACCTGTCGAAGTAATTGCACACCCGGTACTAAAGGTAAAACCTATTCCTAATATTGATCCTTCAAAAACAGTTTACTCTATTCAGAAAGGAGACACTTTTGTAAAATTATTTAAGGAGCGTGGCGGAAATCAGGATTTTCAAGACTGGTTGAAAGACGTTCGAAGCGCAAATCCTCAGATACCAGATTTAGATTGGGTCGCTCCCGGACAGCCAGTGCAATTGCCTCAATAATTGAGGATTTACACCTCTTAATGAGATTGGAAATGTTTATAAATAAGCTCTAATTTTTCAGCTTCATGGCACGCCTTCGGAAATTTTCAGCCTACCAAAATTTGGAAAGGCCCTACACTCGGATCAGTAAGTACACTAAACAGAACTATGTGCGCGGCGGTTTCCCGCATATGAAGATCGTCAGATTTGACATGGGAACTGCTAACAAGGAATATGATACTACCCTCAAGCTTAATGTTCAGAGAGCTATGAATATCCGACAAGAATCATTAGAATCAGCAAGAGTTGTTTCTAACCGTTACCTGGAAAAAAACCTAGGCAAGAATTTTCATTTACGCTTAAAAGTATATCCTTTTCACGTTCTACGAGAAAACCCTTTAGCTTCTGGAGCAGGAGCAGACCGTATGAGTACCGGTATGAAGATGTCCTACGGTAAAACTATCGGCTGTGCTGCAAGAATGAAAGAAGGACAAACCGTCTTTGAATTACGGGTAGAAAAGAAAGATCTCAAAGCAAGCCGAGAAGCCTTACAAAGAGCTGCTACTAAATTGCCTTGTTCTTGTAAGGTTGTTGTTTTTTAGTAAAAATAGTCAATCGTCATTTAATCTCTTAAGATAGACTTTTAAAGTACTCTGAAAAACAGTTACTATGGAACAAAAATACGCAGCATCAGCAATAATTTATAATAATGAAGGCCTAGTCTTATTAGCCAGACGAGCACCTACAAAACGTCCTTTTCCCAATGTTTTATCCTTACCATCAACGTATGTTAAAGATTGTAATGGTAAACCTGTTAAGGGGCCTATCTCTGATGATGAAGTAAGAAGGCAATTAACAGATGCAGTGAAGCAAAAACTAAATCTTGATATTGTTTTGGAAGATGTCATTGGAACAAAAGAAGGACAGCAGACAGACTATTTGCTGCATATGACTGATTACTTTGCAAGATATAATGGCGGAAACATCACCCCAAATGGAGACGATTTTTCTGAAGTGATTTTTGTTGATCCTTTAGAAAAATTTAGAGACAAGGACAGAAGTAAAATGGGCTTTTGCACACAAGTTCTTCTTCAAAAATTAGGTGCTGAACCCCTATTTTGGCAAAGGTATTTCTTATAACTACTCTTCTTTGTAATTTCTGATCAAAAACCCTAAGAATTCAATTCTTCTCTTTCAATTCCCGCAACTTTCTCTCAATCCTTGCCAATTCCTTGGGCGGCAGATAACCCTTCTTCTGCAACCTTTTTTTGATTCTCTCCAAGTCCCGCTCCCGGAAAGAAGGGATATAACGTCGTATAAAGTAAGATGAATTTTTTCTTCCCTTGTTTAGTATGGAACTTACTTTCTCTAACTCTTGATTCAGCTTTCTTCGTTCCAATGCTTCTGCAATTTCCCGCATGGAAGGAATAGCTTCCCGCATTTTTACTTTTTTCAACTCCATCTTATCAACATTGGCCAATTCTTTCTTAACGCGTTCCAAGTCTTTATTCAGAGTAGCATCTTTTTCTGAAGGAGCCACCACGATTGGTTTTCTTTTCGTTTCATGTTCCCACTTTTGCTGGATTTGTTTTGCTTCAACGGTTAGGGCTATATGTCTTTTAGAAGGAACTTTTTTTGACATTTTTGCTTTTTTAATTTTCATCTTATCGATATTACCGATCTTCTTTTTCACCGTTTCTAAATCATCATCCCATCTGCTCGGTGATGATGGCAATACTATTGGCTTGCGAAAGCCCTGCAATTTCGCGTTTATTTTATGCAACTCGCTGCGCAGCACATCTTCATGCACATTGGCAAACCTGGTTAACTTCCTTGGCGCTCGCTTTGCCGTAGGTTCCTTTTTTCTCCGCCAGTCTTTTATTTCCATATTTATTTGATCTAATTGATTTTCTAAAGAATATTTTCCCTTCAGCGGGGTGATGGTTTTTTTTTCTTCTTTCAAAATTTGCTGACTCTCACTATGCCAACGCTGGGGGAGGGGATTACGCAGAATATAAACAATATATATCAACAAAGCAGCCAAGGCCAAGAAAATAAGTAACCCTAGAATATAGTCTCTGGTCCCTACGCTTTCCACAGCAATACTCGCTCCGGTTAGCCCATTAAGAGTTCCACTAAAGAAAACTAAAAGACTTTTTGGCGAACTGGTTAACAATACGGTAGCCAGTAAAACACTCAGGAATAAAAAGAAGCGTTCTTTGCCTACATTATCCGCCTTATCCATACTCTACAGGAAAGTTTTCTTCTTTATTAATGCTTCTTTGTGAAGCTGGAGTAAAATTATTCATCAGAGAACTTTGAAAAAAGGAATTTTCGCAAAATTTATTTACATTCAATGTGAAAATTACGCCTATTTCAAAGTCTCTTAGAGAATACTGGGAAAAGCAACGACTTTTCCTGTACATGAAAATAAGAGAATACTTATTTTCAGTGCAGAAATGAGATGTTTCTTCTCATTTCTTGTACACAGAAGGGATGAATATCCCTTCCAGTGCTTTGCCAAGAAAAAGTGAATTATGCAAAGTTCTCTACAGCTTCTACCACTTTATTTGCTTCAATAGATTTAGCTTTGGCTTGTATCTTTTCCTTTAATTCTTCCAAGGTAAGATGTTGATAAGGGAAATTTTCTTCAGGAGTTCCAGTAGGTAAATCGGTTTTACTAACATAAATCAAGGGTTTCAGATCTTCAACTTTCTTGAATAATTGTTTTTGTTTTTCAAAAGAATATCCTGACGAATCACTAAGATCAAAAACAAATACTATTAAATCTGCTAATTCCTGTAGTGCTAATTCGGCCTGTAATTCAATATTGTTCATCTTTTCTGGCCGAGCTAACGTTCCGGGAAGGTCGAGTACCTGTACTTTAACCCCCTCAGCAGAAAAATATCCCGCGTTAATGCTGATAGTGGTGAATGCGTAAGCCGCAATTTTGGCTTTAGTACTGGTTAACTTATTGAGCAAGGTCGTTTTACCCACATTAGGGAATCCATAAATACAGACTGTAAACATATCCTTGACGTCTGGATAGGTTTTCATGATTCTTCGACATTCTTCCAGATATTTCAGGTTCACATCAACCTGTTTCAGAGTAGAAGAAATTCTTCCATAAAATTCTTTGGAAGCATCTTTAATTTTCTGTGGTTCTTGAGCCCGATTGATTTTGCCGATATATTCCCTCTGCAGTAAACGTATCCTTCCATTAGCCCAGTTCAATGCTCCTAGCGATTTCTTCAAATCTCCAAAATCCAGAGTAAGTTTCATCAGCTTTATGTAAAATTCTGACATAACTTCCGTCTGCGGAAACTGAGTTAGGATATGTTCTAACTTCTGGACTAAAGAATCTTTGATAATATCTAACTTTAAGCTCTCTTTTTTCTTAATAACCTGTATCCAGCTGCCTACTAACTTCTTTTGGCTTCCTCTCTCTCGGGCTTTCCGGAAAGCTATATCTAGTAAAACTTTGCTGGTTTCTACCGGAGGAAGTTTCTCAAAATTCATATATACTGCAGAATAGTGGTGGTATTTTAAATGTTTGTTAAGGTTTTTGAGGATATATTTTAAAATAACTGCGCTAATTTCTGTCTTATGAGAACAAGAATATCCTATACTTCATTGAGAGAGATTATGGGGGAAAAATGTCCTCCAGAACATTTTGGCCTTCTATGGCGGATGTATCGGCATGGATATACAGGAGTTGCCCCCATTGGTGAAGCGATTCCGGCTAACGGAACCAGATTATACATTCATGGCGGCTATATCTCTGCTGAAGAACTGGAAACATTACAACACCAAGTTGATCTGGGCTGGGAAGATGATCAAGAAAGTGGGCAAACCTCATTTGATGTTATGAAATTTCGACAATGGCTTTCTCTTGAAGATACTACTCGTCTCTATTTCTATAAATTGAAAATAAATGCTATGGAAACAAAAAAAGAGCGCACCATGCTTGCCCGGGGAGAGATTGTCGAGAGAGGCCAAATTATTTCTTCGCAATATTCCAAAGAAAATCAAAATAAGTTCTAAACCCCTCGGCAATGTTCTTGTTTTTAATGCGAATAGCATAAGGATGTTCATCCCAAAGCAAGATGTATACAAAGTCCTTAAAAATATCAATAGCGGCAGGGCTTTTGAATCCTCTCTGCATGAATTTTATTTCTGAAAAGCCTTCTTTTGATCTCTGTTCAAAAAATTTATTTTCCCGATTGTCGAGGATCATCTTAAATTTGTGTTTCTTTTGTTTGGAAATCTTATTTACATCTCTTAATATATCTGCTAATTGCTTGTTCTTGTAGGCTTGATTTGAAAAACCGATGATATAAATTATCTCATTATTTGGACATTCTTCAGCAAGATTAAGCATGGCATTTTTGAATCCATGTAAGCCTTCAAATATTGCTGTATCTGTTGATGAAATATTTCTGTTCTGTAAACTTTTTAGGTAAGGAATACTATCCTCAAGAACTTTATTTCTTTTTTCTAAGATGGTTTTGATCACAGAAGGATCAAGAGCAGTATATCTCCTCCCAGAGGCTCTTTTCTCATAGCTGATTAACCCCTTCTCGATCAGAGTATCTAATGCTGCGTAAACTTGGGAGTTGGATATCTTTGTGTTTTTCCGTATTTCAGTTCCCGAACAAGCTCCTAACCTCAGAACAGAAAGGTAAACTTTTACTTCATTGTCAGTCAAGCCCAAACCTTTAAGCACGTTTGTGTCCATGTTCTCCTAAAAAGGAGGACTTATACTTAAATATTTCCCCCTAATTTGAATATTTATGAAAGAAGAAATCATGGAAATAATGAGAGAACATGGCTACTCTACTCAAAGAGCTGTTGCGAGGGCTTTACGATTTAATACCGACCATTTCAGAGGAACATCTCTAGCTTCAGTTGCAGGTTATCTAAATCAAGTTCTTGCTGAACGAAGGCCGGCTTCTCCTCATTTAAGAGAAGGATTAGTGCAAATTTGCGAACAAGATCCCCGTCTCATTACTATATTTGGGCAGATCGAAGTTTCTAAGACGGGATGCAAAAAAGATATCTCTTATCATTTAACACAAGTGATGGATAAATACTATGGTCGATTAAGATCGCATTACAGTAGAATTGAAATTGATAATGATTCCAAAGTAAGATTACTAAGCGAATTTTCTACTTTTGTAAGTCAATATACTGGGTTAGAAGCAAAAGTTAACGAGGATGTTGAATCACCTAAGACGTAGACATAACATTTATATAACATAAAATTCTCTTTCATCTTAAAAAGAGGTAGTATGGAAACATTCTTTGAGGTAGGATTAGTAATCGGCATTGCTGCATTGGTAAGTATTATCATGCGTTTTTTCAAGCAGCCGCTCATAATCGGATATATCCTTACGGGAATAATTGTTGGCCCTTCTTTGTTAAATCTTATCAGTACTACCGACACAATTACCTTGTTTTCACACATGGGGGTTGCGTTATTACTCTTTGTGGTAGGTCTAGGTTTAGATCCGAAGGTTATCAAAGAAGTAGGTTTGGTCTCTATTGTTACTGGTGTTGGACAAGCCATCTTTACAACTGCGATTGGTTTCTTTCTTTCACTCACTTTAGGGTTTTCTACTCTCACTTCTATTTACATTGGGCTTGCTCTTTCCTTTAGCAGTACTATCCTTATCCTCAAGCTGCTGTCTGATAAAAATGAAACAGAAACACTATATGGAAAGATTTCCATCGGCTTTTTGTTAGTGCAAGATTTGCTGGCCATTCTCACTCTTATTATTGTCTCTTCTTTAAACGGAGGTATGAATGCTCAAACGATAGTAGTAGGAGTTGCCTTAAAAGGTCTAGCGCTTTTGGTTGGATTATTTTTAATCGGATTGTATATCCTCCCTCATGTCACTAGAGTTGTTGCAAAAAATCAAGAAATGCTTTTGTTGTTCTCCATCAGCTGGGCTTTTGCCCTTTCTTTATTGTTCTTTAAGACTGGATTTTCTCTGGAAATTGGTGCTCTTATCGCCGGAGTAACTTTATCACTCTCACCATATCGTTATGAAATAAGCTCAAAAATGAAACCAATGAGGGACTTCTTTTTAGTGCTATTCTTTATCATGCTGGGCTACCAAATTGGTTTTAGCGACTTGCAACAGAATATTTGGCCGGTCATTCTCTTCTCCCTTCTAGTTCTCATCGGAAATCCCCTTTCAATACTTATTCTGATGGGCCTGATGGGACATACCAAAAGAAATGGATTCCTGGCCGGCTGGACGGTTGCGCAAATCGGAGAATTTTCCCACATCTTGATTGCGCTGGGCATAACTATCGGCCATTTAGGACAAGAGGTGTTATCTATCATTACCGCAGTTGCTCTGATAACCATCGCCGTTTCTAGTTATTTATTCTTATATGCAGGAAAGATGTATCCTCATGTTTCAAGATACTTATCAATTTTTGAAAAAAAGAATGTAAAGGCAGCTGTACCTAGACTGGGTCATAAGAAATACGATGTCATTTTATTTGGCTGCGATAGAGTTGGCCATGACTTGATTGTTCTCTTCAAGAGATTAAAACAGCGATTCTTGATCGTCGATCATAATCCAGAGATAGTCTCTTCGCTGAGCAAAAAAGGGATGAAGTGCATCTACGGCGATGCGTCGGATATGGAATTGCTGGATGAACTGCATCTCTCCAAAGTGAAGATGGTCGTTTCTACTATCCCTGACTTTGAAATCAACACCAATATTATCAGCAAAGTTCGTGAAGTGAATAGTTCTGCCGTCTTAGTAGTGGTCTCCCATCGTGCAGAGGAAGCCATTGACTTATACGAAAAAGGCGCTAGTTACGTAATTTTGCCTCATCTATTGGGCGGCTATCATGCTTCCATGCTGATTGAGAAACACGGATTAAGTTTTGACAAATTCTTAAAAGAGAAAATGAGGCATCTTCAGCATTTAAAGATAGCCACTAATGAAAAAAAGAAGTTGATCAATGCTTCGATAAGGTACTAAATACCGATGGTTTTTGGTACATCTAACGTGATTAAGGATTGCAGGATTTTACGAGAGTAATTTTTGCTCCTGTCGGATAAGGCTGCTGTTCAGGAAAAGCTTTGATAAATCCAGTATAACTACCTTTTAAAATATTTTCTTCTTTCTGGTCGCCAAGTACTACATCTGGATGTAGAATTGATATCGCTTCTGGTCCAAATTCAATCTTCAAGGGTTTTTTCAGTTCTTCAGCGATATAAAGCAACATCTCTTCAAGCATTTTTTGCGCTTCGGGAAACGCAGGATAAAGGCCAGATTTGCTGATCGAAGAGCCGTTGCCAGGATATTCTCCATAAAGATAACGGAAATTAGTCGCATGTGGTACAAGTTCAAAATCCATTATTGTTTGAGAAGAGGTTCCATTAGCTACATAAAACCAATCTTGAAAATGCAGGGACAGACTTCCCTTGAACAATTTTTTACCAGAGCTGACTTCACAAAGATCCGCGGGGTCGAATCTGTAATTAAGGGTGTAAATATGAGAACTCTCAATCCTTATGCCTCCACTAACATACTTTGTGCCAGGATTTTCTTTGATCTTTTCTTCTAATGTTTTAACAATAAAATCTGCCGCTATCTTTGCAGGAGGATATTTCGGTAATTCCCCAGTTCTGATATTTCTTTCAATAATAGTAACTGAATCTCCTGATACCTCAATGACCGGAACTTGTACGGTTTCCTTTGGAGCAGCACAGCTAAGATACGCTAACATTGAAGTTGCAATTAGTTCTGTTTTCATCTTTTTATCTGCTAAAATAGTACTTTATAAGATTTATCTCAAGGATTGCAGACTTGAACAAAAGTTATCTTTTCCTGCAAGGGCTGTTGTTTTTGTAAAGCTTCTTTAAACAATTTATACTCTTGGACAATTTTCTCCTCTTCAGTACCTTCTTCTTTTAGCACATGCTCAATATTAATGGAATCAGTATAATCATCAATGATTTCAATTTCATCTAAAGCGAGTTCTTGAGCAGTGTAGAGAAGCAAAGCTTCATACAAATCCTGTGCTTCTTTAAAAGAAGAATAATTTTCTTGTAAGAGCGGCGAGGCACTGCCGAAATGAATCAATGACAATCTATTGAGAGGATAAAAAGGTCTTCCATAACCGCCAAGTCCTATTTCTGTAATGTCATAACTGCCAGGGATGCCTTGAGTTTCGTTGAAGGTGATCTCTAATGTTCCTTTAAACAAAGGAGTGGTATCATCATCAATTGAACAAAACTTGTGTGGATCAAAAGTATAATCGATATGATACACAAAATCCTTAAAATAAATATGCCCTAGCAGATGTTGAGCTTTAGGGTATTCCTGCAGTCTTTTTTCTAACGTCTGGGCAATAAAATCTGCTGCTTTTTTTGCTTGCGACTCTTTAGCTGGTTGCGGTACTTGTTCCACTTCTTTTTCAACGATGTCTATGGGTTTGCCATGCATCTCAACAATAGGTACTTGAATTGGCCTTTCCTGAGCAGTACAACTGAGAAATAATAGAGAAATTGGAATTAATCGGTTTTTCATCTTTTATTCTACAAAGAACAATATTTTTAAGCTTTTTCTCACAATTCACAAGGATTGAAAATTCGTAATTTCTCCCAAGGCAATGGTTCTTGAGCCAGCAAACCTTGCAGAAAATCATGATGAAGCCTATAAGTTTGCCACTTCTCATCTTTCACTATCGCTCCTATATCAAAGCCTTTCCAAGCAGCATTGTGTTGAGCATGGCGCTCTAAGACGTGATAGACCTGCCTGAATAATCTTTCATGCAGCTGTTGTGTTTTCCATCCTGCCTTGTAATTGGCATAGAAAGGAATTCTTACCGTTCCATCCACAAACAATTCCACTCTGTCTGCCGAACCGAAAGGCGCAACATCAGTCAGAGTAGTGAGAGTGCTCATTTTCTTTCCGTTTATCTCCTGAGAAGAATAATATTCAAAGGTAATTTTTCCGATATATCTTTCTTTAGAATCAGCTTCGCAAAATGGAAGCGGCTCGTAATGGTAATTAAATGCCTGGTTACTGTTTTCAAATTTGATTGTCCCTTCTAAAGTATTTATATTATGTTGGCGCAGTATTTGTGTAAAGCTGTCTGTAACCACTCTGACTACTTTTTCAAAAGGAATGTCTTCTTCCAAATAAGAATCATCTCTATAACCTTCAGAAGCTGGTGTTAGTTCTACAATTATCGGCGTTGG
>DATDTA010000068.1:0-2673 GCA_035291085.1 Candidatus Nanoarchaeia archaeon | reverse complement strand
TCAGTATCTCCGATAACAGAGGATACCTTCCTCTGTCAGTTAGGTCTTTAGTGATAATTTGGAGAAAGAGAGTTCCAATTTTTTGGATAAGAAACAGTTTTGCCATACTTTTTAACTAAATTGACCGTATTTTGACATTGCTTTAGCTGTTCTTGTCTCGTTGATCCTTTTGGATCAGGCTGGTGGTTTAGCCACCAGCTTTAGAAAGTCATCCTCAATTTCTTTAAGAAAGCGCTTGAACACGAGAACAAAATTCCTTCTTGCTCTCCTGACTCGCCAAACCAGCACAAAAAGCATGCTCAGCAAATGGTAGAAGAAGCGAATGAGAAGATGGGAACTCTTTGTTTTAATTTTAGCTTCGTCATGAATGCGAAATCCAGTTTCAATATTCCACCGCTTCTTGTACTCTTGAACCAAAGATAAGCTTGGTTTTTGATTGGTGGCAAAGCACCAATCAAGTGGATTACCTAATTTGTCCTTGCCAACTCCCTTGCAAATAACAATTTTTGTCTCTGGCTTCCACGTACTCTTATCTAACGCGTAGCTCATTTCATGTTGAAATGAGTTCAGTATTGCAGTCGATTGTTCAAAATATCGTTTCACTGCATCTGTTCTCGGCACAAAAATCAAATAAGGAATCTGTCTTGCCTCCAGATAATCGATCAGACGAGCATGATAAAATCCCCGATCGAACAATACAAGATCGGTCCTAATGGGAAGATATTTTAGATATTGAAGCAAATCAATTACAAGATCGTCAAGACTATCCGTCTGCCGATAAGGCAAACTCATGAGAGGCACAAAATACGGCTCAACAATGGCCAGATTAAGAAATTGCCAGCTTTCCTTGCTTTTTTCATCCACGCTGGCACGAGAGTTTGATCCTCCTTTCTTTCCCCAATATGGATCTTCTGTCGTGTCAAGAGCCACTTTGACACGACCAAATCTAAGACGAGACAAGCATTTTCTCACAAGTAGTTCATACCCCTTGCAGATGGTACGAATATCTACTTCTTTAATGGCTTTGTGCAAGCTATCTGCTTGAGTTGGAGATGTTGTTTCAATATAACTTTGGGTGCGGGCAGCTTCGCTTAATGTAGCACAAAGTCTACAAAGCCATTCGTTTCCCATTCGCGCAAGCGAAAGGCATTTATGTATGAACTTTTTGATCATCTTAAAGTTGTTCTGTCCAGAACAACGCTTGTGCCTTCTGGCACAAGTTTTTTTCTTAAAACTTAGAAGTAGTTATTTCTCAGCGGAGATACTGTTTATTACTACTGTTGGGACAATACTAATTATTCTAGTTTTTACAGAGTTCTATATAGCGAGTCGGATATATTTTCGTATAACCATTATCACTAGTTAGGCTTAAAAAGTATTAAAAAGAGTTCGATTATTTAGCATTTTTAATTTACTAAAACATATACTTTATTCAAATAATATTTATTAACTAAAATAACCTTCTTAATGTAATGATTGAAGAAATTATTAAAGCGGCTTCAGTTGTTCCTTATTTTAAACATGGCATTCAAAGAATTTCCCTAGCCAAAAATATTCCAGTTTCTCCTTTAGTGGTGGATTATTTAGCCGCAACTTTAAGCGATTATTTAAAATCTGAATCTTTATTCAGGTCGTTTCGCTACGGCCCAATGGAAGAAACTCAGGATTTGGAACCTCTTACGATGATGGCTGCTGGTCAGCCGGATGACGATTTGGCTTTAAAAAAGTTGAAAGCGCAAATTGTTGGAAATGAATGTTTGCTGCTAATAAGTTTTTTTTACGAATTCTTATTGCAAAAAAGAGGAACAGCTATGGTTAGACATTATGGCAATTTAGGTTCGGAAGCTTATCAGTTGAGAGCTGAGTTAGCGCATGAGAACCAGCTATTTATCGAATTAGCCAGAAAATTCTGGGACATCAGCGAAGTAATCAGGGATTTAGACCAGAACAAACAGTTTCAAAATCAGTTAATTGACCGGCATCAAGCGGTTCTGCTGGGGAAACCGGTTGTCTTTCATTAACGATTCAAAATGGCCTAAAAGAATTCAATTCTCGGATCCGGGTTATTTTTCTTAGTGGTTTGCGCTTCTCTGGTTAACTTCATTAATCCTTGAAAATCCGGGGGAGTGTTGGGAATTTCTTTTTTCGGCTCGGAATCAAACAGATTCATCATATTGGTGGTATCTACTGCAGTTATTTTATCATTAAGATCGGTTGAATTAATTTCTTTTTTTTCTAATATTTGAGTTAAAATTTCCAGAACCTTCTTTATATCTTCATGGCTGTCTTCCTTAGTATCAATAGTTACTTTCATTGCTTAACACCCCGCACAGGAATGAAGATTAGGAACGAAGTGACTTTATCTTCATGACTGTCTTCTTTAGTATCAATAGTTACTTTCATTGCTTAACACCGTACTGCCTGCTTTAATAAACTCAACTTGGAATAAAAGAATCAAGGTTTAAATGCTTTACTCTTTAGTAAGCTGTTAAGTTAAAGTCACTTAAAGTGGTGTATTTTTCTTTCAGGTACTCTATTATCCCGAAACTGGTTTACATCACGAAAGTGGTTTACATTCATTCCATACTTCTTTTGGGGTTTTATAATGGAGGCTCATGTGGAGCCTCACTTCATTATAATGCTTGATATAATCGCTTAAAGAGGAGAATGTGC
>DATDTA010000067.1:0-1708 GCA_035291085.1 Candidatus Nanoarchaeia archaeon | reverse complement strand
GCTTCGCGGAATCGATGAGGTTTCATTTAATGGAATCTCAGATAAAAAAGATTGAAGCGAACAAATAAGATAAAAAAAAATCTTTCAAATGACAAAAGAACTATCTTTAAGAAAGAGATACTCGATACTTATGTTTACTTTTTTTTATCTTATTTGTTCGCTTCAATCTTTTTTATCTGAGATTCCATTAAATGAAACCTCATCGATTCCGCGAAGCCTCATAGAAACTCCAAAGCTTGAGAGCGATGCTGTCTCTCCAAAAGTCAGATTCAGAAGATGGGAGTGTGGTATTACTCTCATTGTCATTTTCCTCATTCCCTAGAGCTTCGCCTTCGCCTTCTCCTCCGTCGACATTAGGACAGTTTTCAAGAATATAGTTGTGAAGATGAGCACAGGCCACAATGGCAAGAAAGAAGCTCTGAAGGTGGATCTCACAGCCCACGCGCAATACAGCCCATCGACGTTTTAAGAGGCCGATAGTTCGCTCCACTACACTTCGGAGGCGAGAGTGATATAAGTTAAAGAGCTCTTCCGGGTTGCGGGGGAGCTCAGTACCAACTCCGAACTCTTGAAGATGATATCGGGTGCTTCGATACGGTACCAGAACACGGTTTTCGATCAGTGGATAACCAGCGTCACCTAAAAGAAATATATTCTCTTCATCTAATTTCGCAAGTATGGTTGAATACTTAAACACTGTACCATCATGGGCTGCACCCTCTACCCCAGGGTAAACATGTAGGATGCGGCAGTTATGATCAGCAATTAGTTGTACATTTGTACTTGGCCAGCCTTTACGGTTTCTCCAGCGGTCACTGTTAGCAGCACGAACCCCAATATGAGTTCCATCGATGGCGCCAGTGGCCAATCGAAGATCTTGATACTTCTTCCCTTTTGTTATACCCGAATTTCTGGACCAATTCTTTGGGTTCATTGAAGATGCGAAGTGTTTGTTGATCACATGGATGAACTCATACCTGGCCCGACATATGCTGTCTGGGCTCCTCCCATAGCTCTCTGCTTGCGTTCTCACTGTCGCGCCCTTAGCCAAGAACTCTAATCCAATCATTAGCTTCTCTCTGGAGCTCATTGACCATCCCTCAGGAATTTGAGGGCAGATAAGTTCCTCGAGCCGAAGAAAGGCTGGTTTATCCATGCGAAAATGCTCTTGGAACTGTGAAGTATTTGGTGTATCAAGCAAAAGGAGTTTTGCTCCCCAACCATGTTCTCGGTACACGCTGTTGCGTGGAATTCGAGTAGCGGAGAGAATTGGCCGGAAAACAATATCCTGGAAAATTTCTTGAACAATCTCTTGGAAGAGATCCTCAACCATCTCTTGAACAATCTGAGTAAACTCTTCATTAATAGGATTATTTGAATTATTATTATTATTATTATTATTATTATTATTATTATTTTGAGAAGAAAAAGACGAAGAACAACTTGAAGCAGGAGAAATATATGACGAGATTGTTACTGATCGAGCTTTTTGCCGTCCAAAATTAGTCCATTTTCTTTTTTTTGTCGAAGAATCCGTTGCAGATTTTTGATTACTTTCACTAGAATGATCGACAACTCTATTGTTCTCCCCTTCATCAGATAAACTCTTCTGACTCTTTTTCTTATATTTTTCTTTTCTATTGTTGTTATTATGATTATTCGAATTATTATTTGAATTATTATTACTATTGTTCACTTTCACTCGATC
>DATDTA010000066.1:0-12511 GCA_035291085.1 Candidatus Nanoarchaeia archaeon | reverse complement strand
AAACATTTATATTAATCATAAGAATCGAAAATCTATGAAGAAATGCCTTATTCTCCTGTTGTTATTGATCCAATTTTCCTTAGCAGAAAATGATCTTTATTCCATGGATTCTTTAGAACTGCAACTGAATGTTGATGGTTCCTTTGAGCTAGTGCCGACCAAGAGCGGCGCCAGTGTGAAAGAAGCAAGCGCTGATATTCTCCTTTACCCGCAAGAGAGCCAGCGGCAAAAGATTATCCAATGGAATAGCCAGGGAGCGGTCAAGGATAATATGGTCTCTTTTCTCTGGAACGGCGGAAAAATTGAAAAAAAAGAATTTGGTTATACTGCCAACATAGAAACACAAAATAAACGCCTGACCGTGAAAGAGAAAGTTTCTTTCCCCATCTCTCAACAAGATATACAAGGATTAGAACAATACTTAGAAGCTACAGAAACTATTGATTCGGATCATCCGGCAGTAATCGCGAAAGCAGCAGAGTTAGCAGAAGGAGAGGATGATTTGTTCAAAGTGGCATTCAATTTAGCCAGCTGGGTAGAAGAAAATATTGATTACGATCTCAATACTGTTACCAGCGCCGCTTCACAAAAAGGAAGCTGGGTTCTCGAGAACCGGCAAGGAGTTTGTGATGAAATGACTTCCTTGTTTGTAGCTATGGCTCGATCATTAGGGATTCCAGCAAGATTTGTTTCAGGAATTTCGTATACCAACAGCCAGGAAGTAATTAGTTCAGTTGGATCAAATTGGGCTGGGCACGGCTGGGCTGAGGTATATTTTCCAGATATTGGCTGGGTCAGTTTTGATGTCACTTTCAATCAATATGGCTATATTGACGTAACCCATATCAAATTACGGGATAGTTTTGATCCTACTGAACCGGCCGTTAAATACAAATGGTTAGCCGACGGAGTAGAATTGCAGAAAGGAAAACTCAACCTTGAAGTCGATATTGAGAAAGAAGGAATACCCGTTGCGGAAGAGATCCTCCTTGAGCAGGAAATCCTAAGTCACCAAGTTGGCTTTGGAAGTTATAATCTTATTAAGGGAATTGTGAAAAATACTGCGGATTATTATACGGCGACGGCATTAAACTTAGCCGCCCCAAAAGAGGTAGAAGTTATTGGAAGGAACCGGCGTAATATCCTATTGCATCCAAAAGAAGTGCGAGAAACCTTCTGGATAGTTAAACTCTCAGATGAATTACGACCGCAATACCGTTATACGTTTCCTATCAAAATTTACTCAGAGAAAAATAGGTCTGTTGAAGACTCTTTTACCGCTGAGGAAGGTAAAAATACCTATTCTAAACAGGAGATAGAAGAATTAACCGTACAAGATGAAGAAAAGAGCTATTCCCGGAAAATCACCTTAGAATGCCAGTACCAAAAAAAGATAGCGGTCGGAGATAGCAATACCATCAGCTGCTCTCTTAAAAATAGTGGGAATACCAACTTACAGAACATTGCATTTTGTGTAGGCGGTGTTTGCGAAACTATTGACTTACCTATCAATCAAAAAAGCAGTTCCGAGATTACCCTACCGGGAGAAGAAGCAGGTTGGGAGAAGATTATTGTCAGTGCTCAGAATGAATTAGTAGAGAAGAAGATTTCATTGGAGTATGCAGTTTTAGATAATCCCCAGGTAAAAATAGAGACAATTGCGCCGGACCCAGTAGATTTTGGACAGCAATTTGATCTACAGATTACGGTAGAAAAAAGTTCCTTTGCTCCGCCACAGAAAGTACAAGTTACCGTAAATGGGCCAAGGTTCAGCAACGAATGGAAAATTGAAAACCTGCAAAATAGGGAGGATTTACTGTTGCAGGTGGATGGCGAGATATTAAGTTTCTTCAATACTTTCACGATCACGACTTCTTGGGAGGATGAAGAAGGTAAAAGTTATTCTGAAAGAAAAGAGGTGATTATTGCTGCGGTAAGTGATTCTTTTGGAGAAAAACTAAAGATGGCCTCAAACTGGATTTTAAATTTATTCTCATAAAAACACTCATAAAAAAGATAACCCCCACAAAAATGAGGGTTATGGTAAGATTTGAAAAAACAAGAAATTTATTGTCTTTTCTTTTTCTTTGAAGCTGCTTTTTTCTTTGCCATCTATCATTACACCTCTTTTTAATAATTTTAAGAACAAGAAAGCATTTTTCCTTTTTAAACATTTCTTTTTTAGGAAAAAAAATCAAGAAAAAGAACCGCGCATTGGGAAGATAATCATTTTTCGCTAGAATTATAAAAAATTAAATTTATTTTTTATCGACGCAAAGGTGAGACAAAATAAGTAAAGATTTAAAAATACCCTAAATATCTGGAAAGTATGGCGAAGGCAAACGCAAGTGAAAATCAAAATAATAGGGTTGTGTATTCTCAGGCTAACGATGTTGGCCAAGAAGAGGAAAGCAAATCTCTTTCCTACTCCATTGGCCGCTTAGAAGAAGAAAATAAGAATATTGCTGCTGCTTTAGCACGATTAGAACAGGAAAGCGCTATCCTCCGGGAATTGTTCAACAATGCCAATAACGAGTTAAACAATCTCAAAAAGCCTTCCTTGTTAGTTGCGGACGTAGTAAGCATTCATGGTGACAAAGCGACTATCAAATTACCTAATGGAAACAAGTTCTACTGTTATATCGCTCAGCACGTTAAAGACCTTAAACCCGGAGATGCTGCCTTAGTTGATCAGAAATCGCTTAATATTGTCGAGAGATTTGAATCTAATGATAATTTTGAAGTAGAAAAATTTGTTATTGTTGATAAGCCCAAGGAAAGTTGGGATTCTATTGGTGGATTGAGTAATGCCATCATCGAAGTTAAGGAAGTCATTGAACTCCCACTTAAGAAGCCCCACCTTTTTGAGGAAGTAGGAATCAAACCGCCGAAGGGAATTTTGTTATATGGTCCGCCAGGAACAGGGAAAACACTGCTGGCAAAAGCAGTAGCACAAAGTACCGGTGCTACATTTATTGAGGTAGTTGGCTCAGAACTAGTGCAGAAATTTATTGGTGAAGGAGCAAAACTGGTAAAGGATATTTTTAACTTAGCCAGAAGAAAAGCGCCGTCTATTATATTTATTGACGAAATTGATGCCTTGGCAGCAAGAAGAATCGAAACTGGAACTTCCGGAGAACGGGAAGTAAGCAGGACTTTTATGCAGCTTTTGGCAGAAATTGACGGCTTTAAACATCTTGATAATGTGAAAATTGTCGGGGCGACTAATAGGTTAGACATCCTTGATAGTGCCATTATACGCCCAGGAAGACTAGATCGGCTGGTTGAGGTAGGTTTACCTGATGAGGATGGTCGTTTAGAAATTTTGAAGGTGCATACGTCAAATATGAACTTAAAACGGGTCAAGCTGAAAGAAGTTGCAGCCGGCATGGGAGATTTCAGTGGCGCAGAAATTCAAGCTGTCTGTACAGAAGCAGGATATTTTGCTATTCGGCAGGAACGTAGTTTCGTCACCCAGGAAGATTTCGTCAAAGCCGTTGAGAAAGTAGCTATGGGCGTTTATGAGGACGATTCTGCTGAAGAAGGGCTGTTTGGGTAGATTTACTTATTCTTTTATTATTGATTGTTCTCAAAAAGTAAATCACAATACGACATGGGTGAAGTTAGGGGAGAGCGTATTGGCACCATGAGGTCTTTTTCTACGTCAACATAATTCTCACTTACCCGGCACGAGTAAGGATACATTAACTCGCCCCCTTCTTTTCGAGGATACCACTTCCTGGTTTGATAGACGCCATAAAATTCGCTTTCTGGACCAACCCGATAACATTCGGATTGTTCTGGATATTCTTCATTTTCAAAACATTTAACCCCCAGTAATTCATCTACTCGGCAATAGGGGTCTTCTCTACATTCTTCCACATAATCTTCGGCTGAAGGTCCGCAAGCAAGAGTTTGAGAAATAGATAACAATAATGCTCCTAGCCCATTTTTTGAGATGGTGGTTATTCCCATTATAGACCTGTGAACGCTCATCAGTTACATCCGTATCCCATCAGGGAATGGTGTTCACATAATCATCGCGTTTTTCACTCTTGAAGTTTTCTTCTTTTTCTATTAAATAGTTATTTTTTATAAACTTTTACTCCATAATCATTATAAAGCAATTCTTGGAGATTAAACTATGAAGGTTCTTTTCATATCCGAGTATTATCCCCCAAAAATCATGGGTGGTGGAGAGATAAATTTAGAGTTATTAGCTACAGCCTTGGCTAAGAAGAAAGTCGAGGTTTTTGTTCTGACCTCGCATCATGCCGGATTAGAGAAAAGAGAACAGAGAAATGGAATTACTATTTACCGCAGGCTAAAAACTGGAGAGACACCTTCCGGAGTAGTTGAGAATGTGAAAAGATCATTCGTTTTTCCGAGATCTATCGTAGAAAAAGCTGGCATAATCATAAAAGAACAAAATATAGACCTGATCCATTTCATCGGCACCAGTATTATTGCTGCAAAGGAATTTAAACAGTTTCAAATTCCGTTATTTGCAACTATCGAAAGTTATCCCGCTCTTTGCCCAAAAGGTGACCGTATTTTTCATGGAAAAAAAGAATGTACTGTAAAATGTTCCTTCACCACATTCCTATCATGCCAGTCCGACTCGCCGGAAATAGGCAAAATGAAAAATGAATGGTATTTGAAGTACAATGCTCCAGCCTTGAGTTACATCTACAATTATTACAGTAAATTAAATGAAGCTTTGAAGTATTGTAATCTCATCGCTATCAGCGGCTATGTGCAAGGATTGCTTAAACAACAAGGATATGAGAGCGCGGTCATCCCTAACGCTCTTTATGTGGAAAAATTCTCCACCACCATAAAGAACGAACCCAGAAAAAATGAAAGGATAAAAATTCTGTATCTTGGATCATTAATCCGGTCTAAAGGTGCCCAAGTTCTGGCTGAAGCAGTGCAGGGCGTAGATTGTCAGGTTGATATGTATGGTGAAGGAGTATTGAAAGAAGAACTACAACAAAAAATTGAACGGGGAAATTTACCAATTACCATTCATCCACCGGTTCCTTACTCTGAAATCCCTTCTCTCTATGCGCAAGCAGATATCGTTGTATTCTCTTCACTGTGGCCGGAACCGTTTGGCAGGATTGCTATTGAAGCCATGGCGGCAGGAAAACCGGTGATTGGTTCAGCTATCGGCGGGATTAAAGAGACTATTGCTGAAGGAACTGGCATTTTAGTTGAGCCGGGAAATGTGCAGCAGTTGCGGGAAGCTATAATTATGTTAATGCACAATCCAGCTCTACGGAAGGAAATGGGCAAGAAAGGAAGAAAAGTTGTTGAGGAATTGTATGCTGAGGAAATAGTGGTGGAGAGATTGATTGCAGTGTACAGAGAGAAAATTAAAGCACTTTCAGATCCAAGCAAACCCTAAATACTCCCGGGGAAAACTGACCGCATTTGACTTTGCGTAATACTTTGATCGAATAGCCGAGCTTCTTGCAGATCTCATGAATCTTTTTAGCGTAAGGATTAATCTCTTTTTCATCGAGGAAGGCATAAAGGTGGATAAAACCACCTTTCTTAACTTTTAACAAGGCTAAATCCAAAAATTGTTCTCCGGTTTTGGGCAAAGGCATAGCAATGCGGTCAAATTTCTTTTTCAACGGAGGAATCTTATGTTTCACATCTCCATGCATGATGGTGATCCGATCCTGGAGGTTATTGAGTTGTACATTCTCAAGAGCATAGTTGTGTGCGAAAGGATTTAGTTCAATGCCATACACATGCCTAGCTTCTGAATTCTTCGCAATAACTAAGGGAAAAGGAGCTGCTCCAGAAAACATCACTAACACCTCCTCTCCCGGTTTTACGAGTTTGGCAATACGTAAGCGCTCACTGCCGGTCCTGGCCGAAAAATAAGTCTTTTCCAGATGTAATTTTAATTCTATTCCATTTTCATGATGAATGGTTTCTTTGGTTTTCTTGCCGGCTAAAACAGTAACTTTCCGGGTGCGGAACTGTCCGCTATGAGAATCACTCTTCTTGACTACGGTAGAAACTTGTTTATTTACCTTGAGATAGGCTTCTGCAATGGCTTTTTCTTTCTTTCTTAATTCGCTAGGAATTTCTAAGATGAGAATTTCTCCGACTAGTTCCTGAGTTCTCGGGAGTAATTCCATCTCCTTGGCAGTTAGTTTTCCTTTGAGCAAGCTGTCAACGGTAGCGGGCTTCTGCCGCTCCGGGAAAGAGAATTTAGTATTGACCACTTTGGCATTGGGAACAGTCACTTTCTTGTGCATGGCGAAGATGATATGATCCAGTTCTTTGACCGGAAGATAATCTTGATGTAATAAACCTCTTTTGAGCAGAAATTGTTTCACTTTTTGAGCATGTTTGAGATCGGTGTAGGCGGCAAGCATGGGTTGAGGGATGATACGGTAATTTATAAAATCTGCTCTTTCGTAAAGCATTATAAAGAGTAAAGTTTTCTTTAAACTATGGGTAAAGTTTTGTTTGATACTAGCTTGAACAAAAAGAACATCGCTCAAAGAGATTTCTTCCTAAATAAAATTAAGAGATATAAACAACCAGCCACCTCAACCGTTTTGGAAGTAGGAATAGGTAATGGAAGATTTGTAATTCTTTTAGCAGATCATTTTAGAGAGTATTGGGGGATTGATAACGACTCAGAATATATTAATGCTGCTAAAGCAAATACAAAAGAAATCCGAAATCTTCATTTGCAGTTAGGAAAGGCAGAATCTATTCCGTTTAAACAAAGATTCGACATTATTCTATTCATTAATTCTTGGCATTTCACTGATAATGAAAAAGCTTTAGGAGAAGTTAAAAAGGCAATAAAAAAGGATGGAATTGTTTTTATCTCTGAGCCAACCAAAGACTCGAAATTTGCCGCTTCAGTTTTACAAAAAGAACATCCTGACTTTGATGAAAAGAAGTTTAATCTTAAATTGAAACGATTGGAGAAAGCAGCAAGCTTTTTAGAAGAACAAAATTATTTCGAAATTGTTGAAGAAGGGATGCAGAACGATACTAATAGCCGATATTGGATCTTAAAACAGAAATGATTCATTCCTTTACCAACCTCTGCCAATTCTCCTTATAATATTTATACTTGGCATCAAATTCTTCTTTGGAAGTCAGAGGTATGTTCAACCTTCGCAGTTTCTCTTTCAACAAGCTTAATGCCTGTTCTTTTTCTTCTTCACTGGACATTTTCTCCAATTCAATGATATAACCATAACATTTGGTGTAGTCCAACATTACCGTAATCCCTTGCCATTCAAAGGTATGCCGTTTTCTAAACCATTTGATGTTAGTATTGTACCCCAAAGTAAGAAATAATTTTTCTAAAGTTTCAAAATTATCTTTGTCAAATTTGATCTCTATCTCTTCACGATGCTCATCGTGTAATTTTCCTTTCTTGAGCCAGATTTTGGCATGAGTATTGTTGCGTTGGATACGCAAATCCTGCTCAGCGTCAAAGTAATGCGTTTCCTGATGGTCCTCATGCAGAAATTGTCCTTCTGTATGGAAAAATGCTAATAGCTTCTGATATTTCTCAGGAGAGATAAAGCTGCGGATTTCTACTTCGATATTAGCTTGCTCTATCTTTCTGACAATTCCTTTTTCCGCATCTACTTCCACGAAATCCCCATCAGATAAAGTGCTGGTTGCCTGACTAGTAGCAGTAACACAAGGGATACCTAATTCACGGCTTACTATGGCAGCGTGGGAAAGAATACCTCCTCGGTCCGTAACAATAGCTGCAGCTCGCTGCATGAGTGGGACAAAATCAGCGGTAGTAATGTCACAGACGAGAATTTCATTTTGCTTAAACTGAGCTGTTTCTAAGTCAGAGCTTTTAATTATTCTGACAATTCCTTGAGCTTTTCCCGGGCTGGCTGACATACCAGTGAGAGTTGCTTTCTGCAAAGTTGGAGCTGCTACCCTAAAATCTTTATACATCTCTCCTAATATTCTGTTGTAATCGCAAAAATGCAATCCGTGGGTCTCAGTAAAGACGGTTTCAAAATATCCACACAGGTAATCATGAGCAAAGGTTGCATTAAGAAGCTCCTGTAATGTTTTCTTGTTATCAGAATCAGGAACAAAAATACGGGCAATGACATCTTGCAAGTGTTTTTTTGCATCTTCAAGTTCAATATTTAATCTTCTGGTTTGAAAGTCGTAGGAAAAAGGTGTTGGCTTATAGTGGTCATAGAAACCTTGAGTTAACTGGTAATGGTCTCCCTTAATTATTTCCCCAAAAATCCCTTGACTATTAACAATAAATATTGTTGACCAAATGGTTTGTGCTGCATGAGGAAGAAAATCAGCTTTGTAATTATGAGGATTGATATCTTGCTGCATAAACCACTCCAACGCACCTCTTACCGTATGACCTCGCATCCTCAATTTGGGCTGGTCTGGGGTTATTGGGATTAAGCGTAAGGCACATAATTCATTCCCATGATTCTTGAGGAAATCTTCAAATCTTGCTGATTTCTCAACTACTTCTTTTGCTAGGAATTGTGTTGGCTTATCGAAGGGAAGTTGTATGATACTGTTCAAAATCTTCAATCGCTCTCTCTTCTCGTTGTCCTCTTCACGCATAGATTTCGTTCTGGTATGTTGAATTTTCTCAAACCATTCCGTAAAGGAGATCTGGGTTTGATATAGTTTTGTTTGATCCATTTTATCAAAAGAAACTCTTCAAGCCTTTCTGAGCCATCTCTTTCTGCGCTTCCCGTAACTTTTCTATTTTGGTTCTAACACGCTCTTCACCAAAACCATGTTCTTCTACCAGCAGATGCAATAATCTCTTCTCATCAATTTTCTTCCATTCCAGTTTATAATTATCAGTCACCGGCATATTTTTGATGGTATCGAAGACTTCCTGCCAGGTTAGGTCTGGATACTGTTTCTGCCACTCTACTTTTTCAAAAAGAGCTTTGAAATCAGTGCCATATTCCTTCAACAATTTTAAACCTGTTTTTGGGCCGATTCCCTTTACCCCGCCGGGATTGTAATCTGTTCCCACCAAAATAGCAAGGACAATTAATTGATCTAAATTTAGCTTCAA
Organism: Candidatus Nanoarchaeia archaeon; assembly: GCA_035291085.1. GTDB lineage: Archaea > Nanobdellota > Nanobdellia > Woesearchaeales > GW2011-AR9 > JACPIL01. The sequence goes on along the minus strand of DATDTA010000066.1, from coordinate 3,426 downwards.
ATTATCGAGCACTTCTTGTAAAGAAATTTGTTCAGGATTAACCTTTTGGAAGGCTAAGGTTCCAGCTTTCTTGCGCCTGCCTTCGATAGACAAATTACGCACTAACAATGGACAGTTGAAAATCAGGTTATCATAATCCTGGCTCACAGAAGCATAGGCATCACCATTTTTGACCATATGGGCAGTCTGCGCTTCTCCTTCCGAAGGAGCTTGTACGATTGGTAATCCCAGAGCAGTAATCACGGCTTTCGCATCTTCACGCATGTCTTTGGTTAAGATAGCTGTCCTCGCTGCGAACTTGCGCATCGATTCGAGATCTTGTTCTTTCGTTGCTTCTTTCAATTTGAGAGAGGCTTCTGCTTTTACTGCCGTTCTTTTCTCCCAAGTCTTCTGTTTGATTTCTGGCGGTCGGCCGTCAAATACAAAGACTAATTTCAAACCTTGTTCCATCAAAGAAGTAGTTCTGCTGAATAGGCCAATTAAATGAGAAGTAACACGGCCTTTGCTATCTGTTAGGACCGAACCGTCTGGGGAACGGATGGTGGTGAGAAACTGATAAAGCATATTCATAGCATCTACTGCAAGAATTTTTCCTTTCAAATCGCTAATAGTTATTTCTTTCTTTATAACTAATTCTTTGAATTGTAGGCCCATTTCTAATTCTCCTTCTCTAGTTTTTTCACGATAGCATTTTGGAAAGCATCTGTCGCTAACATCTCTTGCGCTTTTTTGTTCAGTTCATGGGTATACAAAAATAGTAAGGGCAACTTTTTAATCTGCGCTTCCATGTAAGCGGCAGAAAGGTCGCCTTCATCACACTTTGCTTTCTTCTTAGCCTTACAAAAATAGGTTAATTTTCCTACTACGGAAGGAACTCTAATCAATAAGTTAATTTCTGTATTGCGGCGAAGGGTTTCTTGTTCTTGAATCTGGATGCTTCGGCCATTAAAATATTCTTCTAATAGAGGAATGAATTGGTCGTCAGCAGAAACTTTCTTACGCTGGGAACGTGCTTTAACTCTAGGTGTTACAACTTCTTCTGCTGAGGCCGGCTTTTGCTCAATGTTTTTTTGCTGTTCCGTTTTTTCCGGGATTAACGTTTGCTGTGCTTCCAGTTTTTTTATTTCTGCGGCAAGATTTGATGTTGCCTGCTGTTGTTCCAAGCCCGGCTCTAGAGTTGATTCTGCGGGCAGCTTTTGTTCTTGTGCCGGCGGATAAAGAATTGCTCGAATAGAATCGTTCATTTCTTGATCTGAAAGAAGATGCCATTTCCAGAATAATTCTTTATTTCCAGCAATAGTTACGTGTAAAGGTACGGCAAAATCATGCAAAGAGCGAAGAGCTACTTTCGAAAGCAAATCTAATGAACTTTCGCGTAATATTCTTTTTTCCTTTAACTTCTCTAAAACCTGAAAATCTTTGGGGTTTAGATTTCCCGCTGCAAAATGATACAGTTTTTCTTCCTGCCCGGCAAGGTAGTATAAAGGTGAACCGCCAATTTTTAAGTGAGAAACTTTGACTTTTCCTTGCGCCACTAAATCTGAAAGGTGTGCAGAGGCGAGTAAAATTTCAGTATTGATGTGCTTCGCTACTTTAGAAGGGATAGTTGGCCCGATAGTCCGCAGAAAGAAGAGAATTTTATCTTGATCTTGCATAAAGTGATGGAAGAAATCGGCTTTAAATAATTTTCGAGCTCTTAGTATGATGGTCAGCCCTTTATGGTCTAGTCCAATTGACCTGATAATAGGTTACGTCATTCTCATCATCGACAATAGCGAGTAGAAGACGTTTCTTGGTACTATGGGCGACCCTATTTTTGGCGCTAAATTCATGCCAGGTAAAAACGCTGGCTTCATGCACCGGGAAAACAATCCATTTGGCGTGGTCTTCTCCAGGTTTTACGCCGCGATCATAGACACGAAAATCTGCCCCAAATTTGAGCGCAGTCTTGATGATGTAGCCGCGATTTCTCATATCTCTGAAAACCACATAACGGATCCAGAAGTTAGGTTCAACTTTACGGGCTTTCTTGACATACAATTCAAGGGAAAGAGGTTTGCCTGATTCGCTTTTTATCTTTAGGCGTTCACGTTCTAACAAATATAGTGCCTCTAATAGCGATAATTCGACTTTTCCGCTTTCGTTTAAAGTTCCGAATCGAGATTGATTGAAGAATTCTCGGGCATCATCAGAAGATTCAGTGATAACCCTTTCCCCAGCAAGAATACCTAATACTGGATTCTTTGATTTTTTTAGTTCTACTTTTTCTTCTACTTTTTTGTCGTCAGAAGTTTCAGGCTCTGCTGCTTCGACGGCTTTTTTCTTAGCCATTTGTTTTAGGTAAAAAGGAAGAGCCTTTTAAAAAGCTTTGCTGGATTCAACCCAGCTCCACCAGCTATCTTTTCCAAGAATGATATGATCCAATAAATGAATTCCCATCAGCTTTCCGGTCTTTTCCAAAACTTTCGTTATGTGCAAATCTTCCTGCGAAGGTTCTGGGTCCCCAGAGGGGTGATTGTGCAGGACAATAAGGGCGTGGGCCAAATGCTTAATTGCGCCATGAAAGACTTCCCGGGGATGAATGAGAGAAGAGTTGAGAATTCCCATAGTGATAGTCTCGTCAGCAATGATGTTGTTTTTAGTATCTAGATAAATGGCTATAAAATGTTCCTTTTGAAGAGCTTGAAGCCTTGGCAGATATAATGAAGCCACATCCTTGGCGCAGGAAATTTTCTTTCGTTCATTTTTACAATTCACTCGCTTATATAACTCAAACAAAGCTACCAGTTGAGAAGCCCGTGCTGGACCGATGCCATAGTGCTGCTGAAGTTGTTGTAAGGAACAATGAGGGAGATTTTGTAAACCATGTTTTGAAATAAGGCGATTGGAAATTTCTAAAACATTTTCCTTTTTTGTTCCTGATTTGAGGATAATAGCGAGAAGTTCTGCTGGTGAGAGAGCTTGTGCACCTTCTTTCTGTAATCGTTCTCTAGGACGATTTTCCGGGGCTAGGTCAGTTATTTTCATAGGAAAGATTTATTAATTTCTTGAAGTTTAAATCGCCCAAGGTGGGATTCGAACCCACAAAGTCTTGGCAGACAAAAAGGTTGTCTTACCTTCCCTTGAGTTCAGGTCAAGGGATTTTAAGACCTTCGCTATACCAGGTTAAGCGACCTGGGCTTATTTCTTTTTGTTTTAGAACTTGTTTATATAGATGAGCCGAGGTTGTCCACTGCGGGAGTGGAGGTGTTTGAATAGCCGAATTCTGAAAATTTTCAAGAATTAGACCTTCTTGCCTTTGTCCAGTGGTGTGAGGAGTGGTTCATTTTTTACTACAAATCTAGTTTATAGTCTACCTCTATTGATCTTTGGAAAAAGAAAAAGTTCTCTAAAATGCTACTTTAAACAGATGCCAGGTATAACCCA
>DATDTA010000065.1:0-3658 GCA_035291085.1 Candidatus Nanoarchaeia archaeon | reverse complement strand
TGGCGCAGAGGGCAAGCTTTTTGGCTTTCTTTTGAGTGTATCGAGCCAAAAAGTTGACCGGTCATAAGCACCATTGGTGGGGAGGGGATTATCATAAAAATCATTAAAAAAAGGCGCAGAAAAAATTGAATATAACGTATGGAATTTTACGAAGTTCGATTTTTCCCTCGATTTCCTCGTGAGGATTTTCCCTCGTGAGCGAAGCGAACAGAGCTGGAAAATCCGATAGAGCTGAAATCAGAGCTGGAAAAATCGAATTTTGGAGAACGAGTGCAACGAAGTGAACCGTAAAATTCCTGTTAGGCGAGGTGAGCGAAGCGAAAGTGCAACGTCCCCGAAGGAGTCTTTTTCCGCTCAAGCTCATTGCCAGACGTAGTTTTGAAGAGGTGAATAATGATGAGGTTACTGCAACGCAGACTAAAGTTCAGGAGAATCGGGGGCAAAAGTTATAAAGCTAGGCGTTTCCTAGGATGAAATGGAAGAGGGAAAGAAGTTTGACGTGGAATTTAAGCAAACTGCCAAAGGGTCTTGGTACGTTGGATCTGTAAAAGTTGGTGTGAATAGTGTTGAAGAGTTAGACAAGGTTATAGATTCAACAGTTACATTTCTTCATACCAAAGTTGACAAAATGAACAAAAGTATCGAGTCCAGAGATTTTAAGCCAGCAAGTTCTCCAGCTATTGAGCTCAATGATGAGGAAAAAAGGCTGTTTGAAAAATTGCGGACTATGAGGATGGATTTGTCAAGAACAGAGAACATTCCCCCGTATGTTGTGGCTCATGATTCTGTTTTAAAGAGATTAGCCAAAGTGAAACCAATGACCAAAGAAGAAATGATTGAGATTGAAGGAATTGGAGAACGAAATTTTGATAAATATGGTGTTTATTTCTTAAAAGTTATTAGAAGTTCATGTTTAGGGGCAGAAAATGGCAAATGAAATAAGAGAGCATACGTCACTTATTGTATTTCAAGGGAAAGGAGTCAGAAGGCTATGGTATAATAATGAGTGGCATTATTCTGTTATTGATATTATCACGGTTTTAACCGAGCAGGAAGACTTTCAAACGGCCAGAAAGTATTGGAATAAGCTCAGCCAACGGCTTAAAGAAGATGGGAGTGAGGTGGTGACAAATTGTCACCGACTGAAATTACCGGCAGCAGATGGCAAGTTCTATGAGACAGATTGTGCTAATACCAAAACCATTTTCAGGATAATTCAGTCAGTTCCATCCAAAAAAGCAGAACCGCTTAAGTTATGGTTGGCTCAAGTAGGTTATGACAGAGTACAAGAAATAGAAAATCCGGAATTAGCTCAGAAACGCATGAAAGAACTCTACAAAGCCAAAGGCTACTCTGAAGATTGGGTAGAAAAGAGAGTCCGGGGCATTGCCATACGAGATGAATTGACCGATGAATGGGACAAAAGAGGAATAGAGACCGAAAAAGAATATGCAATTCTTACGGCTGAGATATCAAAAGCAGCTTTTGGATTAACGCCAAGCCAGTATAAAGAATTAAAAGGTCTGAAAAAAGAAAACCTCCGAGATCATATGAACGATTTAGAGCTCATCTTTACAATGCTGGGAGAAGCTTCTACAACAAAGATAGCACGCAAGAAAGATGCGCAAGGATTCGTAGAAAATCAAAAAGCCGCTAAAGATGGAGGATTTGTTGCAGGCGTTGCCCGAAAAGAACTCGAAAGTAAAACAGGGGATAAAGTTGTTTCTGGAGAAAATTATCTGCATTTGAATGAGAAGAAAAAGAAACAAATCGAAGAGAAAAAATAATCTAATTTATCTGGAAAATAGTTCTTTTAAAACCGTTTCATTAACAGTCTCAAGTTGTGGTCCATGATGGAAATAACCAAGAACTTTAAACCATTTGTCAAGATCAATGCCCCACTTCATTGGTTCAACAATTTCCAAAAGTCTTGTTCTGGCTATTGTATAATCTTTTCTTCCCTCAAGAATTGCTGTTTGAAAACCGTATAATCCTATTTCTTTATTTATTCTCTCTCTTTCCCAAATAAGCTTTCTTTTTCTTTCAAAATGTTGTTCTAATCGTCCTGCGTGCAACCCATATGCTTGGATAATTGTAGTTCTGGGATTAACGTCCATATCACAAAGACTCGGAAAATATTGCCAATGTGCTCTATCTACTTCTAAATCCTGCCGCACTTCATAATCTGGAAAAGGCCATTCATCAAGGCTCACTCCCAAGGTTCTTCCAATTCCAACTGCTTCCCAGAAGTATTCGTTGCTTGCTCCAGCTTGGGAACTTCTTTCATTGAAATTGCCAACAGGATTATCTTTTAATTCTGTTCCTAGTTCTATTACTCTTCTATCTTCTGTTGCTCTTCTTTCTGGCTCTAAATACCAATTGTACGCCATGATACTGCCGACTAACGTACCAAATTCTTGAATGTTCTTTTTTGCTTGTTCTGTTAAATTGGTCATTTTCTGGAAGATTCTCGTTCTTTTTGTCCTAATGTCTGAAGACCTCGCTCGACGGCTCTATTTTTAGCTAATTCTACAGCAATTCTCTCAATTAAAGAATCATCTTCTATAATCACTCTTGCTTCTACCATGTTTTCTTCCTCAAAGTTTCTTACTATTTCATACGCCATAGGTGGAATAAAGATGGGAAGGACACCATATTTTCCCTCTGGTCCAAAGTCGTATTCTTTTCTGGTTCCGCGAACAGCGTCGAAATGATCGATAACGTACTCTCTGTCTTTGTCTTCCAAATAAACTCCCTGGAACCGTGGCACTTCGCAATGGCCGGGTACCGCATAATCTTCGATAGTTATTGTACCATCTATGCTACTTTCGATGGCAGTTCGGAATTGTCTTACTTCATCTTCACTAATTCCGTTACTTCCTAATACATCATAATTTCTAATTTTTATTGTGTTAGTCATGTTCTCCCTGTACTGTGGTCTTCTAGGTAATATATAAAATTAACGGCTTATAATTTTGAAATATACAAAAATTATTTAAATAAACTAGGCATTTATCAGGAAATTATGAGAAAAATAGCCGAAGTACTCGCACCACAAAAGAAAAAAGAACTAAAGTTGGACAAAAAGGATAGAGAAATCATTAATGTTCTCACTCTTAATAGCAGAACTCCTCTCTCCCAGATAGCAAAGCTTCTGAATACCAGCACTGAAGCTATAAACTATCGGTATAACAATCTACGGAAGAATCTAGTTATAACTGATGTCTTTACGGTTGTAGATCCAAAAGTGTTGGACATTCATCGCTACGTGATTTATTTACAGTTTCATGCCCTCTCGCAGGAAAAGATGAAAATGATCATTGAGGATTTTTTAAAAAATAAACATGTTAATTGGGTTATTGAAACAGGAGGGAAATGGGAGTTAATTCTTATGTTTGAGACGCTATACGAAGAGAAGTATGATGGGATTTTAGAAAGTATTATTTCGCCCATAAAAGAATATCTTAATGATTCTATGGTTGCGACGGTAAAAAATTTTGTCCATAAAAGCCCACGTTATATTCGTGATTTGAAAAGAGAGCATTTTTACAAAGGCAAGATAAGATTTCCCTATGAAAAAGAATTGAGTAGCAAGAAAAAAGAACCATATGCTATGGATGAGAAGGACGTTTTGCTTTTGAAAAATTTGCATGAAGAT
>DATDTA010000064.1:0-1202 GCA_035291085.1 Candidatus Nanoarchaeia archaeon | reverse complement strand
ATGTCAAGTACCCATTTTTTAGACACTCTGTGCTTTCGCGACAGCCTGAAAATTTAAATGATTTTGACAATTGACTCTTTGAGCAAAGACCGCTGGCGGGCACTTTAACGCTGTATGGATTCGTCTGCTGTTGTAATAATGAATCTGTTGAGCTATCGCTTCTGTAAGTTCTCCAATGGTTCCACAGCACTCCGGATGTCCTAATTCTAATTTAAAGTTAGAGTAAAACGATTCTTTGTAGCTGTTCTGCCAAGGACTTGCTTTCTCACTCATTGAGGCTCTAATATTCAAACTCTTCAAAAGATTAAGATAATTCTCGCTTCTGTATTCACTGCCTTGATCAGAGTGGACAATTAGAGGAGTTTGGCGATATTTAAGAGCTTTAAACAGAGCAGAGCTGATTAAACCCTCATTATGTCTTGCTGATAATTCCCAACCCACTATCTCTCTGGTAAAGATATCTTCCAAAGTAGCCAAGTAAACAAAACGACCATAATAAGGCAGAAAGGTAAAATCAGAGACCCAAACCTGATGCGGAGCTTCAACGATTGTTCCTTTGATTAAATTGGGAATAGCCATTGGAGCTTGATTGTTATCTTTGGGTTTAATTGGAGACTTTCGTCTTCTGTGCGGTTTTATGCCGTAGAGCTTCATTATCCGGCTGGCGCGCTTGTGGTTGATGTTGAGCGCCATAGCTATCCGTCTATGTCCGTAGGCTTTATTGTCATCCATTACCTCTTCAATCTCTGCTTTCAGCTTTAAGTCCTTTTCCGGCAGTTTGGGCTTGTAATACAGGCTTTGGCGAGAAACTCCTAATTCTTTTGCCAATTCTGTCTTGCTTTTAGGAGGCGATTTCTGACTAATGACCATAGCGATGTTGGATTTTTTTTCCCAGTTTCTGATCTACAATCAGTTGCCCGACTATTTGCAAAAGAGCTGCTTTTTCTCTTTTTATCTTGGCTAATTCTAGTAATGCTCCGGAGTTGCCGTGGCCTGAACGGCTTAGAAAGTGATAGATAATTCTGGGTGAAACCCCATATTCTTTGGCTAAATCTGCTACCCGTTCGCCTTTTTCTTTAATACGAGCAGTTATGGTTTGTTTTTGCTCTTGTGAGAGCGATGGATATCCTTTTGGCATAGGTGTGTTTTTTCAGGATATCACGAGAAAACACTGTGTGTCTAATTATAGGGGTACGGGCCAA
>DATDTA010000063.1:0-6256 GCA_035291085.1 Candidatus Nanoarchaeia archaeon | reverse complement strand
TTGTGGTCGCAATTTCCCTTGCTGCTCTGGTTGTTCTTGGGATATTATTACTCTTTACAGATCAATTTGTTGGAAAAGCTTTTTCGATACCGAAATCCATTCCACAAATGTCTGTCTCGCCGTCTACGGTTACACAACAGATCGCCATACTACCAGTAGTTACAGGAGTTGTTGATGAATCGAACACAGCAAGTAATGATTTATGGGTATGGCTGGAAGTGCCTGAGAATTTGCCGTCTAATATAGGAGATACGTTTAATGTAGAAGTTTACATCAAGCCTGGCTATACACATGATATTGGCGATTTAAAATTAAGATTAGTGCCAAACGGCAATGTTGAATTTAAAGGAATAGGAACAAAGAACCCTTCTTCTGTCAACCCTTCGCTTCATGGAAATGTCGAACTTGATCCACAAATGGAAGACGATGATGGAACAACTATGATCAACCCACCACCTGGTTCGATAGCAATTGGTTGGAACAGGCTTAATATTGGTTTAGTTGATAGGAGGGCGCCCTATCATTTAGCAAGCTTGCAAATGAAAGTTAAAGGTTCCGGATATTTCCAAATTGGTCTAGATAAAACCGGTTCTAGAGTAAGGTACTATGATGGAACAGGGGGATGGAAGTGTTCTGAGCCAACATCTTTCCCTAAAATAAACTGCGGTACTGAACCAATTCCTCTTTCTACCGGCGTAACTTCTCAGATTGGTTGCGGTGATGCAGGCACATTTTACTGTACCAGTGCAGCCAGTACCTGCAGCAAAGCTTACCTTAACCAAATAGGAACTGAAGATCTTGATAATCCTGCGAGCAACTTAAAATCTTACACTCTCAAACAAGGCAACACCAGAGTCATCAGAAATTCCCATTGCATTCCAAAAACAGACGTTGCTGCCTGCTCAGGAACGTGTGGAAAAGCAAATGATGGCTGTGGTAAAGTTGTAACTTGCCCTAGTTGTGGACCTGGAAAAACCTGCAGCAATAATGGTTGTGTAGAGGTAGGAACTCCTGGACTGGTTCTGAATGCTGAAGACAAAGCATTATGCGAAGCAGTCATTACTATCCCAGCAACCGACGTTGATGCCAGAGATGCGCTTGAAGGAGTTTCTAATGCTCTGCAAGGCAAGAATCTTGAGGCTCAGGATTTAGAATGCACAGGAGACGACTGCAAATATTTCAAGATGAATGTACTAATCAATGCACTTACTACTTGGTTTAGTAAGCAATAAGAAAACGATCTTTATGAAAAAGAAAAGTAAAAATTCTGTGCGAAAAAAGAGTACCGGTAAATTGAAAGCAGAGCCAGCTGCTCATGCTAAAGAAGCAGATAAAACTTTTCTTATTGCTATAATATCGATTGTAGCAGTTGTTGCCCTGTTTCTTCTCTTACTTTTTTCAGGTCAATTCGTAGGAAAGGCAATAGCGGTTAATGCTGCAGGTGCAGAGCTTGTTTCTCCAGCTTATGCTGGTGCTTCTTTTTCATTAAAAATTGTTGCTAACACGGAAAAAGAAACGACTTCAGTGCAATTTACGTTAGAATTGCCTTCGGAGATGGATTGCAGTGATGTTGCCACTACGCCAGCTGAAAATCTAATTGCAGGATGGGACGAATTTGAAAATAAATGTGATAGTTCTACTACTCCAAAAAGGATTATTTTCTATGCACAAAAAAAAATATCTACTCCTACTGGGGAAACAGAATTGTTCGATATCGCACAAATTGATTTTGTTGAAGGACTTCCATTAAACAGTATGGTTCAATTCACATTTAAATCATTTTTGGCATTAGATAAGGACAGTGAAAATCTGGTGCAAAATCTTCCACTCCCATTAACAGTTACGGTGCAAGAAGCGCCATCAACGGCGGTTTGCGGCAATGGTGGTGAGCCTGAAACAGGAGAACAATGTGACGATGGTAATAATGTAACAGAATCTTGTTCTATCTACGGTCAATGTGAGGATATTTGTGATGCAAGTTGTAAATTAGTTACTGTACAAGGCCTGTACTGCGGAGATGGCATCATTAATGGAAATGAACAATGTGATAGTACCAGCAGTAGCTGTATTAATTGTAAAGTCGTCCTAACTGCTACCTGCGGTGACAACATCTGCGATGTAAAACAAGAATCAACTGCTTCCTGTCCTCTTGATTGCGGAGAAGTTTGTCCTACCAATAATTTAATCTCCTGGTGGAAAGCAGAAAATGATGCTAAGGATAACTCTATCTCTGGATATCACGGTACGGCGCAGAGTATAGCATATGAGCAAGGAGTAGTTGGAAAAGCTTTCAAATTCGATGGCGCAAGCAGCATAGATTTAGGTTCAAAAGTTGGAACATTATTTTCTGACCCTACTGGCAACAGTCTTTCGATCAGTTTCTGGATGAAGACCAATGCGCTCAAAAGTACCTCAAATGGGACGATGTATATTTTGGATTCTGGAGCGGCAACTGGCGGCAGAAGAGGCATTTATTGTAATACGAAAGATGGCGATTTGAGTTGCGCGATACAACAGCAAAGCGCTATCTACCAAGCCAGTATAAGCAAAGCCATACCTCTTAATTCCTGGAAGTTAGTAACACTCACCTTTAATGATAATACCAAGGAATTAAAGTTGTATTTAGATGGATCTTTTTCTAAGGATGGAGTTCAAACTCAGCTTCCCGGCGAAACATATGTCTCAGAAGAAGTAGTTGTAATTGGAGCAACTACCACGAAACAACTCTTATTCAAAGGTCTGCTTGACGAAATTTCCGTTTGGGATCGCGCCTTGACTGCTGCAGAAGTTGATTCTCTCTTTGACGCAGGAACTACGGGCATGTGTGCTAAGCCAACCAGCGTCTGCGGCAATGGTGACTTGGAAGCAGGAGAAGAATGCGATGATGAGAATAATGACGATGGCGACAACTGCTCTTCAATCTGCCTGACAGAATCAGCTATCTGCGGCGATAATGTCTGTGAGATAAAATTTGAATCAACAACTTCTTGTAAACAGGACTGCGGCTTAGTATGTCCTACCGATGAATTAGTATCTTGGTGGAGAGGGGAAAATGAGAAAGATAGTTTCAGCAGCCACCATGGAACTTTAGGGGGCGATGCTACTAGTGTTCTTGGAAAAGTTGATCACGCTTTCTCTTTCGATGGCGAAGGGGATTATTTCACCCTTGGACAAAAACCAGGAACGATATTTTCCGACCCTACTGGCGAAAGCCTTTCTGTTAGTTTTTGGATGAAAACAAATGCTGCTGAAACTCCAAGTGGCGCGCAGTATATCATAGACTCTGGCGCAGGTGCAGCATCTCGCCGAGGATTCTACTGTAATACTCAAAAAGGTAAACTTAATTGCGTAATCAAGCATGATGAAAATATCTATGAAGTTATTGCTGATGCTGTTGTTCCATTGAACGTTTGGAAATTTGTTACCTTTACGTTTGATAATGCTAAAGGAGAGTTGAAATTGTACGTAGACGGAAATGTTGCAGCTACTGGTACTAAAGCAGCTTTGTCTTCATCTTACCAACCAGTGCCAGCATCAGTAATTGGGGCAACCAGTCTGCAAACATTATCATTTAGTGGCCTTTTAGATGAAATTGCGGTCTGGAATCGCGCTTTAACTTCAGCCGAAGTAAAATCTATCTTTGATACCGGCAATATCGGCATGTGCGCTGTCCCTGGTGCAGTCTGCGGTAATGGCTTTATGGAAACTGGAGAAGAGTGTGATGATGGAAATGTGATTAGTACTGATGCCTGCACCAGCGAGTGTAAAATTGCTGTGTGCGGCGATGGAATGATTCGAACTGGTTTTGAACAATGTGATGGAAGTAACGTTGGAAATGCTTCTTGTCAGAGTCTTGGATTTGCTAACGGAAGTTTATCGTGCACAGTAGGTTGTACGTACAATAATACTGCCTGCATGGCTGCACCTGAACCAGTTCCACTTCCTCCGGCTACTACTTTAACTGTCAACGGAACAAAAATCTCTCTGGGAGAACTCGCTCCAGCAAATGATACCTTTTCAACTTTATTGACAGCTACAGAAGGTTTCTCTCAGAAAATCATGATCTATACTATCCTTTATGGTGCTGATGGAAAGGTATTGAAGTTAGAATCAGATGAATTGACTGGCGGCATGAATAAAGATGCCTGGCTCGTCGTTACTGGGAATCATCCACAGCCAGAGGTAAAGAAAAAAGCAGTAATAGTCTTTGATAAAGATCCAAATCCGACAGTATATGGAAAACTGGAGAGAAGTTATAGCTAAATGAAAAATAAAACAATGTTATATGCCGTACTGTTATTATTGTCTTTATCACTCGTTGCGGCAGTAAATGTCTCCACAGATAAAACAGAATACAGCAGTTCGGAAATAGTAACTGCTAATATCACTAGTTGTGTTGGAACTTCTATCACCAAATTTTTAAATTCTAACGGTAATTTAGTAGACCTAAAAAGCGGTCATGGTAATTGGACTACCAATTATCATACTTCTTCCAGCAACGCTTCTGGGAAATACACCGTCTCCACCAGCTGTAGCAACGGTCTTGCCCAAGTGAAATTTTGTGTCAATGCTCCTGGATGTTTAGTTGAAGAAGACCAGGAAGAAGAATGTATTTCAGAATGGGATTGCGGCGAATGGTCAAGTTGTGTTGGGCAAGCAGAAAAAAGAACCTGTATTGATAAAAATGATTGTAGAGACGATCGAGAGGAAACCAGAATCTGCGCAGCATGTCAGGAATCATGGACTTGCTTAGGTTGGTCTGCCTGCCAGGACGGTGTTAGAACCAGAACTTGTTACGATCAAAATAGTTGCGGAACAACCTTGGATAAGCCTACTGATGAACAGGCCTGTCAAGAGACAGCTCCTCCAGTACCGGAGCTGATCGAAGAGGGATCATTCTTTACTAAAAATAAAGGTTTGATTATTGCGGTCGCGATTGCTGCAGTGTTGTTAATTATAACTCTAGTTTACTTCTGGAAGTGGAAAGGAAAAGAAGCAAGCTTGGCCGAAGTAAGGGAGTGGATGAGTTCAGAACGCGAGAAAGGACTTTCTGATGAGGATATTCATGGAGCATTGGAGAAACGTGGTTGGCTGGAGAAAGATATCAAACGTGCGTTTAAGAAGCTGAAGTAGAACTGTTAAGATCAGTGAAATATATCAGAATTTCTTCCATAATGGCATAAAAAACAGAAATATTGGCGAAAGTTTTAAATAATTAAGGCATCACAATCACATTACAATGGTAATGGACACGATTCAAATAAGGTTGAGCCACGGTTTAGTAGAAAGAATAGATGATTTAGTCGAGACGGGAATTTATACTAATCGATCCGACGCTGTTAGAGATGCTGTTAGAAGATTAATTTTAAGTAATTTGGTAGGTATCATACCAAACACGGGAGATAGTGTTAAGGAAATACGCGAAATTAGGAGAAAATTATCAAAAGAGATTAAGAGCTTTAAAGATGTTGAAGAAATTAACAAGTTAATTGATTAGGTCTTCTGGCTTATAAACATCAAGATGTTTTTTCGCAAATGTGATTAGATCCTTGTCTCTGGTGATTAATGGGATATTCAATCGTTTTGCGATTGCAACATGAAGATAATCATAAAAGCTAATCTTAAATTGTTCCTCATTTTCAAACTTCCGCGCTAAGTCATAATCTTCCGGAACGGTCTTAATAAGTTTTATTGATTCATTGTCTTTGAAAAATCTCATTGCTAACTCCAATTTTTCTTTAATCTTGAATGAAAGTTCTTTTATCACTATTGTAGAGACAATTATAGTGTTCCCATTTTCAATGAAATCTTTCGCTATTTTCCAGTGCGGCACGCCTTCTTTTTCCTTTCCTTCTTTCTTGAAGAGATTAATCCATATACAGGAGTCGACGTAATAGGTTTCCGATGTATTCACGAGATTTCTTTTCTCTCCGCTCTTTTTTCAACTTTAGTTATTTTAATATTTTTACCAGCGCCGTCATCGACATCATAATGGGCATCTGCATCATAATCACAATATTTGTATCCTAATTTTTCTATTAGATACCATAAGATCTGTTCGTAAAACTCCGGCAGGCATTCAACTGAATAGCCTTTTCCCAGATATCCGCCTTTCTTTACATTAAATAGACCAGAAAGCCTCGTCTTTTAAGACGGGGATGAATGGCTTTCTAGCCTATTTATGTCACAATAGGCGGGGTTAAGAAATCGTCTCTTTTCAAGCCACGGACTTTAGTCCGTGGTGAGACGATTTCCC
>DATDTA010000062.1:0-4970 GCA_035291085.1 Candidatus Nanoarchaeia archaeon | reverse complement strand
ATCAAACTTTAGAGAGGCTAGAAGATGTTTCTTCTGCTCTATTTTCGGAAAGAAGAATTGTTTTACCAGTCCCCTCAAAAATGTTTGGACCAGATGTATTTGAAGTTTGGAAGTTTTTTGATAGGAAATGAATTACTTCTTTTTTCCCTTCTTAACTTTCTCTTCACTCTTCTTTACTTCAACTTTTTTATCAGAATTCTTTTCTTCTACTTTCTTCTCTTCTGGCTTTTTCTCAGCAGGTTTTCCAACTTCCTTAACTACCGGATTCTTGACATCAACTATTCCGCCCACAATCTTCATCATGGTCTGACATTTTGGATAATTGTTGCAGCCTAAGAATTCGCCGTAGAAACTTTTTCGCAATACCATCTTCCCTTCCTTGCAGGTCGGACAGGTCATGCCTTCTTCTGGATATTTTTTGACTTGATTTTCAGCTTTAGTTTTATCTTCTTGATTGGCTTGCTGTAAGGTAACAACTTGTTTACTTCTGCCGGAACCGACTTCTACTCTTGGTGTATTGGTTTTTTCATCAGTACCAAGATATTTAAGCATTCCTGCTTTAGGAACATTGAAGATAGTTTTACAATCAGGATATTTATCGCAGCCGATGAAGCGGCCGAATTTTCCTCTGCGAACCATTAATTTTCCTTCTTTACAATTTGGACAGACACCCATAAAGTTGGCCGCATCAGAAGTTTCACGGATGGATAATAATATCTCTTTACCTATTGCTTTTTCTTTTTTCTTGAAATCAGTAAGTAAGGAAGTAAGGAATTTTTTTGCTTTTTCTAAAACAGTGTCTGGTTTCTCTTTCCCTTCACGGATTTTATCCATGTCTTGTTCAAAGTCAGCAGTTAATTTTTCATCAACAATAGTGGGAGCATATTTTTCTAAGATCGCTTCTGTTTCCATGCCTAATTTTGTGACAGTAATTTTGACTCCTTCGGCATAACCGCGACGGAATAATGTGTCAAGGATTTCTGCTCGGGTTGCTTTTGTTCCTAAATTACGTTTTTCTAATTCTTTAATAATTGAAGACTGATTAAACCTTGCTGGAGGTTGCGTTTCTTCGTCATGTTGTTCTATTTTATCAATAGCAACTTTTTCACCTTTCTTCATTGCCGGCATCGTTACTTCTTCCATTTTCAAATATGGTTTATAGAAAATATGCCAGTTCTCTTGTAGAGTTCTGGTTCCCTTGGCAATGAATTCCTCGCCTTTCACATCAAATTGCACGGTCATGGTTTCCCTGACTGCAGGTTGAGCGAAGGTAGCCATAAATCGCTTGACAATTAAATCATATACTCGTTGTTCTCGAGGTTTAAGATCGCCAGGAGCCTGTCCCGTAGGATAGATTGCCGGATGAGCAGGATCGGTTTTCTTACCGTTGTTCGGTTTAAGTTCTTTTTCTTTGAGTAATTGCTGCGCCAGCATTTGATACATTGGTTGTTTTGCGAGATCGGAAAGAATTTTTCTGAATTCTAATTTAGGATCTAATTGTTGAGATGAAGTTCTGGGATAAGAAGTGACTCCAGCTAGATATAAGTTTTGTGCTAGGGCTAGCGTTTCTTTTGGTGTAATTTTGAATAAGGCGTATGATTCGGATTGTAAATCAGTTAAGTTGAAAGGGGCAGGGGGAGCTTGATTTCTTACAACATTGGCAATTTCTGAAATGGTTGCTTCGGTAGCACCTTTCGTTTTTGTAAGAATATTTTTTACTTTTTCTTCCTGAAAGATTCTATCTTCTTTATGCCAAGCTTCAATGGGAGAAGACTTATATTTTCCCTGAAAGGAGATGCGCCAGAATGGTTCGGGCTTGAAGGCTTGCACTTCTTTTTCTCTATCCACGAGAAGTTTTAAGGCTGGACCTTGTACTCGACCAATAGACATCACTTTGAAAGATCCTGCTGCTTTGACGGAACTGGTCAGTGCGCGTGAAAGGTTAATCCCATAGAACCAATCTAATTTGTGTCGAGTTTCACCAGCATTTGCTTGTCCCCAATCAAGATGGTTCAGTTTTTGTTCATAGGCTTCCACTAGATCTCCTTTTGTTAATGTGGAGAATTTCATTCGATGTGCATCTTTCTTTTTACAGGCAAAGCGGATCACGTTCAGCCCGATCACTTCTCCTTCAATATCGTAATCGCAGGCAATAGTGAATTCTTCCGCTTTTGTTGCCAGCATAGTGATGGTATCAATGTAATCCTTGACATAGTGTGCTTCTTTAGAAGTTTTGTAAGTCGGTTCCCAGACAATATCGAATACCGGATAAGTCCAGCTTCCTTTATTTTTCTCAGCTAAACCATACAGATGTCCTACTGCAGAAGTCACAAGGATATTTTTGTTGTTATGTTTTAGTTCGTAGTAAGAGCATTGCTTGTTTTTCTTTTTGACTGGTTTTCCTTCGGCTAGGGCGAAGGCTACTTTTTCTGCCGAGCTGGGCTTCTCGGTAATGATCAATTCTGTCATCTTTAGGATGATTTTAAAAAGGATTTAAAAATGTTTGGAGTTTTATTGGAGATGGGAGTTACCCAAATCTTTATATAAAATTATAGTATTTACATACTAGAGGGAGAGCTAGGCTGGCGCGCTAGTCCTGCGTTGTTACCGTGAATGGACTTTACACGGAGCCGAAGCCCAAAGAAGGCTTAGTTATGTTTTGCTGGTCTTCGTTGCCTTTGACGACGGTTTGTCCTCTGGGATGGACTTGTTGGGAATCAGGTCAGATCCGGAAGGAAGCAGCCTTAACCTGCAAACTTCATGTTCGGGGGAGCGCAAGCCCGAGAAGCTGCGGAGATAAACCAGTAAGGCGTAGCTGATTCGACTACGGGTATGCCCCTAATCATTTTCAAAGATATTAAAAAATGTTACCAGTACCACAACCAATTTTGATTCGGGATAATGGTGTTTCTCTAGCTACCTTAGCTGATTCAACATTATTGCCGGTTCTCTTGGAACAAGGCGAACAACCTTTTTTTGAATGGTATGCTTCCATTGATTTAATGATGTCTGAAGAAAGTATGTTTAGAGAATCAGATCTGCTGTTGGTTGGTGGAACGAGATTATATGCTGGGATCCAATGTTCTTATCTTGATGGCTATCATTTTATTGCCACCGCTTTTGATACTTTGTGGAAAAGAGCATTGCAGGAAACGCAGATTCTCAGTGCAACTCATTTCAGATTAGAAGCATTTCTTCATCAATGGCATGGTTACATAGGGCATGATTACGGTTTTGAATTAGATGCGCGATTGCAAGGATATGTCTTAAAAAGATCGTTTTCTTAATCTTCGTTAGGTTTATATAGAAACTTCTCTTCATTCTGTACGGTATGAAAAGAGGTGCGATCGGATATCTTGCTTTACTTATTGCTCTGGATCTTGCAGTTATTTCTTGCACTCCTGAATCGGAATTAGTTGTCAATCCAAATGAAGAAGAAAAGTCATCAATAGACTTAGAACATAGATTAAGGAATCCTTTTGTTGGTAAGGCAACAGGACAGCCGCAGGAAAATCGAGCCTGGATAGAGTTGGGATCAGAACCAGAACCGTGCGGCAGTGATCAGGAATGTCCGTATGTGGATAAAGCGCTCACCACGAATTTAGCAATGCGTGCTAAAAGTTTAAGTTATGAAGAAGAAGTTTGGCAGCAGCGTGATGATTTCAGGAATCATATGCTAGTTCAGTTAAGCAATACTGTAAATTGGAAGGATTATTCAAGCGCTCAAGGTTGGGCGATCTACAATTCTCTTGGTAATTTGTTTTCACTCTCCTGGGCAATAGATGTAACTGATGAGGCGTCTAGGCAGGCTGCTTATGCTGAGTTGGGAAAAGAAATTTTAGATATTACTGTTCCTATTATTGGTACTGCATTGGGAACTTGCAGTGCAGCTGCGGATCCTTCTCCAGAATGTCCTAATTATGATGAAGAAAACGGTACTGGTTACCGATGTGTCAATAACGAATGTGTTCTTCGCTATCTGGATGAAGCGCATGGGACAGGTGGAGCAGGGATGGTGATGAATGCGATTTATGAGCACCCTGATTTACGTAGTGAATATCAAAATGATTTAATTAATTGGGCGCAGCAGCTAGAACCAGTTTTAGAGAGGAACATTTTGCGAACAAAAAGCCAAGCCGAGGGCGGTTATCTTAACTGTGGTGCTCCGCATATGTCAGCTAAGATTGCTCCGGGATATCTTGCCGTAGGAAAAATTTTGAATAATCAAGATTATATTGATGCATTTACAAATATTGTCGAAGAAATAAGTTATTGTATGGATCAGAACTTGGAAGGTTGGCCTGGTGCAAATAAGGATTCTGGTTTTGCCGAGACCGATATCTCTCATGCAATTATTGATACTGTTGTGCAGCATCTTGGCTACAGGGAAGCGCAACGAGAAAATATTCCTGTAGAAGTTACAGAAGAACAGTTAACAAGGTTAGGTGATGCATTCTTTCTGCAGGAACAGCTTTATTACACCGATATGCCTCTCGGCCATGCAGTGTTAGCTCGATTTTCTGCACAGATAGAAGCTAGAGCGGAGCCAAGCTATCCATTCACCGGTGGAACGTATGTTGGTTTAGATGGGAATACATATCATTTTACTGAAGAAGCTGGAAGTCATGCTTATACTAGAAAAATTGAAACTTTAGCTGGATATATGATGGGATTTTCTACGAAGTTGGAAAGCGATTGAAGGGGGATGAAAAATCCAGAAAGGCCTAAACTTTCATCTCTACTTTATTTCCTACTTTATACTCTTCAGGAAAGGCTAACTCCACTACATACTTTCCTTTTTCTTTCGAAGTCCAGAAAGTAAACGGCTTGAAGTTTTTCTTGATCTCGACGATCTCTTTATGTTTGTTGAGGAGTAAAACATCAATGGGATAAAAGACAAAGAACATGTGCAGGGATATTTTTTTCTCTTTTGAAAAGGTCATAATGAGATTTTGTTTCTTTCTGAACAT
>DATDTA010000061.1:0-7543 GCA_035291085.1 Candidatus Nanoarchaeia archaeon | reverse complement strand
GCGCCGGCGTTGAGATGGGCTGCAGCTTTGTAAGGATCAGTAAATCTTCCGGTGCTTTCTACAACTACATCAATTTTGAGTTTTTTCCAAGGAAGTTTACTTGGTTCTTTTTCCGCTAAAACCAGAATTTTCTTTTTTCCTACGATTAGGTGGCTGTTATTGAAGCTTACGTTTTCTGGAAATACTCCGTGAACTGAATCATATTTGAGAAGATGAGATAATGTGCGGTTGTCGGTAAGGTCGTTGACGGCAACGATGTTGATCTTTTTATCAGCCCAAGCAGCGCGGAAGACCATCCTGCCGATCCTGCCGAATCCGTTTATTGCTACGTTGATAGACATGCTTACACCCTTTTCTTCTCATAGGAAGATTTATTGGTTTATATAGATTGTGTTGTGGATTAAAACGCGGAGTATTCCGCCATTCTCCACAGTGAAACAAAGATTTCACTGGGACGCCAATGAAGTCGTTGCTTCATTGAGCGTAATGAATGATGGTTTGCAAGCAAACCACTAATTATTTGTGGAATACTTGCGCATGAAAATAAACGAAGATTTATTTTCAGCGCTGAAATTTGATATTTCTTCAAATTTCATGCGTGCTCAAAATTAGGCTGGGCGGTCCAGTCCTATTTTGACATAATTGCACAAGCTTTAAATCCTTTGTAAGAGTAAAGACTTACATGACTACTCGACAAATAATCAGCCTTGATCATCTGCCTGTTTTTGATACTGAACCGGATTTATCATCTGGTCCATTGTCGGTAGCAGAATTGGCTTGGATAGGATATAATTGTAAAGATCCAGAACTAGCCCGTGTAGCTGCTGGTCCTTGGCAGACCTATGTGTTTGGACTCCTTAAGAATCATGAGTTTGAAACTCTAGCTGGGCAAAAATTGACTGAAGATTTACTTCTCACTATAGGTTATGATGATGTATTACAATATGAGCGTGAACCTCGGGTAATTGTACCATCTAGATGGCAATATGATCTAGCTGCAATGAAAGAAAATTCTGAGTATTGCGACGCGGTAATTTCTAGTTATCAAGTTATTCAAACGTATAAATCTGGGGAATTAGTCATGCGTGCACCAAGGGATGGAGAATCTGATCCTGATAGTTATTGGACGACTTGATTTTTGAAGATCTTATTATTTAACCCTAAAATATTATTAGAAATTCTTCTTTAGGAAAACGCCAGCATTGTATTTAGATGTGGTTTCATTACTACCGTGGTCAGTTGCCTGATTTAAATCTAGAGCCGGACCAAATTTATATCCACCAAGGTTCGTACCTAAACGTAGTCTTTGAGTGCTGTTATAGAAGTTTTCTCCAAGATCTTGCAATACTTCTATGTTGGCAGTCAAGCCTACCTTCTTTGTAAACATGGGGTTGTATGACAACTCAGTAATGAACAATACATCGACTCCTTTTGGAGAGAATGTAGCATAATTAAACATCCCAAAATATCCATACTGTTGGAAGTATTGGAATCCTCCTCGGGGATCTACTTCTCCAGAAGGCATGGCCAAGTCTGCTTCGGTGACTAAATCTAGACCGTCAACAATGTTAAAGTTGAGGCTTGCAATATGGAAGGTGCTCAAATAATCTTGGTCTGCGCTGTATACTCCAGTAAATAAGTTACGATTAAAGAAAGAAAGTCCCGGTCGTAGGGGAAAGGAAACTTTGTGGTCTAATACGGCTGCTTCAAGTCCAGCCATTACTTCTAGTGAAGTGTCAACCTTGACTTCTACTTCAGGACTAGGTGTTTCTGCGTAGGCAGGAGTAGCTGTAAGTAAACCTGCTATTACTCCAGGTAGGAATTTATTCATTTTATTATTTTTTTAATTGGGCTATTTATAAAATTTGTCCCCGCGTTTTGTATTTACAAGCAAATTCTTTTAAATAACGCCTAGAAATTGATATTCATGGAAAGCACATCTCCTTATCTCGAAAATTTTACGTTAATGGAAAACGTATCTCCATCTGATCTAGATAGAGCAAAAGCCAATGCTTTCCAATGGCATAGTGATGCCGATCTATTCCAGCGTTGGATAAAGTTGCAATATCAGGATGATACAAAGAGAGGAGAGAATACCAGGTTAGTTGATATTTTGGAGTCTCCGGCAATATTTGGGCAGTATAATGTTGTCTATGTTTTGCTCATATCTCCTTCAGAAATGAAGGTACCAGTATATGCAAATAAATTTTGCAATCCTTCCTTGGATACCCTTTTAGACTCCTTGGGTTACGGAGCAAGTAGGAGCATTTACATAGATCAGGCCGGTGATTATTGGCTTGAGTCAGGAGTCTTTAATAATCTCACCTTACGAGATTTGTATACTTTTCTTGAAGCGAGTTGTGTGTCTGATGTAGTGATAGAGTTAGTGAAGAAGAAATAGTTTACAGAGAACTTTGCATAATTCATTTTTTCTTGGCAAAGTTCTCTAAGAGACTCTGTCACTGTTGTTCCGAGGTTGCTTTGGGCAACCTTTGAAATGGTCGTGATTTTGCAAAAAAACAAGTAAAAAATTAGCAAAATCCCTATTTTTCAAAGTTCTCTACAATAAAAATATATATTCTACAAACTTATTTAAAGAATATAGCCATCTTTAGCAAAATGTCAGAACCAGAGCAGATCCCTAATACTGAACATTTTGTCTTTAAACCTGCTTTTATCGAAAGATATTCGGAACTGACCGACTGGGAGGAGTTCAAGAAGTATTCTTTGTCTTTTCTACGCAGAAATATCAGAGTAAACACCCTGCTTGCTTCAGTGAAAGAAGTAAAGAAAAATATTGAAGCTAAAGGTTGGAAGTTAACTCCTATCCCTTGGTGCAAAGAAGGATTTTGGATCGAACATGATGAACGACGGGATGTAGGAAATTTATTAGAGTACCACATCGGGAAGATTTACGTGCAAGAAGCTGCCTCTATGATTCCGCCGTTAGTTTTGCAGCCTAAACCAGGCGATATTGTATTGGACATGGCTGCTTCTCCGGGGAGTAAGACCACGCAAATGGCAGCGATGATGAAGAACGAGGGTTTGCTGGTAGCAAATGATTGTAAGGGTGATAGATTGCAATCATTAGGAATAAATCTGCAGCGTAGCGTGATTACTAATTGCTTGATTACCTTGATGCGTGGTCAGGGGATAAAAGAGCTGCAGTTTGACAAAATTTTGTTGGATGCGCCTTGTTCAGGAACAGGGACCATTCGAAAAAGCTTGAAAACTATCAGTATTTGGAATGCAGGAATGATTACCAAGTTAGCCAGAGAACAAAAAGAGTTGATTGAAGTGGCATTTCAAAATCTTAAGCCGGGAGGAGAGATGGTTTATTCAACTTGCTCGCTGGAGCCGGAAGAGAACGAAGGTGTGGTAAGTTTCTTGTTGGAAAACCATGAAGATGCAGAGATAGTTAAGGTGACGTTGCCTGGTTTGAAGTTAAGTCCTGCCGTGATGGAATTCAAGAAAGAGAAATATCATTCTTCGGTGAAGCATGCTCTCAGAATCTGGCCGCAGGATAATGATACGGAAGGTTTCTT
Source organism: Candidatus Nanoarchaeia archaeon (assembly GCA_035291085.1). GTDB lineage: Archaea > Nanobdellota > Nanobdellia > Woesearchaeales > GW2011-AR9 > JACPIL01. The sequence goes on along the minus strand of DATDTA010000061.1, from coordinate 3,998 downwards.
CATTGCCAAAATTAGAAAAAAATAAAGAGTGCAATGAAGAAACTCACGAACGAAGCGTAGCGAAGTGACTGGAGTTTTTTATTGCTAAGATTAGGAAGAAGGAGTAATCTTATTCTCCACCTACACAATCTTTTAATACCTTTAAGATATAGTTTCATTGATGTTTGGTCTTGATAAGCCGGTGATGGATGCAGTAGAAAAGCACAGTTCCCATTTCTATAAGATCATGAAAAATTCTTTGAAAGTAAAGAAAGAAGATATCCTCATCATTAGCGACTATGGAGCAGATGATAAAAAGATGTCGGGGATGCTAGGATATGGGTATTATCATGCGGCAAAGAAAAAAGGCCTGAATGTAAATATTCTTTTCCAGGAAGCGAAGAAAGGTTTCATGTTTGCCGATGACCATGTGATTGAATCAATTACCAGATTGGAGAAAAATAACATCGTGATTGTGACCGTATCAAATAAATTAGGGCGGTTTGGAGAAGAAAAAAGTTTCCGCAATTTTTGTGCTGAACGTGGGCATCGTTTTTTATCTGCAACGGGTCTAGCGGATGTCAAGCCGCATCATTTTGATTTATTTATGGAAGCGATGAATGTGAATTATTCAAGGATGAAGAAGAAAGGATTGGCGATAAAAAAATTATGGGATAAAGCAAATGAGATCCGAGTAAAAACGGAAGCGGGAACGGATATCACTTTTGATGTTTTGGGAATGGAGGCAGTTGCTAATATAGGCGAGTATCATGAATTAGGTAAAGGAGGCAACATGCCGGCAGGTGAAGTCTATATCCCCCCTAAAGGACTTGAAGGTGTAAATGGAAAAGTTGTGATTGATGGCAGCATGAAAACGGAAGACGGGGCTATCCTAGTGGAAAGCCCAATAACTATTTACGTAGAAAAAGGCCGAGTGGTTCGGATAGAGGGAAAAGATGCTCATCTCTTAGAGCAGACGTTTCAGAAATTTGAAGATCGAGCAAAATATCCTGAGAGAGTTCGTTTAGTTGGGGAATTAGGTATAGGCATAAACCCTGGCGCAGTGCTGATAGGTTCGATGATCATGGATGAAAAAGTGCTGGGAACGGCGCATATAGCGATCGGCAGCAATTATTGGTTTGGTGGAGAGATTAAAACCATTTATCATGGCGATCAAGTTTTCAAGAACCCTACTTTTTATGTGGATGGGAAGAAGATGGAGATTTGAGTTATCCTGTACTTTAAAACCAAATCCTTAAATATCTCTTTATCTTTCTTATAGAAATGAATTGGACCAAACTTCTCTATATGTTGATGATCGTCCTGTTATATGTTCCGATGGTATTCTTAGGAGCAAATGTGTTCTTTCCAGAATATACGGGAACAAATTCCTACTACCATGGACCTTATACTGATTGCTATGGAAAGCATCCTTATCCTGCTGATCCGGATAAATTGACTACACCTGAACGAGCAGTTATTGATGAAAATCAACGTAAATGCAATGAGGAATTTCAAAAAGCACAAGAAGAGTTTGAACAAGGAAAATTATCCTATGAGGGAAGGAAATATGTTTTCATTTCCCTGTTCAACTTAGGCATTTTATTATTAGCATTATTTCTACCAAAGCTACAAGATAGCGTTACTATGGGGTTATTTATGGGTAGTATTGCTGCAACTTTCGGTGGAACAGTTAGGTATTTTGATACTAAAAGTAAAATAGGATTTGCGATCTTAGTAGTAACTTTCTGTGCGGTGTTGTATTTTATCAACAGGAAGAAAGAGAATTTCTTAGATTGGGGCAAAGGAAAGAAGTAGGGTTATTTTTTATCTTTTAGGTACGGCAAAACATCAGTTAAATTGTTGCTTTCGACAACATGAGTAGCTACTTTCTTCAGTTGTTCTGAAGAAGAATTGAAAGCAATAGATAATCCTACTTCCTTAAAGGCTTCGATATCCGTATCACTATCTCCAATATAAATTACTTCTTTTGCCTTAATCCCTAGATCTTTACACAAATGGCGAATGATTTCTGCTTTTTTGTGTTTTCCAACTCCAATAGGCCAGATAAATTCACCAGAAACTTTTCCATTTTTGATTACTAGCTCATTTGCAAATAAGTGGTCGACTCCGTAATCGTGTTGAACTCTTCGAGCCACATCAATGCTGGAAGCAGAGACTATGGCAGTAATCCAACCTTGTCTTTTGACATGCTTGAATAATTTCTGAACGCCAGGGAGATATTCTAAGGAATTGACTAATTTGTAATATGATTTTGCACTTTTCCCTTTCCATAATTTAACCACTACCTCTTCGACCAGCTTTTCATAATTGGAATGAAGATATTTTTCGGTCAGTTTAATCCCTTGTTCTATGGTTCCAAATTTCTTATGCAGTTCTATCCAAAAATTAATATCTTTGAATATAACTCCATCCATATCGAAAATGATAAGCTTTATCATTTTCGGACTTCCTCTGCGGAGTAAGTATCGAAACAGATAATTTTGTAAGCCATTCTCTTCCTATTCTTCTACCTTTCTTTAATTTTTCCTTCTACTAAATTAATTATCTTTGAAGGTCTTCCTTTTTTTCCGCCTTCGTATATGATGAAGTCTACTTCTTCTTTAATTTTTGGATCAAGATCTTCTAAGGAAGTCATAAATGGTCTGGCAGCGCGGTTGGCGGAAGTTGTAACGATAGGAAAACCTAAATCTCGTACTATTTTGCTGAACCAATGATCTGGAATTCGCACCCCGATAGTTTCCTCTCCTTGATTAACACTCTTGGCAACAGCGTTCTCGTTTTTTAGCTTGAAAATAAGCGTATAAGGCCCTGGGAATTTGCTGAGCCATTCTTTTGTTTCTTTGGTTATAATACAGTTTTTTACAATCCATTCTTTTGAAGGAACGATGATTGAAAAAGGATTAGTAGGGCGCTCTTTAAGCTGTCTAACCTTATCTACTGCTTTATTATCGAGAGCATTACAGCCGATGCCGTAGATGGTATCAGTTGGATAAATGAAAACTGCGCCGTTTCTGACTTGTTCTGCTATCCTTGTAAGATTTGCTTGCAGTTCTGATTTGGTGAGGATTTGCATTCTTCCTACAGTCTAATTATAATTTATAATCCTTTCCAGAAGAAAAGTAAAATGCGGCCGTACTGGCCGCAAGGGTGGTGAGGTGATGGACTAAGAAACAGCGTAATAGTCAAATTCATCAATAAAGGTTTGTTTTGCTTCTCTTTGCATAGGTTCTTCGTACTTCTGCATAAGATATCTTATTCTTTCTCCGATGTTATTCATTGCAACCAGCCTCCGCTTAATTGGTAATCGAATGTGTCTTCTTTGCTCATAATTGTTTTCCGGGTAAGTTCCCTCACCTGCCTTTCAAATAATCGTTGTATATTTCTTGTTGTTAGATCAATCATGGCTAACCACCTCTTTTTGTAGAATACTTGGGAGCGTGGTTGTTTATATAGTCTAGCCGCACCTGTCCAGTGCGGGAGTGGGTGGGGTGAAAAAGCTTTTTTGTAGAAAATTTTTAAGAATTAAGACTTATTAGCAGTTGTCCAGTGGCTGGAAAATGAAGTGTCAAAAAAATTAAAATTACGCTACCAAAACGCCGTTCAAAGCAGCTTCTTGGCCTGGCCTAGAAGTGATCTTGACTTTTCCCATCTTAGTCTCGACAACAGCTCCTTTGGTAATAATATTTCGTCTCACCAGATGAGGGTTGGCAGGGTTTCCTACTACGTTCAGAATTTCAAGTTTAGTAGCTTTTCCTTTCTTATCACAAACATTAACATGGCTAGCGGTGAGCATAGAATTTTTAACATCTCCGCCACGGATGCGAGTTACTCGGACTTTCCGTTCCTTTTCTAATTTAGTATTAGCGGGGAATCCAGCTAATTCGCGTAGTCTTTTGGTTCTATCGTAATGATATCTGCCGCCAGACGGTTTCCGCTTGGATCTTCGTGTTGCTCGTGCCATGTTTGAGTCAGATTAAGGGGTGGTTTTTAAATAT
>DATDTA010000060.1:0-18670 GCA_035291085.1 Candidatus Nanoarchaeia archaeon | reverse complement strand
CTTGCGATACAGACGAATCTGCCCAAGAGGCAGTATAGACTTTGACATCTTTATCAACTAAACATTGAACAAATGAATCTTTTTTCTGTTCTGAAGCTTGATATTTTACTTCTCCGTAAGTTCCTGTGCCAAGCGACACTGAGCCAACAAGCGCAGCTACAACAATTGTCCGAATGTTTTTCGGTTTTACGTGTTGCTTTAACCTACCCACCAAATCATGATGATCTCCAAATCCTTTGTCGTGGAGATACTGATAAGAAGCCATAGTTTTGCATTGTTCTCTACGAGAAAGTTGTTGGAATGCTTTCAGTTCTCTTTCATCTGGAGCTTGCCTGTATGCTGAAACCATAATATTAACTTTGGAAGGATTGTTTAAAAAACTTCTCTAGCAAAATCGCTAATACTTACACCCAGCAAAACTAGCGACATCTTCTAAATCTTGCAAACCATATTCCCATTCTGGATCTCTACCCGGAATTTCCCAAGCTGGAACCGCGTATATTTTTTTACCTTTACATTGCTCGACTATCTTATAGCCTGAGTCGTAGCATTGAACAACAATATTGTCTCTAAAAGTTGGCCATGCTTCTCCCAATTCTGATTCTAAGTCTTCTTCCTGTTCAACACAGGGGCCGCACCACCAGGCGCTATAAAGATGCACATTCTTTTCGATCAAGCAATCAGTAAGGCTTTTTTGTTCTTCTTCACTGCCGCATCCGGCGTAGATGAAGGCTCCTGCAGTTAAAGCCGTTATTATTTTTCGTAAAGAGCGCAGATGATCCATAACCATGTCTTAATCTAATTCTATTTATGGTTTTAGCATATATTTTATAGCCATTATTCTGCGGCTTAGTAGAAAAAGTTGCAAGAAAAAAACGTAAAGTATTTAAATTAAAGCTCTACCCAAGCTTCAAAACCAAGAATTAAATATTAATCTAAAATCAGAGGGTGCAATTCAAATGATTGAAGTTAGTTTATTAGCAATTATAATTAGTTTTGTAGCTTTAGCTTATGCCGGATATCTTTCTTTTAGGGTTATGAAGATTAATCCTGGAAATGAAAAGATGAAAGAGATTTCCAACGCCATCAAAGAAGGGGCGATGGCTTACATGGCCCGCCAATACAAGACTATTGCCGTATTTGCGTTGATTATTTTCCTTGTTTTATTAAAGTTATTTGAAACTCCGATAGCTTTAGGATTTTTATTAGGGGCCGTTCTTTCGGGACTTTCCGGTTATATCGGGATGAGCATCTCAGTTAGAGCTAATTCTCGAACCGCGGAAACCGCTAAAAAAGGTTTGAAAGAAGCTTTAGACGTTGCTTTTAAGGGCGGTTCAGTTACCGGAATGGCCGTAGTTGGGCTTGCTTTACTTGCGGTAAGCACCTTTTTTTATTTTTATCCTAACCCAGGCATGTTGGTGGGGCTAGGGTTTGGCGCTTCATTAATTTCTTTATTCGCCAGAGTAGGGGGAGGAATTTATACCAAAGCGGCAGATGTAGGGGCAGATTTAGTTGGGAAAATTGAAGCAGGAATTCCTGAAGATGATCCGCGAAATCCGGCAACAATTGCCGACAATGTTGGAGATAATGTTGGAGATTGCGCCGGCATGGGCGCTGACTTATATGAAACTTACGTCGTTACTTTATTAGCGGCAATGTTGTTAGGAATCATCCCTAGTGTCTCCGCTGGTTTCAATCAAGCGGTAGAATATCCTTTGATGTTAGGTTGTGTTGCGATCATCGCTTCTATTTTAGGAACATTCTTTGTTAAATTGGGAAAATCAGAAAATATCATGATGGCTTTGTACAAAGGATTAATTGCAGCTGGTATTTTTTCCGCAGTTGGATTTTATGCCGTAACGTATTACACTAAAAATCCAATTGATTTGTTTTTAGCCGCAATCGTTGGTTTAGTGGTTACTTTATTAATCAACGTCATTACTGAATATTATACCAGCACAAAATATCGGCCGGTTAAAAAGATCGCTGAAGCTTCTAATACCGGAGCGGGAACAAATTTGATCACTGGTTTAGCTATGGGTTTGGAATCAACTCTGCTTCCAGTTTTAGTTATCTGTGGCGGAATTATTGCCGCTTATATGTTAGCTGGAATTTATGGTGTTGCCATCGCTGCTGTTGCAATGTTGTCCTTAACTGGGGTTGTTATTGCTTTAGACAGTTACGGGCCAATTACCGATAACGCCGGCGGTATCGCTGAAATGGCTGGCTTAGATAAAAAAGTCAGAAACATTACCGATGCTTTAGATGCAGTTGGAAACACCACTAAAGCTGTTACTAAAGGTTACGCCATTGGCTCTGCCGCTTTAGCTGCATTGGCTTTATTCGCTGCTTTTTCCCATGAGATCACCGCACTCACCGGAACACCAGTTAGCTTTTTATTGACTAATCCTGCGGTCTTGGTGGGATTATTTATCGGAGCTTTGTTGCCGTTTATCTTTTCATCTTTATGTATGACTGCAGTTGGAAGTTCAGCTCATGAAATAGTAATTGAAGTGCGCAGGCAATTTAAAGAGATCAAAGGATTGATGGAAGGAAAAGCTAAACCCGAATACGGTAAATGCGTCGATATCGTAACTAAAGCTGCCTTAAGGAATATGATCCTTCCCGCGGTGTTAGCTATTGCTGCTCCGCTTTTAGTTGGATTATTATTGGGAATAAAAGCATTGGGCGGATTGTTGATGGGAGTTATCTTAAGCGGCTTAATGATGGCTTTGTTTATGTCCAATACCGGAGCAGCCTGGGATAATGCTAAGAAATTGATCGAGAAAGGCTCAGGAAAAGGTTCTGAGGCTCACAAAGCAGCGGTTGTCGGCGATACTGTCGGAGATCCGTTCAAAGATACTGCCGGACCGGCTTTAAACGCTTTAATCAAAGTCATGAATACTTTTGCCATTGTCTTTGCACCAGTATTAGTAGCTTATGGATTCAATCTGTTTTGATTTAAGCGGGGATTATTATTTTAAATTGTTTTTTAAGTGATAATTTCCTGAAAGCAGTAAAGCATTTCTTAGAACATTACAAGGACTTGCAGGGCAAAAAAGTAGAAGTGACCGGCATTAAAGGAATTAAAGAGAACCTTGCATAATTCATCTTTTCTTGGCAAAGTTATCTAAGAGACTTTGAAATGGTCGTGATTTTGCCCTAAAACAAGTAAAAAATTAGCAAAATCCCTATTTTTCAAAGTTCTCTAAAGAAGCCAGGGAAGAATTTACCCGAGCAGTAAAGAGATTTAAGAAGTAAGTTGGCTGTGGGAGTTTAGGCAATGGTAAAATATTGCTGGATGAGGTCTTCAACATCGCTTCGTAAGGTACTCATTTGTTTATGATAAAACTCATTAGCTCCCGCTTCTATCCATTGTGGTTGGAATATTCTTTCAGAAGACATACCAATAATGACCACAGACAAATCTTTCTGGCGTACTTGTGCACAGGCCTCGTAACCTACTGGGTGGGGCATCTCAGTATCTATAAACATAATATCATAAGTTGCTTTTTCGTGTGATGCTAAAACATTTTCAGGTCCCAAAAGAGTATCAACAAGAAATCCGGTTCTGGTAAGGGGTCTTCGAAGAGCATTACATATACTTACATCATCATCAACTATCAATACTTTAATCTTCTTCTTCATCTTTCTATTCAGAATGAGTATTATTTATAATTCTTTCTTCAAACCTAGCTTTTTTACTTTCCTATGCAATGTTTCCGGGCGGAGATTAATTCTCCGTGCAGTCTCAGCAATTTTCCAACCATATTCTTTTAATGCTTCAGAAATAAATTGTTTCTCAAATTCACGTTCTGCCTGCCTCCAGGTGAAATGATAATGCGGCAAGATTTTAGCGATATTTCGAGACAAAGCCGGTACTTCCTGGTAGATCTTTTCCATTTTTTGTGGTTGGATGATCTCTTTATATTGATCTAAGGTTGAGCGAATGGCTCTATCAATGAAATGCTCTTGATCATTATCATTTACCTCAGCTTGCTCTTTATTTTTCTCAATAGTAATCCCTAAATCTTTCACTACGCGATGAATACTTCTTCTATCCAAGCCCAAAAATTTTGCGGATTGAGAAATATTGCCTTTCTGCATCCGCAATTGGTTGCGCAAAAATTCTTTTTTGAATTTTACTTTTGCTTCTTGGAATGATGATGAAGGGACATAAAATTTCATGGGCAGTGGATTCTGCAAGCGATCAGTAATATCTGATTCAACTTTAGGGATAGCGATCCCCCAACTTTTCTCCATGGTTTCTTCTAATAATACTGCTACTTTTTCTTTGATGGTTTCCTCAAGGTTTTTCTTACTCATCTTGTATCCGCCAAGAAGTTCCTGCAGGAAAACCATACAAAAATATCAACGCCGCCAGAAGGATTTTCTCTTCTATTAAGAAATATCCCCCTAAAAAAGCAAGATAATGAAAGAAATAAGCTATTTTTGATTGAAGTTTTAAATCCACTAAACATAAGATTACAAAAATTGCTCCAAAAACTGGAACCAATACTAAGAATGTAGAATACAAGGAATAGATAATAAACAGCGAAATGATGAGCAATAAAGCCCGGCGAAGATACTGAAAATATTTTTTTCCGTCTAAGAGTTCTTCTGCTGCAATGTACGAGAGAGCTATCCCTACCGGAAAACCCGTCAGCGCCAAAGCTGCAATTACTAATTCAGTCAGCATGCTCATGTTTCAATTCCTCTTTAAAGCGATCCACAAATCGATCCCAATCTTCCTCTTTGATAACTGCACCGCAAGCGTTAGGATGCCCACCACCATATCCACTAACTCCCACTAACGCTCGCTCTAAAGCATCTACAATCCGAAACTGAGCGCGGATGCTGGCTTTCATTTCTCCTGACTTTTTTCTGGCAATAATAATCACTTTCTTTGGATAGGTAGCAGCCAATTCATTAGCGATATTAGTTGTAAATGACCATTGCGCTGAAGTATAGGTAAAGAGCACGATTTTACTTTTGCTTACCTTTTCCTTTGCTGGAGTTAGAACTTCTTCGTACTTTTGATTTATTTTTTCAAACCTCTTGTAAAGGAACTTTCCCGGGGCGTTTTCCTGTCCAAAAATTTCGCGAGGAGATTTGATCTTGCTCAAGACCTGGATAGATTTACGCACATCAGAAGTCTGTCCTTTTTGCAGGAAGAAAAATAATTTTACTAATTTACCTACTGGGTGTTGATAGAGTGTCGTAGCTAGGTCGCTTTTCTCGTTCAGTAGTTCCGGATATTGAGCCATAAATTCTTCAATAAAATCGGGCATATGCCAATCTGCTAAACAGCCGGCCGTGGCAATCCATAAGTCGTCTTGATTTTGGGAGACTTGGTAAGCCATACGTGTTGTGGGAACATAGGCATCCGGATCTTTTATTCGTGGATTGAAATAATGTACATTATTGATTTTTTGTGGTTCATGGTGATCAATCCAAAAAATAGGTCTTTTCACTTGATTCACAAATTCTTGGTCTAGGAGGGGAATATCTAATATGAAAATTTTATCCGGGTTGAGCTCTTGCACTTTTCTCGCTAGATCTAAACCTATTTTAGAACCTGCCGTAATCCGTATGCCCTTCCCCTCACGATGGATTCGGTAAAGCAAGAGAAACGAGGCTAAACCATCGGCATCAGCATCATACAAAAAAAGAGGGTTTTTAGCTGAACGTAATTCATCTTGTAAGAGCTTAATCTGGGAAGAGCTGAGCATGACTGGATGATTTCTCTATAATTTTTAAAGGTTTAGGCCTAAGTCTTAACTTCAAGAAGAAGGCAAAAAATAGGTTTTATATAAAGAAAGTTAAAATAAAATAGTGCTTTTAGTCCTTCTATGACCGATGCTGATCTATTTAATGCCTTCTTTGCTTTAAATCCGCCGCGAAGTTGGATGGAATTCAGAATCTTTCTCCAACATTTTACGGAGCGTGGATATGCTTGCGAAAGGGATGGAAACTTTGGTTCCCGGCATGGCCCTGAACCGATCTATATTAAGATCCAGGCTTATGATTATGCTGATCAGCCTATTCCTAAGAAGTTTTACTATTTCATTAGGCCTTCTGAAGAGGAAAATATGCCTGATACCCTGCCTGATCCTGGCAATCGTAAGAGGATAGTTGATCCTCTTGATTTTTCTGATGACTATGCCGGATGTCGGGAAATCGGCGATGACAAGGTGGAAATTTATAGTCGGCTTCCTTCCCAGCTGCTGGCGCGCTTAGATGAGAAGAGATTAAATATCTCCCTAAAAGAAGTAGAACAATTTTATTTTAGTCATCCGGAAGGATACGATGCCTTTATTCGCTGCGGTATCAAGCGCTTCCAAAAATTTGCAGGAAAGCCCTACCGATTTAAATTAGATCATATCGATTTAGAAATTCTCATGGGCATGGAAGATGGAAATAAACTTAACAGCAAGTATTTTATACATTCTTCTTGGCGTAGCCACCAAGTGAAAGGAAAAAAATTAGAAAAGAAGTTATTTGATTCTGGATTGGTAAGAAAAATTGTCGGCAATGATTTCACCCTTAGTGAGGCTGCTCTGAGTGGAGAATATGGTGCAGTAATAAAGAAACATTTGCTGGTTGAAATTTAGTTAACAATTTATTTACAAGTTAATGCGATAGTAAACAACCACGGCATAATCTCTGCCATTCTCTCTGCGGGGCGCCGGTTCACCGACCATATACGCATTTGCACTAAAAGGTGATGCTTCTCGAGAAATCATTCTCTGTGTTTCAGGAGCATAGGGTCTAGCCTCTGTAAAGTCAAACAACAATGGCGGGGATACCTGGACCGGAATTACTTCTCTTGCTCCTTTTCTCGTAAGCATTTTTCCTTTGTAAGTTAGCTCAACGGGGCCATCTTGAAGTAATTCTGCTAACTCTGGAGAGTTTGCTTCAGGATTCTCGTTACTCTTGATTTTCTGGGTAACAAAAAATAGGGTGGGCAAATATCTGCGCTCAGTGCTGTCGGTTCTTTCTTCTCCAGCCATGAAATAAAGAGGATCTGAATTTCTCCCATAAAGTCGGAGAGCTCCTTCTCTTCCTTGCCCATTGACTGCAACTACTATTGGGGATCCTCTCTGGACTAAAGAAATCTTCTCTGTAGAAGTATTTGCTCCCTGTCGTGGAATTATTCTTCCCTCGGCTAAAACGACTTCTACTAGTGTTTTTTTTCCGTTTGTGGCTGTTTCGATCACTTTCTTTATATATTTCCGATAAAAGTCTATCATGAATCGGCTCTTTATTTAAAAACTTTTTCTTTTTTGACTCTTTTTTGCTATTTTATTTTCCGTTGACGTATTTTCTGCACTTCACAAATCTTTAATACTCATTTACATTTTTGAATTTCTCATGCCTAACAGAAAAATAATTACTATTACTGGTGCTTCCGGTACGGGAAAATCTACCTTGGCTGGAGAACTAATTAAAAATTCGGAATTATTTCAGTTTCTTACCAGTACAACTACTCGTCCTGCGCGTGAAACAGATCATCCCAGAGAGTATGAACACGTCACCCCTAACCAGTTTTCCTGGCTGGCTCTTGGCGATGAATTTGCTTGGCATCAAGAATTTGCTGGAGAATGGTATGGAACGAAATCAGCTTATTTGGCCGTTGCACAATCAGCAGCCTACACCTCGCTCATGATTCTGATCCCTGAACGAGTTAAAACACTTCGTGAACATGTTTCTCCAGATTTGATTATCTCTTTCTATATTGTAAGTCCTCCTGAATCTGCTACACAACGATCTCGTTTAGAACAGCGAGGCGATACAGCTCAAAGAATAGAACAGCGTTTGCGGGAAAGGGAGTGGGATGCAGAAGCTGCAAGCTCAGGAATTCCATATCTTTTTATTACTAATAATGGAACAATTGAAGAAGCAGTGGAACAGATCAGGAAATATTTGAAATAGAAAGATCATCAACTTTTTGCTAGTCTATAAATTTCAAGTAAATGTTTAATTCTTGATATGTAAATGTAAACGAGAATGATGTAGGCAAGAATTATTGCTGGTTCTTTATTGATCATAAATAGTAACACAGTTAGAAAAAGTGTTGCTCCATTTAATTTTCTCCACTTTGATGGAATGAATGTATTTTTTGATATTTTTATCCCCCATAAAATAGCAATAGTTAACATAATTAATGGGGGGATGAATAGGTAAACATATGTCAGTGGAACCTTATTTTGGATTAATAGCACCAAGACAATGGAACCGCCCACAACGCCATCAGTAATAAAGTCAAAATTCTTACCAAATATAGTTTCACATTTCAATTTTCTTGCAACAAATCCATCAAGAAAATCAAGAGCCAAAATTATGAGATAAAAAATAATTGAAATAGTTGTTTGATTATTCAAAAGAAAATAGATCGCGGGAATTCCAAGAATTAACCTTATTAATGTAATTAGATTTGCAGGATTGAATATTTTCATTAAACTAAATACTATTAAGAAGGTTATAAATTTTTAGTTTCCCTAACCACTCCCGAAGCACTGGACAAATTTCTAAACCAGCTAATGACTGAAAATTTCTGCGATTCAAAACCTATACTCTGTTTTCTCAAAACCACTGGACGCACTGGACAACTGCGGCTAGAATATTTAAACAAGTTCTAAAATATAAGAAATATTTGCCCAGGTCGCCTAACTTGGTAGGGCGAGGGTCTGAAACTCCGAGCGAGGGGTCCAGTAAACTCTTTGTCTTGGTCGACTTTGTGGGTTCAAATCCCACCCTGGGCGATTTAAACCATAGACAGTTAATAAATATTTCGTGAAATTTTTTCTCAAAACCAAAGAAAGCTTTAAATAACTAGAGTTAAAATAAGAAAGTGATCCATGGATGAACAAAAAAGTCAGCCCATTGGTCCTCCACCGGAATTAAAAAAGGTAAACGACACGACGTGGGAGTTACCCGTTTCCTTCAAAAAAGGAATGCGTGTTCCGGCCAGGATCATTGGCACAAAAGAACTTATTGATGCTATGGATGCGGGAGTCTATAACCAGATTTCAAACGTCGCAAATCTGCCAGGAATCCAAAAATATGCGTATTGCATGCCCGATGGTCATATCTTTACTAACTGATGGTTAGAAAGAGACAAGTGGGGCTACGGATTCCCTATCGGCGGAGTAGCTGCCTTTGATCCTAAGGAAGGCGGAGTTATTTCTCCTGGCGGTATCGGTTTTGATATCAACTGCGGGATGAGATTAATTACCACCAACCTTACTGCGGACGAAGTAAAGCCCCGCATCAAAGAATTAGTCGATGCGCTCTACAAAGCAGTTCCTGCCGGAGTAGGCTGTAAAGGCTTCGTCAAAGTCAGCAAAGAAGAATTCAAAGAAGTCATGAAAGATGGCGCGCAATGGTGTCTGAAGAAAGGCTATGCCTGGCCCTCTGATATTGATCACATCGAAAGTCATGGAAAAATTCCTCAGGCTGATGCCAGCAAAGTTTCTGATAAAGCAATCAAGCGAGGATTCGATCAACTCGGAACACTTGGTTCAGGAAATCACTATTTAGAGATTCAAGAAGTGAAAGCAGAAAATATCTACGACAAAGAAGCTGCTGAAATCATGGGCATCACTAAACCCGGCCAGATTGTGATCATGGTGCACTGTGGCAGCCGCGGTTTCGGCCACCAGGTTGGGACTGATTACCTCAAAGTTTTCTTAGAAGTCATGCCCAAATATGGCATTGAAATTCTCGATCAGGAATTAGCCTGCGCGCCATTTAACTCGCCGGAAGGACAGGATTACTATAAAGCCATGGCCTGTGCAGCAAATATGGCTTTTGCCAATCGGCAAGTTATCACCCATCAGATCCGTAAAGTATTCAGCCAAGTCTTCGGAAAGACTGCAGAAGAGATGGAAATGAATTTAGTATATGATGTTGCGCATAATATCGCTAAATTAGAAAAACACAAAGTAAATGGAATAGAAAAAGAATTATTGGTGCACAGAAAAGGTGCAACCCGCGCTTTCGGCCCTTCCAGAGCATCTGAACTGCCTAAGAAATATGCCAAAATTGGTCAGCCAATAATTCTGGGCGGCAGTATGGAAACCGGTTCATATCTATTATTAGGAACTGATGGCGCTGATGAAACTTTTTCTTCTACTGCGCATGGTGCAGGCCGTACTATGAGCCGCTCCCAAGCCAAACGGGAAATCCGCGGCGACAAATTACAGCAAGACATGGAGAAGAAAGGAATTTATGTACACGCGGTTAGCATGAGCGGTTTGGCGGAAGAAGCAGGAGCAGCCTACAAGGATATTGATGTGGTTGTCGATACTTTAGATAAAGCGGGAATCACTAAACCAGTTGTTGCTTTGAAACCTATTGGGAATGTAAAAGGATAGAGATAGATTTTTATACATTTGTTTCTTTATTTTGTATCGCGATGATGTTAGCTAGGTTTGTTACAGTTCTGATTCTCATAACTTTATTGATAGTAAGTTGTGCACCTGAGGTTTCTGATGAACAGATCTTTTCACAATTAGAAAATTTATCTGATGAAGAATTTGATGCGGTTATGGCTGAAGACAATGCAGCCCTGGCTGGCAAAGCTCTTGCATATAGATTCTCTAAAGAAAGTTCAGATAAAGTCCGCATGGTGCGCCAGCAGGCAAAAGCACTAACCTGGTTAAGCTGTTCCTCCACAGCTAATGGTGTAAATGTAAAATATTCATATGAAAGAGTAAATTCAAGGGCATTTGCCAACATCTGTTCAGGATATCAGCTTCAAGAATATTCTTGTGCAGGAAATAGATATGTACAAAAAACGATAGCCTGTGAAAATGGCTGCATGGGGGGAAAATGCCTTGCAGGTTCGCCAAAATTCACCCCTGTAACAAATGGCTTAGTCGGCTGGTGGGATGGTGACGAGATCGTAAGTAATATCGCATCTGATTTGGTAAATAATAATGATGGCGTACTATTTAATGGTATCACCACGGCTTCTGGCAAGATAGGCCAGGCGTTTAGTTTTGATGGACAAGACGACTACGTAAATATTTTCTTCCCGAATTACCTTTCAGAGTTTACAATTGAAGCATGGGTTTATTTGGAGCTTTTTGAAGCAAGCGGGCTTGATGTTCCAACAGGGCCAGAAGTTTTAACCATAATGGCGCAGGATGGACCGGCGAGATGGAGCCTGACTCATGAAATCTCTACTAGCAACTTATTTTTTAGATATAATGATGGCGGCGATGCAAACATTGTTGCCGCATTCGGATCAACCCCTCAAAGTATTTCACCGCCCGGTACCCCATTTATCGTACCAAAAGTTTGGCGTCATGTTGCTGTGACCTATAAGTCAGGGCTGGCTGATGTATACATTGATGGCGTAAAAACTAACCAGATAGGCATTAACAAAATATCACTATCTCCTACCAGCGGATTCCAGCCCATCATTAAAATTGGTGATGGTGTTATAGTGGATTCTAATGATTTGACTGACAAGCCTGCAAACTGGGCAGGATTAATCGATGAGGTACAGATTTACAATCGGATTCTTTCTCAAGCTGAGATACAAAGTATTTACAATTATCAGCCATTGCCTGCGCTAAAGCCAGAAGCAGTCCAGATTGCAGTTATCCAAAAATAAGAATGACCGCCACAATCTTAATTCTTGAATTTCTCCTTTTCTCTTTTATAGGAGGGATTCTTGATTTGCTCTACAATTTTGTGACAGAACGGAAATGGTCCAATACCGGATATTTCAAAGCTCCTTTTTGTCCCATCTACGGTGTCGGTGCATTAATATTGATTTTTGTCTTTAAGATGTTTGCCTTCCTTTCTCCTTTTTATGTAATCATGGTTGGATCAGTCGCCATGATAGTCTTAGAATATGTCGGCGGTATCTTTACCGAAAGGATATTGAAATTAAAACTCTGGGATTATTCTGCTTCAAGATTCCATCTTCACGGATATATTCATCCTCTTCATTCTTTTTATTGGCTGGTGCTTACTATCGTTTTTTATTTTGTTCTTTATCCCTTGGTTATTTTATTTGAATCCGCTCTGGCCGTTCCAGATTATCTAGAATTCCCTATTCTTGCTTTATTCATGATCAGTGCCTTATGGTTGACCATCCGCAAGATGCCAGCCCAATTTTTTGAAATTCGTGGAAAAATGATGAATCTCACTTTGGAGAGATACAAGGACGTATACTCCATGATCTGCAAGTACAAGAAATCCTCGTTCTCCTCCAGGAAGAAATTACAACGCCTCATCCAGCAGCAATTGAAAAACACCAACGCTACCTTGAAGAAGATGCCGTTGAAATGGAAATAATCTATTTCCTAAATTTATTTCCTATTCTTAAATGAAGACAAACTATTTTAAATGACAAAAATAGCTTTTAGCAAATGCGAGGCACTCTGAAACTATTTCGTCTTTTTGGTATTGACGTGCAATTGCATTTCTCCTGGTGGTTTGTCTTTGCCATTTTATCCTGGAGTTTGTCTACTTCCTTTTTCCCACATTATTTCCCTGGTTCTGATACTACTACTTACTGGGCCATGGGAATAGTATCTGTCTTTTTCCTCTTCCTCTCCGTATTGTTACATGAATTCAGTCATTCCTTAGTTGCCAAGACTCAGAAAATTGAAGTAGAAAATATTACTCTCTTCTTCTTCGGCGGAGTAGCCGGAATTAACGATGAAGATCTCAAACCATTTCCAGAATTTATCATGGCTATTGCCGGGCCATTATTCTCCTTAGCCTTAGCAGGAATATTCTTTCTTATCTACAAACTGAACGGCCATGCCTTTTTGACGGCAATCACTTTCTATCTTTACCAGCTCAATTTAGTATTAGCCTTATTCAATCTAGTACCTGGCTATCCTTTAGATGGGGGAAGAGCTTTTCGAGCTATCCTGAATGGATACTATCATGACCTAAAAAAATCAACCAAGATTGCCGTATTGGGCGGCCGCATCTTTGCTCTTCTCTTGGTTTCAGCAGGAATATTATACTTTATTCATGGTTCCGGTGGTGGCTTATGGTTTATCTTTTTAGGAGGTTTCCTGTACTTTATTGCTGGAGTCAGTTATGAACAAGTCATTCTCAAAGAAGCATTAAATCAGATCCCTATTATGAACCTGCTCACCAAAGATTATCTTAAGATCGAACCAACGCTGCGTTTTTCTCAATTTCTTGATGAATACCTCGATAATGATCAAGATATCTTTTTAGTCGGCAACAGCCATTTTTCAGGGATTCTTGACCTAAAGAGAATTGAATCCATGCCGGCCAAAGTCCAAAAATCACTGACGGTGAAACAAGTTGCCGTTCCTTTGTCAGAAATCAACAGTTTACAAAAAAAAGATACCGCCTATACTGCCTATAAGAAATTTGCAGAACAAAACCTAGAAATTCTTCCGGTGATGGAAAAATCAAAACTTCTTGGTTTTGTTACCAGAAGAAAAGTCATGCATCGGTTAGTATGGTCTTTAAAGTATCACATCGGTGCTGACGGCAAGAGTAAGAAGAAGAAATAAACTAATGAGCAACATTACAAAGAGACTCGAGGCAATTGAACAAAGAAATAAGAAAGTTGAGTTAGATAAAGCTTGGGAAACCAGTTGGGCCAGAAAAATCTCCATTGCGGTTCTAACCTATACCAAAAGCACGAAATATTCGAACAATTATTCGTGCTTTTGTATATACAAAGGCAATTCGATATATTCGAAAATTAATTGCCTTTGGTATATTTCACCATTGTACTATTTTTCTTTGTAGCTCAATTGCCGAAACCGTTCATCAATTCCATTGTCCCCGCCATGGGTTTTGTCCTTTCCACTTTATCTTTGTCTTTTTTCAAAAAGCTCTGGATTAAGTCCAAGACGTAAACAGTAATTTTTCATAAGAATCATTAAAAATAATCGCTTGTTTTTCTTAGTCTATGAGTAAAAAAGAAATACTTACAGAACTACAGAAACTAACTGGCCACAACCACATAGAAATCACTCTTCGCGGCGATGCGGCCATTACTGCTGCTATTTCTCTCGTTCCAGAAGATAAAATTGTCCTTATCCCAGAAGAGGGCGGCTGGTTAAGTTATCCCAAGATTCCAGCAAAATTAAGTTTGAAAGTTCTCAAGGTTGCTTGCGATGATGCTAAAATAAATCTTCCAGATCTGCAAGCAAAACTACACCAACATATTTGCGGCGCATTCCTCTACCAAAATCCTGGTGGCTATTTCGCTGAACAGCCCATGGAAGAGATTTACCAGCTCTGTCAAAAGAGTAATTGCCTGGTTATCATGGATGCTTCTGGTTCTATCGGCACAAAAGTATGTGATGGTAAGTATGCGGACATTCTAGTCGGCAGCTTTGGAGAATGGAAATTGATAGAAGCAAAAGCCGGGGGATTTATTTCCTGCAAAGAAAAAGATAACTTTGAAAAGGCTAAAAATGATGCTACTATTCTTACTGATGAAATAATTTTAAAAGTTATTGCAACGAAACTCAAGGAATTACCAGAACGGATTTCCTTCTTAACCCAAAAGAGGGAAAAAATAATTGCTGATTTGAAAGAATTCGATATAGTTCATAAAAAAGATCTGGGTTTTGTGGTGGTAGTAAAATACAAAGATCAAATAGAAAAAGAAAGTCTTATAAATTATTGTGAGAATAATAGCCTGCCTTGGACGGAATGTCCTCGATATATAAGATTAAATCAACCCGCAATATCAATTGAAGTGAAAAGGTTAGAAAAATAAGGATATTAAAATGGCTTTACGCGAACCGCAATCAATGAATGAATGTATCTACTTCACCAATCGCTCTCTGGATGATGGTGAAGTCATGGCCTGGGTCTACCGGAAAGACTGTCCTAAATGCAAGAAAGCCAAAATGGGCAAACCGATTGTGAAAGGAAAAGTAAAGACCAGAGCTGATGAATATGAATGCCCTGCTTGCAAATATAGGGAAGCTAAAACAGAACATGAAGAAAGTTTACAATTAGAAGCCAAATATACCTGTCCCCATTGTAAGAAAAAAGGCGAATCAACAGGTCAGTACAAGAGAAGAAATTACCTGGGCGTTCAATCTTACGTGGTTAACTGCCAGCATTGTAAAGAAGTGATTCCTGTAACTAAAAAGCTGAAAGAACCTAAAAAAGGAAAGAAAGCGCCAGCACTTCCAGCTGATATTCAAGATACCGATTGAAGATAGGAACAATTAAATACTACTTTTTCTTCCTATTACCAAAGAGGTAGTAGTCAGTGAAAAAAGTAGGCAGTAGTAAAAAATCTTCAAGGCATCATGTATTGTTAGTTTCAGTATTTGCAATTATTATCTTTCTTGCAGTGGTGGTTTTTGTTCTTCAACGTAACACTTACTTAGGAGCTGTCGCTGGAAAAGCAATCCAGCAGACCAAAGAACTGGCTCTGACCGAAGAAGAAGCAGTCATCGCCGCCGCCCTTCAGCAAGGAAAAGATACTGTTTTTATCAGATGTCCACCTTCATTAGGGCTCAAGCTTGAGCAGTGGAATCTTCCGCAAGGATGGGAAGTAGAACTTTGGAAGCCAGTGGAAGTTCAATGTTTTAACTATAAGATCAGTTGTTATTACGCTGATGATCCGGCAATTACTGCCCGAGCTGATCAAGTTGTCCTCTCTCATTCTTTTGAATCACATGGCAAAATTAAGAGTTGTTCCCCCCTTGAAGCGGAAAATGGCTTTGGCTGTGATTGCGGCTTAGATCAGAACTAATAAACCAAGGGAAATAGCAACTTTTAAATAACTTCTTTATATTTTAAAGAACGATGAAAGCTCAATCAAAAACCGTCATTACTGCAGCACTTCCCTATGCTAATGGTCCCTTACATATCGGGTTTCTATTAGAAGCGATTCAGGCTGACATTTATGCTCGGTTTTTGCGATCAACCCAAAAAGATGTTTTGTACATCTGCGCTTCAGACATGCACGGTACTCCCATAGAAATAAATGCTAAGAAAGCCGGCGTTGATCCAGAACAATTTGTAGAAAGATATTGGAAAGAACACCGGGAAGATGCTGCTTCTTTTCTGATCTCTTTTGATAATTTTCATAAAACTCATTCCAAAGAAAATAAAGAATTGTCTGAACACTTTTTTACCCAGCTGAAGAAAAAAGGATTCATCTACATAAAAAATATGGGCGTTATTTATTGTTCTTCCTGCCAGAGAACTCTTCCCGATCGGTATGTCCGCGGTACTTGCCCCCTATGTGGGATTGCTGATCAGTATGGCGATGTCTGTGAGGGCTGTGGCAGCGTTCTGAAAGGAACAGATTTACTCAATCCCAAATGTTCGCTCTGCGGGACTACTCCCCAGATCAAATCTAGCCCGCATTATTTCTTCAAACTAAGTGCCTTTGCCAGTAAATTAAAAAAATGGATTAACTCTAAAAGTGCCGACTTACAGCTAGAAGTTAAAAATTGGCTCAAGGAATGGTTAGACAAAGGCTTAGAAGATTGGTGCATCTCCCGGGATGCTCCTTACTTTGGATTTGAAATTCCCGGAAGCAAAAAAGAATGCGGCGAAGTGAAATACTTCTACGTCTGGTTGGATGCACCTATTGGTTACATCTCTGCCACTAAAAATTATTGCGATAAAAAAAATGATAAAACTAAAACTTGCAAATGGGAAGACTATTGGAAAAAAGGATCAGTACATCACTTCATTGGTAAAGATATTTCTTACTTCCATTTCCTATTCTGGCCAGCTATTTTAATGGCCATGGATATTCCGCTTCCAAAACTAACTGTACATGGTTTTATCAACGTCAACGGCCAAAAGATGAGTAAGTCTCGGGGCACTTTTTTCACCGCTAAAGAATTTCATAAACTCTACGGAGCAGAAGCGTTGCGGTTTTATTACGCCAGTCACCTGGAACGTAAAATACTTGATGTAGACCTAAACTTTGATGAATTTGCGGCGGTCATCAATAATGTCTTAGTCGCAAAATTAGGAAATTTCTGCTATCGTACTTTAACTTTTGCAGAAAAAAATTATGGAGAATTACCTGCTCTTAAGCCTACAGAAAACAAAGCCTTAACCAAAAAAGTATTATCCTTATCTGAGAAAGTGAAAAAAAATTATCTTGCTCAGGATTATCATACTGCTGTCAAGAATATTTTAATGATTGCCGATCTGGGAAATGCCTACTTCCAAAAAGCTGAGCCTTGGAAAACAAAAGATGACCCAAAAACCAGAGCAGTAGTAGCCTGGTGCGTTAATCTAGCTCGGAATATGGCTATCCTGATTAATCCGGTTCTTCCTGAATTTAGTGAGAAAGTGTTCGGTACTTTAGGTGAAAAGCATTTAACCTTTACTGATATTAATTTCACCTGGAAAGGAAAAGTCAAGAATGTTCCTTTGCTTGTCAACAAAGTAGAAATCGTGCGCAAAGAAACTTTTCCTCTGCGCTTAACAGTAGGAAAAATTTTAGAAGTGAAAGATCATCCCAATGCTGACAGCTTGTACTTACTGAAGGTTGATTTAGGCAGTCTTGGTCAGAGACAAGTTGTTGCCGGTTTGAAAAAACATTTCCGCAAAGAGGAGTTAGAAGGAAGAAAAGCAATCTTTGTAGCCAACATGAAGCCCGCAAAACTGCGCGGAGAGATGAGCGAAGCTATGGTCTTAGCCGCTGATGATGGTGCACATGTAGGCTTATTGGAAGTTCAGAAGCTTACTCCTGGAGAAGAAGTCCATTTTGAAGGCACGGAAAACTCCCCTGCCGAAGTTACTTTTGAAGAATTTATGAAAATTATCATCACCATCCAAGCCGGGCAGGTATGGTATCAAGGAAAAAAGTTGATTTCACCCTTGGAAGCAGTGAAAGTGCACGGTCTTAACGATGGCGCCAGAGTTCGATAAAATCTTCTTATTTCTCCGTTCAAACCGCCCAAACCTTTATATACCAATATTCTTTCCTTAGCGTTGATAGAATGAAGCAAAAAAGGGGTAGTCGTAGTACTAGTCTCAGTAGCCTTTGCGCCTTCTCAAAGCACTCAAATTCTAAACAGGGGCAAGTAACCATTTTTATCATTATTGGCATCATCATTCTGTTTGTCTTTTCTGGAATTTTGTACGTCACTAAAGTAAGTAGTAAAGAAGAACTTACTGCTGCAGGTGAACCAGTTATTGCTGCCGTTCCTCAGGAATTCCAACCTTTGCAAATCTATACCGAAGATTGCCTAGCTCAGACCGGAAGGCGTGGTTTACTTGTTCTCGGCCAACAGGGCGGTTATATTTATCCTGAACTGATTGGGAAATTTTCTTCTTCAGATCCTACCGATGCTGATGGTATAGATCTTGAACCAATCAAGGTTCCTTACTGGCATTACAATGCTCCTCCTAATAATCAGCCCGATGTTTCTTATTCATCATTACAGCCACCATTGCATGCTCAAGACGACCCAGAAATAAGTATCGAAGCGCAGTTGTCAAGATTTGCTGAAGAAAATCTGAACGGCTGTCTTGACAACTATGCTGGCTTCTCTGAACAAGGTTTTGTTATCGAAGCGCCAGCTTTAGTTGAAGGAGCCACATCAGGAAAAGAAGTGCTGGTCACCATTGCTGATGAAACGGTCAATTTCTGGTTGAAGATGGAAGTGGAAGCGACCAAAGGAGATGCTACCGTGGAGATGAACCAATTTTA
>DATDTA010000059.1:0-19279 GCA_035291085.1 Candidatus Nanoarchaeia archaeon | reverse complement strand
ATGGGTCATCTTTCAATTCGGTTTTGGCATGTTGGTCTGCTAATGTATCGAAATCAAACTCATCATCTCTTCGCCAGAATAATAATTTGTTTAAGATGCCCATGCTGTAAAGGAGGAGTTTAGAGTTTAAATGGTTTTTGGAGAATCATTAATGTTTTTTCAAATAATCCAATAGCATCTGGGCTGCCTGAAAAATTTCAGCTTTACTGTTTTCATTAATTTTATGTAATACTTGCCAGGCTAACACTAGCTCCGCTGGCGATTTAAGAATCTTGACCACTTCTTCCCGGGTAGGCGGATATTTACCCGTATCAGCATAGATCTTTATAGCAAGTAACATAAAGACGTGTTTGAATAATCTCCAAAAGTCTTTTCTGGTCTTTTCAACGCTTTTGTAAGAGTTTACCAGATATATTTGCAACCGTGCTTTTTCTTTCTCAATATCTTTTTGATATAGTTGCAGAGAAGCCTTTCTTTCTGGTAGGTTTAGTCTCTTAAGAACATCTTTTCCGAAAATGAGTTTAGTCCTAAACGTGTTTGAAAATCCAAACGTATCTGTTCCTTTACCTAAAAGCTGTTCTTCACTCAAGGGATAAAAGTGAAAATGATCACTAAATTTTGCCTTTTCTAGGTACGCTTTGGCTTTGATAAAATTATTGAGTGGGTCTTTCTTATAGACAATTATCATGTCATAATCACTGAAACCAGGAATCCAAGGATCTCCGGTAGCAACCGACCCATGTGAAAGAATGGCAAGGTAATCATCATTGGTCGATAACCAAACATGGAATTTTCTAAGTTCTGGTTTCCAATTTTTATTGTCTTTTGGCATGTTACTGCTCTAATGAAAAGGTTATCCTATAAAAATTATGCTTCTCATCGATCAGCACTTTCACATCCGGCTTGATCAAATCATAACATACATAGGTAAACGGCAAGAATGGTTCTACAAATGCATGCACTTGCTGTTTGTTCATCCCCATACCATTCGCAGTTTTCAATCGCTTCTCCTGCAGCAATCGCCACTTCTTATGCACTTCCGGAGAATCTGCTTTCAGCATGATCTGGTAATCTAAAAGCTTCCAAATCGGCTGATACTTTTTTACAAAGTTGAGCACCACTTTATGATCTTGAAGTTTTGGATCTAGTTTCTCAATATTAATGTCATTCTTCTTACAAATATCCACAAACTTCTGAGAAGAAACTTCCGGAATCCCCACACACCACCCCTCTAATATTACAAAGTCCTGTCTTCCTTTAGCTTTTTTAGTTTTCGGCAGAACATCTCCCTTCCCATCATACAGAGACTTGTCAAAGATAGGAATCTCAAAATCTTTCCCTGCTTTTGCTTTCTTCAGCGTTTCCAGCAAGAATTTCACTCGATGGGTGCCAGGCAAACCTCGCGATATATGATAGAAAGGATTAGTAGGATATTTCTCTTGCAACTTCTTCCTTTCAGCATAGCTTTTGTAAAAATCATCGATTGAAAAAGACTGCACTTTGAATCCTTTCTTCTTCAGTTGCTTCTCCAGAACTTGCACGATAGTAGTCTTACCTGTTCCTTGCCCGCCTTGGATGCCAACAATGATAGTCTTACCCTTGCTATGCATCTTCTGCAATCTTTTCGCAATCGGAACAATAATTCTCTTTTCTTCCTCTTTGGTGAATTTGCGTTCTCCCACTATGGTAAGAAAGAAATTTTTGTATTTAAAGTTATCACTTCAACTTCATTCAAACTTATCGCAACTTATTTAAAATATTCTCTTATCACTAAATCCATGGCAAAATCAAACTTCCTTTTAGTAGACCTGAACGAGCCTAAGATCAAGAAACTGGCAGAGACCATCACCAGCGATACCAGCAGGAAAATTCTCAATCATTTAGCAGAAAAGGAAGATACCGAGGCAAATATCGCTAAAATGCTCAACCTCCCTATTTCTACCGTTCATTATCATTTACAAAAGCTGCAGGAAGCACATCTCATCACTGCCGAAGAATTCCATTACAGCCAAAAAGGACGGGAAATCCTGCATTACAAGCTGGCCAACAAATACATCATTATTGCTCCTAAGCATGTTTCTGGATTAAAGGAGAAATTGAAAGGAATTCTTCCTGTTGTAGTAGCTGCTTTAGGAATCAGTGCAGTGATTAAATGGTTGCAAACAGCTTCTCAAGCTATTCCTCTGGTAGAAACCATGGAATCAACTGCTGCCGATGCCGCTCAGGCTTTACCTTATGAAGCCAGCTTGAAGATGGCCCAAGAAGCTCCAGTTGCAACCGCACAGCCAGATATTGCTTTATGGTTCTTAGTAGGAAGTATAGCTGCTTTAATCATATATATTATCGTAGAATTAATCAGAGAAAAAATAAAAAATTAAAAAGAAAATTACTTCTTCTTATTCGCATCAGTTTTTCTGAATCTCTTCCATCCCAACCAGGCTAATACTGCCAAAACAGTGTACGGAATTAATCCTACTACTAACTTCAGCAAGTTGTTCAGGCTCTGAACAAATCTTGTTACCAACTCGGAAAGAGTTACCAAGACAGCATCAACGTACTCGGACTGTTCTTCAGTGATAGTTACATAGACAGTTGAATACGAAACTCGCTCTCCTGTACTTTGTAGCTGCTCTTCAAGATACTTGATGGTTCTTTCCTGATTGAAGATACGATCACTTAATTGAATCTTATCTTCAACTGTAGTTGCTTCTGAGAGCATCTGTTTGTAGCGTGCTAATCGTTCTTTCTCAGAAACCAATTCGCTTTCTAAGTCCACAAACTGTTCGGTGATGTCATCAGCATTCTCGCTGAATGAAGTAACTTCACCAATCTCTTTAAGTTGTGAAACCACCGCACCATATTTTCCTTCTTCCACCTTGATAGTGTAGGTTCCGGAATAGTATGTTCTTCGTCCATCGCCGTAATCATACTTCTGCGCATTTTCATTGAGTAAGAAGCTATCGGTAACTTTTACAATACTTTTCAACTTATTCTCAGCATCCTTGAAGGTACCTCTTTCTACTTCCGTACTCAAAGATGCAGTTTTGGTGATCTTTCGATCTTCTACTTCAGGAGCAAACCCGCCATCATAATACATCGGCGAAGGCATACCTATTCCCATCTTTCCTACCACAGATTCAGCATAATCTCTGCCATATGCTCCCCCTGTTTGAAATACTCCTTGCTGCAGAGTTTCCACTGCTGGTAAACCCATAAACAACACTAACACCACGGCCAATACTAATACTATGAGCCAGTTCTCTTTTATTCTTTGAAATTGTTCTTTAATAGTCATGGTTTATACCTCCATTTAGCTATTCTAAACAGTAGAAAATAAAACTAATATATAAATGCTTTAAAGACTTTGAATGGAATTGAAGTTAATTCAATGATGTTGCCACACTTTTCCTGCCAGTTCTCTTAATTCATTTTGAAGTTCGGGTGAGTATCTATCAAACTCTCTTTGCAAACATCTTTGTCCATATTCATTTAATCTATAATGTGGTAAGCCTAAGTCTCCATGCAAATAATGGTCATAGAAAAAGAAAGTAGTATCAACACTGTCCGATGGGATTTCTAACCGTGGATTTTCGTTAGAAGCTACACCCAATCCTCTCTTAAGATCTTCTACTCGAAAGTTTCTATGTCCTGGTTTTAGAAGAATAAGACTTAATATAATTTCCCGATGCGTTATATCATCAAGAGTTGTTGGAGGCATTATTCTAAGGCCTCGTCCTTTCCGGATCTCTAGGCAACAATACCGCTTCCCGAATATTATCTAATCCTAACAGTTTGTGGGTAATCCTATCTAACCCAAATCCTGCTCCGCCATGCGGGGGAGTTCCATACTTAAAGATCTCTGCATACTCGGTCATTTTATCTAAATCCAGGCCCTTGGCTTTGGCTTGCTTTTTAAGAATTTCATAGCGGTGTTCCCGTTGGGAGCCGCTGCATACTTCTACTCCGTTGAAAAGTAAATCAAATGATTTGGTCACATATGCTTTTCCTTCCATTTTCATCTGATAAAATGGTTTTACTGCCCAGGGGAATAAAGTTAGGAACACAAATTCTGAGCCATACTTTTCTTTAACCAGTTCGCCAAATAATTTCTCTCCTTCAGGGTCAAGATCTTCATCATCCTTGTACTTCTTACCTTTTTTGGCCAACATTTTCTTGGCCTCATCCATAGTGATGCGGGGGATTTTCTTGGGAACAACTAATTCTACTCCTAAGGTTTTCAATTCTTGCACCGCTTCCTCAGACAGATTGCTCATCAGATCAACAAACATCTCTTCAATCAAATCCATCACATCATCAACATCATCAATAAATCCCATTTCAAAATCCACACCGGTAAATTCAGTCAAATGCCGAGTAGTATGCGACTTCTCAGCCCTAAACACGGGTCCTATTTCATACACTCGTTCAAATCCACCTACTACAAACATTTGTTTGTAGATCTGCGGTGACTGCGCCAGGTAAGCCGGTTTTCCGAAATAATCTAAGATAAACAATTCAGCTCCTGATTCTACTCCTATGGTGGTTATCTTAGGAGTATTAATATTAGTAAAACCGTTGTTGTCAAAGAAATTGGTCAAAATCTTGGCAATTTTTCCCCTGACTTTGAAAATAGCTTGCTTTTTCAGATTTCGAGTATCTAAAAAGCGGTGATCAATGCGTTTATCGATATGGGTTTGTCCTTTATCAGAGTTATCGATGGGCAAGGGTGTTTCAGCCGCAGAAACGACACTGATTTTCCTGATTAATACCTCTATACCCCAGCGTGATTCTTTATTTCTCTTGGGAGTTCCTACAATTTCAACTACTGATTCATTGGTGATGGTAGTTAAAGCATTAAAAGAATCCTCTTCGGTAGTGCCTTTGAAGGCAATAGTCTGCATGTCTCCGGTTCTGTCCCGTAAGATGAGAAATTTGATTTTGTTTAAATTCCGTAATTCTTGTACCCATCCTTTGAGCAAGACTTCTTTATCTAGATGGTCATGAATTTGGTTAATTAATATTCTTTTCATGAAAATACCAAATAAAGGGCTCCTTTTTATTATTTTCGATGAAAAACCGGTAGAATGAGATTATATGCAAAAGAAGAAAGAAAAAAAGAAAAGTTACTCTAAAAATTTATCTTCGCTTTTTTTTCTTTGCGCCTGCTTTTTTCTTAGCCATCTATCATAACACCTCTTTTGTTAATTCTTGACAGAAGTAATACTTTTACATATTTAAATGTTACCTAAATCTACTTAAATTCTCTTTCGCTTTTTTTCAGCGGCAACAATTTTTTTCAACGCCAATACGTAGGCAGCAGTCCTGAAACTGTTTTTGTCGTCGGAGAATTCTTTCCAAATCTGTTCGAAGGCAGAAACCATTTTTTCTTGCAACTTTTTCTTAATCTCTTGTTCGCCCCAAGATTCATTCTTCTTATTCTGTACCCATTCAAAATAGGAAACTGTAACTCCTCCCGCATTGGCCAATATGTCCGGCAGCACTAACACTTTTCTCGTCGACAAAATCTCATCTGCTTCCGGTGTGGTCGGGCCGTTAGCCAGTTCTAAGACGATTTTTGCTTTTACTTTTGAAGCGTTCTTGTTAGTGATAACTCCACTCAAAGCGGAGGGCACCAATATACTGCAATTGCATTCTAATAACTCTTCATTGCTTATTTTGGTAGCTTTAGCGTATTCGATTACCGTTCCCTTGCTTTCTTTGATTCTAATTACTTCCTGGATATCTAATCCTTTTGCATCATAAATACCACCTTTTGAATCAGAAACAGCAACAATTGAATATCCTCTTTCTGCCAAGAGTTCTGCCATCGTTCCCCCGGCATTTCCAAAACCTTGAATTGCAACTTTTTTCTCTTTCAAGCCGATTTTTTTCACCGCTTCTTCTAAAACATAAACTCCGCCCAGCGCAGTAGCAATATCTCTAACTTTGGAACCGCCTAACTCCAAGGGTTTTCCAGTAATAAAAGCAGGAGATTTCTTCCCAGCCAATCTTTCATATTCATTCAGCATCCAGCCCATGATTTCTGGTGTAGTATAAACATCAGGAGCAGGAACGTCAGTATCCGGACCGAGATGCTTGTAAAAAGCACGCACATACAACCGACTTAGTTCTTCTAATTCCTTTTTACTTAACTTCTTAGGATCAACAGTGATTCCCCCCTTTCCTCCACCTAAAGGAAGATCAGTAGTTGCGGTTTTAATGGTCATCCAGAAGGCTAATGACTTTACTTCATCCTCGGAAACCTCTGGATGATAACGGATGCCGCCCTTGTATGGTCCTCGAGCATTATTGAATTGAACTCGGTAAGCGGGATATTTTTTTCCATTGAGCACTAATTCAGCCTTTAAGATCCTATCTGGTGTTTGAAGTGATTGAATTTCCTTTTTGCTCAATTTAGCTAAAGGAGCAATTTTTTTTAAAAATGTAACCACATTTGTAAAAGTCATGCCGTTATGAATTAAGAACATTCTTTTAAATCTTGTGTACGAAAATAATTCACAATTACTATAGCTGTTTATCGATCACCAATATTCAATCTCGATTATATCTTCTTCCTGCGGCATATAACCTCCAAATTGTGTTGAATTTTCTCCATTCACAGTCATCCTTAATTTTTCGTCACAATACTGTTTGCCATTAAAAAATAAGCACTGGTTATCTAGGATAATATCCACTTTTTCCAAAATCTGATACAATATGAGCCGGGAAGTATATACTTCAACCATTTGTCCTTTGAATTTTACAAAAAGGTCTTGCCCATTACTTAGTTCTTGCAGGGAAACATTTTGAATTCGGAGTGTAAATGTAATCGGTTCAGTCCCGTAGGGATAATAACTCCCCTCATCGCAGGAGTTTTGTAAACATAAATTCTGTGAGCAAAGAACAGAAACCGGCTGGTCATCGCAAAGAAGATAACAATCTGCATCACTGCTGCAGAGCCGTGGTTCTACTGTAGTATCATCATTTGCATCATAATTAATTACTCCGGGAATCACAAAACCTAATACTAGCAAGACCAGAAATACCACGATCATTACCTTGCTAAACAACTTCTCCGTTTTGGCCATTGTTAAAGAAATAAAATAAAAAAGAAGTTAAATCTTTCTATCAAAATCTGCTTTTTCCACAAGTGATTTCACCTTGGCTGGAAAAAACAGGGTCGGAAAACTGGACCCGAGCGAAGCGGTGGTCAGTTTTCTTTGACGTTTACTCAACCACTAATGTTCCTTTCATTCCTCGCCAGTCTTCGCAACTGCCGCAGGTAAAGTCAAAGGTTCCGGCTTTATCAGCTACAAACTCTACCTCAGTAGTTCCGGCCACTTTCTGCTCTACGCCTAACGCAGGAACAGCGAAAGTGAAATCTAAACCGCTAGGCACAACTGTTACTACCACCTTGCTTCCTTTCTTTACTGTTACTTCATTAGGCTGGAAAATCCATTTTTTAGCATTGAGGGTAACTTTTACCGTCTCTCCAGCCATTGCTGGTTCAGGAACTACTTCAGTAGCTTCTGCTTCTTCAGGTTCATTTGGAGCAAGATCTGGTTCATTTACAGCTTCACTTTCAACTCCAGCAGCTGCTAAGGCAGCTTCAATTTCCTGTTCAAAGACCGAATATGGTTGCGCTCCGCTGATCATTCTTCCATTGATAAAGAAGGCAGGAGTTCCAGAAACCCCATACTTTTGTCCATCTGCCATATCGGCCCGGACTTCGTTAAGGTATTCTAAGCCTTTGTAGCATTCATTGAATTCCTCTTCATCTAAACCAAGTTCTACAGCCCATTTTTTATAATTGGCATCGCTTAAAGAATCCTGGTTTGCAAAAAGCAGGTCATGGTATTCCCAGAATTTTCCTTGTTCATCGGCACATTCTGCGGCTATAGCTGCTATTTCTGCTTCAGGATGAAACTCTAGAGGGAAATCTCGATAGACTATCTTCAATTTACCTGCTTCAACATACTTCTCTTTTACTTCTTTGAGTGCTTCATCGTTAGCCTTTTTACAGAAAGGACACTGAAAATCAGAGAATTCCACCATCGTTACTGGCGCATTTTCTGAACCTAAAACAGGATCATCATCTGCAGAGACTTCTACTGGCGCAAGTTCTGAATTACTAGGGGTTTCAGTTTCGCCATTTCCAAGAACTACGGCCTCCATCTCTAATCCTTGAGGGAAAAACAATTTTCCATCCTTAGTCACATAAGAATCTACTGTTTGCCCAGCAACATTTAAAGTTATTTTATATAATGAATCTAACTCTTCAGAAGCTTCTACCGTGGCCTGAAATGGGGGTTGTAATAACTGTCCATTTACATAGATAAGTGCCTTATCCTTTGCTTCATCTAATGATACCATCGCTGCTCCTGTAAGGCTTTTTTCTGAGAAATCAAATCCTTGAGTAAACAGAGAAAGAACTAATAATACTAGAGCTATCCAAGTTAAAGTTTTCCAGGTGGAAGCTTGTCCGAATACTCCAGAGCCTTTTTCTTCTGCCCAGGGATTGACTGGCGAAGAAGTTTCTACCATTATTTTAGTCTCTTTAGGTGTTTCTTTGGCCGGCTTTATCTCTACGGTCTCTTTTTTCACTTCTTTTTCTGGAAGCGTCTTTTCTTTTTTAGCTTCAGAAACAGCTTCTTTTTTGATTGTTTTTTCAGTCTTTTTAACCGTTTTTTTGGCCACAGCCTTTTTTGCACTTTTCTTTAGTCTCAATTCTGGTTCTGCCTCTGCTTCCAGCTTTGGCTCTACTCGTTGGACTTTCGTATTTGAAGAGAATGACTCTTCTGCCTCATCCTCAATAAACTCTTCGCCAAAAAAAGAATCGTCTAGTTCATCTAATTGCTTTTGCTCCATATAGCATCACCCTCACCTTTTAGTAACATTTTAGACGGGAATAAATAATTTATAAAGATTTATGTTATTCAAGAATCACATTTCAAGAATATGTTTTGGAGTAGTTATCACAAATTTAATAAAGCCTACTTATTTATATAATGAGATGGAATTTAAAATCCATAAAAAAGAGAACGAGAATATCCATAAATATCCTACCGAGGATATGAAGATCGCTCAAAAATTCACCCAAGAACTAAAGACGGAATTGGGCGATTTCTTAATGAGCGTGATTGTTTTTGGCAGTTCTGCGCGGAAGGAAGCTACTGTTCTTAGTGATCTTGACATTTTAGTGATAACTGATGATACTCGTTTTCAATTGAGTGAAGCTTTGATTGAAGGTTACCGCCTTATTGTTGAAAAGGTAGTAATTAGGACTTCTCCGAAGCTGCACATCACTTCCATGACTTTCACTTCGTTCTGGGAATATGCTAAAGCTGGAGATCCGGTAGTTGTGAACATCCTTCGCGATGGAGTAGCTATACTTGATACCGGATTTTTTGAACCATTACAGATCCTTCTCAAAAACGGCCGTATAAGGCCTTCTGAAGAAAGTATCTGGCGGTATTTTGGTAGAGCTCCACAAACCTTACTTAACTCTCGCTGGCACGTATTGCAAGCAACGTTAGATCTATACTGGGCAGTGATTGACGCAGCTCACGCTGCATTAATGCGGGCTAAGGAAATTCCTCCCACACCAGAACATGTTGCCGATCTTTTGGATAAAGTGTTTGTACGGCATCATCTGTTGGAGAAAAAATATGTCGAAAGCATGCGCAAGTTCTATCATCTTAGCAAAATGATTACTCATCGGGAAATTAAAGAGATTAAAGGGACCGCCTACGACCAATATTATATGGAAGCAGACGAGTTTGTAAAAAGAATGAAGCGTTTAGTGGAGCGAGGGAAACTTTAGGGATGAAGATTCTCAAGAAAGATCGCTTCCCATTTTTACTTTTGTTTATCTTCTCGATTTTCTGGGTTGTAATGGCAATTAAGCCTTACAGCTGGACGGTTTGGTTTGCTGAGAATGTTTTAAGTGTTGCTTTTGTTGTCTTCTTGGTTTTAATTTATAGAAAATTCCGCCTTTCAAATTTAAGTTATACTTTGCTTTTCATTTTTCTACTCTTTCATACACTAGGCAGCCATTATACCTATAGTAAAATGCCTCTATTTGAATTGTTTCGACAGCAATTTGACTGGAGCAGAAATCACTATGATCGATTTGTTCATTTTTTCTTCGGACTGGTGTTTTATTTCCCTTTACGTGAATTTGTTTCTCGAAAATTGAAAATCAAAGGTATTTGGAGTTATCTCATCCCTTTTTTGATTATCGTTTCATTTAAAGCGATTTACGAAATCATAGAATACTTAACGGTGGTTATTTCTCATGACGTTACTCTTGGCAGCGGTTTTCTGGGTATGCAGGGCGATCAATGGGACGCCCAGAATGATGTATTAGCTGGGACGCTCGGCGCAGGAGTGAGCTGGATTATTTCTAGGATAAAGAATAATTGGAAGTGTTAACTCCAATCAAAACATTTAATAATCTCTCTTTACATCTAAGCATTAATGAAAGACATTATTCTCAAACATGCGTTAAAGAACGCTTTAGACTTTAATGGTAAGGTCAATAAGAATGTTGTTCTAGGTTCAGTTCTCAAAGAAAATCCTGGAATGAAGAAAGACGTTCCCAAAGTTCTGAAAGAAATTGAAAAGATCATCAACGACGTAGAAATGCTGCCATTGCCCAAGATAAAACAGCAGCTGCAAAAAATCGCTCCTGAACTTCTGCACGAAAAAAAAGAAGAGAAAGAAGAAGGGCCATTAAAATCACTTCCCAACGCGACCAAAGGAAAGGTCGTAGTAAGGATAGCTCCTTCACCTTCCGGCCCATTGCATATCGGGCACGCTTACGGTGCTTCGCTGAATTACGAGTACGCAAAAATGTACGACGGGAAATTTCTCTTGCGGATAGAAGATACCAATCCAGAAAACATCTATGAACCAGCGTATGAAATGATACCTCGGGACACACAATGGTTGTCCGACAATCATGTAGCCAGCGTGGCAGTTCAATCTTCTCGCTTAGGAAAGTATTACGATTACGGAGAACAATTAGTTCAGAAAGGAAAAGCCTACGTCTGTAAATGTAATCCTGATGAATGGCGGGAAAAAAAGAATCAAGGGATCGCTTGTCCTTGTAGAAATCTCTCTATAAAAGAAAATCAATTACGTTATGCAAAGATGTTTTCCGAATATGCAGAAGGTGAAGCAGTTCTACGATTGAAAACAGACATCAAGCATAAAAATCCAGCCATGCGTGATTTTCCCCTCATGCGCATTAATGAACATATCCATCCTAAAACTGGCAAAGAGCAAAAAGTCTGGCCGTTGATGGTTTTTTCTGTGGCAGTTGATGATCATGAAATGGGCGTCACTCACGTCCTAAACGGAAAAGATCATGCCGATAATGCTACAAAAGAAACCATGATTATGGATTGCTTTGGCTGGAAACATCCCGAATACAAACATTGGGGCAGAATTAATTTTGAAGGATTTACCTTAAGCACCACTCAAACTAAACATGCTATCGAACAAAAACAGTACACTGGCTGGGATGATCTGCGTTTGCCATTTCTACCTGCTCTCAGAAGAAGGGGATATCAACCAGAGGCGTTCCGTAAATTCGCTATGGAAATAGGTTTAAGTTTAGCCGACAAAACCGTCAGCCAAGAAGAATTTTGGAAGATGATCAACGCTTTCAACCGCGAAGTTATAGAGCCTAACGCCAATAGATATTTTTTTGTTGCCAATCCAGTCGAGATAACCATCAAAGGTGCTCCTAAAAAAGAAGCTACTTTAGATTTGCATCCTGACTTTCCCAAACGAGGAAAAAGAGTTCTTTCTGCAGCAGGCAAGGTTTTTATCTCCCAAGCTGACCTTAAAAAATTAGGAAAGGGAAAAATTCACCGGTTAATGGATTATTGTAATTTTACTTTGGATGGAAAGGGCTGGAAGTTTGTTTCTGAAGAGTATGAGGATTACAAAAATAATCCCAATAAAGGATTCATTATCCATTGGTTGCCTTCTTCCAAAGATCTACCGAAAGTTGAAGTGATGCTCGATAGCGGCGAAACAGCTCTAGGTGTAGGCGAGAAAGGATTGGAGCAGTTAAAAGATGGACAGATTGTGCAATTAGAAAGGATGTATTTTGCTAAACTAGATAAAAAAGAAAAAAATAAACTCACCTTTTGCTATCTTCACTCCTAATGTTAATCAGATTAAACCATAAAATCAGCAAAAAAGAACAAAGAGGAAAACAACATGGCAAGAATAAGTCGAGACACACCCTTAGCGGAGATTACTTTACGACGTCAACGAAAATTTCTAACGAAATTTTCGAGCCTTCTTAATGTGAGAGGAGGGCAATAAAATGGCAAGAATAAGCAGAGATACTCCTTTAGCCGAAATCACATTAAGAAGATACGAAAAACCAACCGTAACAGATAGAGAATTAGTACGAAAATTCTGTTTATCTGTAGGGTTGCTCCAGCCAGGAGATTCCAGAGATGTTGTAGTAGACGTATTTCATGTTTTACTGAAAGCACGACAGCATCGGGAGGAACTTCATTCTGAAGAGATCAAGAATAATGTCATGACCCTGCGTAAGACCGCAGGATTACCGATGCTGGGTATTGCTTCTTCTAATATCAGAAGACAACTGAAAAGATTAAAAGATCTTCATTTGATTGAAACCAACGCTAATCTCTATCGGATCCATGAATTCAACAATCTTTCAGAAATCTTTGAAGAGAAAATTGAAAGCTTCATCCTAACCTCGGTTATCAGCAGGGTTAAAGATTATCTGCAGAAGATTGATGAAGAGTTCAAGCCGGGAGTTAAGGAAGTAAGAAAAGAGTAATCCTGTTAGATTCTTTATTGTCATTTATCTATTTTACAGGATGTAAATGGTTAAAAATAACTTCTGGCTTATTTTTTTGGAATGTTGTTAAAGTTTAATTTTCGAAGCATGGATGAGGGCGACCTAGAATATATTCTTCGGGAATCTCCTCCAACTGTCTCTACAAAAAGTTTTCAACTTATTTCTGACATAGATGGAAAGACACTGTATTTTCCGCAAAAGAAAGGCAAAGTCAACGTCTATGTAGTGGTTGGCGGACAGAAGGGGGACGAGGCTAAAGCAAAAACTACTGCTTTAATTCGAAGGATAGATCCAAATGTAGGTTGGACTTTAGCGCCTAACAGCACACACAACGCCGGAAAAGGTGTACACACCCTTGACGAAGAGGGAAACCCCGTGAGATTGAGTTTGCATCTCTGCCCAGAAACTATTGTTGATCGAGACATTAAAAACTATATTGGCTCTAACACCCAAACTAATCCTTTTAGCCTAGAGCAAGAAGTTACTCGAATGAGGAATATTACCGGTAGGAAACAACTTGGAATAGATTATCACCTCATGCTTGATATGAGGGCTAACTTAGTTGTGCCCACCAACAAGGCAGACGATGTTATTAATAAATCAAACACCATGGGTTCCACTATCTCGGGAGCCACTTCTTCTTTAAAGTACGCATCAGCAAAGCAAGCGCCATTGGTGGAGCATGTGCTGTATGACCGTGCCCAGTTCCTGAAACATGTCAACTTACAGATAAGAGAATTTAATGATAACATAAAACATGATTCGGAGTTTTCGCAACTGGGAATAACTGATCTCTATTCCTTAGGGGTAGCATTTAATGATTCTGCAAAATTAGAAGCAAATCAAAGATTATCAGCATTAAAGGGAAAATTAAGTCAAAGAGAGTTAGACTTTTTCACACATTCCGATCCGGCTCAGTTTTTGCTAGAACAATCTCAAAGGGTTATGCAAAGTGATTTGTTCTATATCGGCGATTGTCGCAGTGAAATCCATAAACATATTGATGGAGGGCGTTCCGGGATCATTGAAGGAGTACAATCAAGTCTTCTCTCCGGTGGAGTTGCCTACAGTAACAATAGAACTGCGGCTAATACCCATGGTATGGGAATAATTGGCGATGCCGGACTAACTCATGAAGCTATAGAATACCAAAAAGTTGTTGTCTTCAAATGTGGTAATACTTCCGTAGGCGGCAATGATAAGACTATGTCTGGTTTTATTCGCCAAGATCGCTTAAGTCAATTAACTGCAATTTCTCCAAAAACAGGGAAAGAAGTTAGTTTTGAGAAAACTGCTGCTCTGGAAGAATTTTTAGAAAGAGAAGAAATAGCAGAAGCTTTTACTCAGGTAGATAGGGCATTCTATCAGGCAATAGAACGAGGATATTCTTTAAAGAATTCTACTGTTTATATTGAGGCCATGGGTAAAGAGCTTAGTTTAATAGAAGCTCGAGCTATGCTTGTAGCGTATGCTTTCGGTGAAACTGGAGAAACTTCCAAACGATCAAGAATTTGCCGTCTTGATGATCAGAATGAAACTGAAGCAATGCGAAACATTGAAGGTAACTCTGTAGAAGTACGAAATGCTTTAGATCGTCTCGTTGGCGTGGAAAAAATACCGGTGATTGTTGGATATGCTGCACAAAAGCAATACGGTCCTTATTCAGCAGGCCAGGAGATAAAACCAGGAATGCCTCTCTTGCAGGAACATCATACTGTTGAATCTTGTATTCCTATTATTCAACTTCTGGATGGTTGTCCTTCTTTGTTTGACGATGGAACATCTGATCCGGCAATAGGAAAAATATTGCACCCTCATCTCGTGGCTTACTTAAGTTTTGTTCATCCTAACAAACCTATTCTTGCTATTGGCACAGGAAAAGAAACTAATGCTATTTATTGTATAGAGAAGTTTGCATAATTCATCTTTTTTGGCAAACTTCTCTAAGAGACTTTGCAATAGCCGTGATTTTGGCATTTTCGGATAATTAATTTGTCAAAATCACTATTTTGCAAAGTTCTCTATAAAAGAAAGAATAATATAATATCAATATCTATACAATATCTTCTTCAGCTACAACGATGTAATCTCCGGTAGCAATCACTGCTGAAAATGGGATCAAAATGTTGCCATCCTTGGTCTTTTCCAATTCCATCCGGTCAGTATAAGACGTAGGGTTCTTAAGCAACAAATGAATAAGTTCTCCAGAACCAACTTCAAATATTAAATCGCCTACTTCGCCGAATTTTTTTCCTGATTTGGAAACTATTGTTTTCCCCAGCAGTTCTTTAGAATAATTTTTTCCTTTTTCTTCCATGATCATTCACCCTCATTTATTGACCTTGATAAGGATTTTGAATCAGAAGAAATGAGGGTATATAAAGTTTACGGTAATTGATTATTGATATGGTAAAACAGTCAGTTATAGTATGCAATAACGTACGGCTTTATGGTCCTCATATCCCATCCTTCTTGAACCAGGTCGGTAATAATTTGTTGGGGGCTAGCACCTTTTTTAAACTCTCTGGAGATAAATTTCTTCAGTTCAGCAACTGCTTTATCATTTATAGAATATCGCTCCTGTAACAGTTTAGTTGCCTTAACCCGTTGAAGCGCTATACTTATCTCCCCATTACTAAAGTTAGTCACTTTTTGTATGATTTCAGTCATTTTTGCTTCAGGGGTTTTAAGCAGGAGCATTTTATCAACCCATTGTTCCAACTCTTCTATATTTTTAATACTGATAATGGGTTTCTTGGTCCCGATTTCTGAACCATTCCTTAATGAAGTAAGTTTTACTGCATTTGTCGTTTCAGGAACAGGAACTTCTTCAAGAAGTTTATCTACTTGCTCTAACTGTTGTTGCAAATCTACGTAACTCTTTTTTCCTAAAAGCGTGAGCGGTTTGCTTGGTTTTGCGGTGATGCTCGAAGGAGTGGTGAGCGGTTCTTTTATTCTTACTTCAGGTACCGGCTTGAGTTTCCAGACATATTCCTTAATTGGCAATCCTTTCACATAATAACCGGCCAAGACCAGTAGTCCTACCATCCCCGAAAGGAGCCAATAACCAGTATCTTCCTGTACGGATTTTCCGATCCCGGAGAATATCTTTTTCCCCGGAAGGATCAGTAGCTGGTAGACCTTAAGATCGCCCTTCAATTCTAGCAATAATTCGTAAGCTTCCTTGAATTTTTTTTCTTCGAACAAGTTTTTAGCTTGTTCGAATTTTTGATCAATATCGAGACTGCTTCCGCTCTCAGGAAGGATGCCTTCTATTTCAGTAAGAAGCTTATTATATATCTCTTCGTAGGTAATACATTCGTTACTATCTAAAGTACACGAAGAACTACAAGATAATTTTCCTTCTGCATATTCTAAAGAATTACAAGTTTTTCCGTCAAGATCAGCACCATCACATTCTTCGCCACCATTTATTTCTCCATCTCCGCAGTAGGGCAGCAGTTCACAATCAACTTCATGCTTGGGCATATATCCTGAACTACAAGTACATTCAGCCGTACATCCGTCGCCCGCATCACATTCTTCTCCATTTTCAAGATCACCGTTACCGCAGAGATATGCTGCTTCCGGAGCTTCCTTAGGTGGTTTGCCTTGTGATGGTCCTCCGCCACCTCCGCCAGTCACTCCTCCTGCTACAACATTGTCGATAGTAACGGTTATAGTTTCAGTTCTGTTCATATTGCCGAGAGTGTCGTTGGCAAAGACAGTTATTATTGTTTGAGAATCTTCAGCCAGGATAGTTGTATCTATACTCACATTCCAGTTCCCAGAAGTATTTGACGCGGTCCTATTTATTGCCGTAGTTCCAGCACTAAACTGAAAGATAACGGTGTTCACAACCGTGGTGGCATCCCTCACCGTAGCACTAAATGTTTGTGTTCCGCTCAGCGTTACTCCGTTGCTTGGATTGGTAATGTTCACGGTCGGCGGAGTAGCATCGACAGTAAAACTTAGATTTATTACGCTGTTGTTCATATTTCCTAAAGTATCATTTCCATAGACGCGGATGAAATAAACGGCATCGGTTAATGTTGCAAGACTTAGATCCTGAGTCCAGAAACTGCCCAGCTTGATAGTAGTGAGGTTGAACTCAGAATTGTTCACAGTATTGAAAATACCGAAGCGGACATCAGTAACAGTAGTAAGAGTATCATTGAGAGTGACATTGATCTGGATTACTCCAGAGTTAGTATGATTGCTGTTGTTAGTTGCAGTGTCATTGGTGAAGAAGATGGAAACATTTGGCGGAGTGGTATCAACGATGAAACTCAGATTGGATACGGAATTGTTCAGGTTTCCGAGCGTATCATTTCCGTAGACTCTGATGGTATAAACTGCATCGGTCAAGGTGCTTAAACTAATATCCTGGGTCCAGAAGCTTCCCAGCTTTATGGTGGTGAGGTTAAATTCGCTGTTATTTCTTGGGTTAAATATTCCAAATCGCACATGGGTTACGGTCGTAAGAGTATCATTGAGAGTAGCATTGATCTGGATGACGCCGCTGTTAGTGTGATTGGTATTGTTCGCTGAGGTGTCGTTGACAAAGAATATGGACACATTTGGGGGGGTTCTATCAACGGTAATAGTAATGTTGACACTCTGGTTAACATTTCCAACTGTATCATTGGCGAAAGCAGTCACTGTATGCAATCCCTCTGTAATCGTCGCCATATCAACGGTTGCGTCCCAAGACGGCCCGTTAATACTTACCGTGGCATTAAATGGTGTGGTATTAGTATTAAACATAAACCTGACGCTGTCGACACCTGATTCATCGTCAGTAACTGCGGCTCTGAAGAGCTGGTTTCCACTTGAAAAATTACTTCCATCAGCTGGAGTAGTTATAGTTACAGTTGGAGCAGTAGAGTCTAGAATGCGTATGCTGTTGGAAAATAAAGTCTGGCCATCATCAAATCCATCATTCGGCGTTACTGAAACATTCCATACCTCTCCAGATGCAGTCTCTTGATGGACAAGTACATCAGTTTTATTCCGAGCGAGGTTCTGGATTTGTTCTAGTGAAAGAGAACGGTTGAAGATCATTATTTCGTCAATGGTTCCATTCCAAGTCTGCGTTGGTCCCCCATCACTTTCTGTTCCAATAAGGGTGTCTTCAGCATCTTCCCAAGCGGAAGCAGTTATGCTTGAAAAACTACCACAAGCTGCGGCTGCCTGCTCCGTTCCGTTGATAAATACTGAGGTGTGGGTTAAGTTATATCGTCCTACTACATGCTGCCAGGTGTTTGATAAAAAACTTTCCACAGCTGGATCAACTCCGGAACAGACAGTTGTACCTCCATCTTGTCCGATTTCAAAAGCCAAGGTTTTAGCCTGAGTAACACCTTGACCAACTCTGAAGAGGAAGAATCGATCATCATTTGAAGTATTCCATCGCCCGATGATGGTCTGGTCCTGAGTATTGACACCTTGATATACCCAGGCGCTAAAAGTACAGCCATTGATACAGAGCGTACCTTTGAGATGACCGCTATTATTTATTCTAAGGTAATCATCTTGCCCATCAAACTGGTACGCGCCTTTCCCATCATATCCGGCAGTTGCGCTCCAATTGCCACCACCATTTTCAGAGCCATTATGCCCTAAGCTAGAATAGTCCCAGATGTTATTAGACGAAGTTCCGTTAATTCCTTCAAAGGGCATATTGATGATGGAAATTGGGCTGTTATTTCTAAACCAATTGTAAATGACTTTTACGCTGTCTCCATCGGAGTCGAAGGCAGTTGCGTACGCGGTAAGATTCACATCAGTTTTATTGGAAGTGAGATTGGTGCTATTCAATACCAGAGTAGTTATGTTGGGCGCGATATTTAATATCGTAACATTATTTGATTGCAGCATCTGTCCATCATCAAAGCCGTCATTAGGAGTTATCTGCACGCTCCAAATTTCTGCTCTGACTGTTTCCTGCGCTACGATAATGTTGGTTTTGTTCTGCCAGAGCGCTTGGATTTGTTCTGTTGACAACGATCTGTTCCAGATCATCACCTCATCAATGGTTCCGTTCCATTGATTGCCGATAGCATCCGCACCGATACGAGTATCTTCTTCATCTGCCCATTGAGAGACACTGATATTATTGAATGAACATGCCGTTGTTCCGGCCAGTGTTCCATTGATATATACAGCAGTATTGGTTAGATTATATACTCCCACGACATGCTGATACGTATTGTTGAGAAATTGGCCAGCAGCTGAATTTGCGGTACAGGATACGCTCGGCCCACCATCTGGGTTTATTATAAATGACAATTGCTGTGTGCTACTAAATCCAAATAAGAAGAAACGGTCATCCCCTGTAGATTGCCAGCGCCCAATAATTCTTGGAACCCCCGACTTGACTCCTTTTGCCCAGGCGCTAAATGTACACCCATTAATACACAGCGA
>DATDTA010000058.1:0-6903 GCA_035291085.1 Candidatus Nanoarchaeia archaeon | reverse complement strand
TAGTGGCTTGGAGAGGATTAGAAAAAAGTTTAACTATCTGGGAATATAGCCAAATTGTAAAAGCCTATAGAGAGGGAACCATTATTATTATTGATGAGGTCACTAAAACTAGACCTGGTGCTAGAGCTATATTAAATGATTTGATGCAGAGTAAAGAGATCGAGTTGCCAGATGGACAAAGAGTAAAAAGAGGGGAAGGGTTTCAAATCATAGCTACCATGAATGAAGCAAAAGAACCGTATGGCGGATATGAGTTAGGAGAAGACTTTGAAGACAGGTTTGGCGCGATACTAGAGGTAAGAGAATTACCTAAAGAAAAGAGAGTGGAATTTTTAAAGAGAACTGCTATCGTTCCCCTGAAAACTGGAATCCAGAAAAAGGGTAATGGCGAACTAGATTCTAGCTTCTCCTTGACTACGCTCGGGACAGGTCGCGGGAATGACGAACCTTTGCAAAGCACTGTGCC
This sequence comes from Candidatus Nanoarchaeia archaeon, assembly GCA_035291085.1. GTDB lineage: Archaea > Nanobdellota > Nanobdellia > Woesearchaeales > GW2011-AR9 > JACPIL01. Next base: position 6,437 of record DATDTA010000058.1, on the reverse strand, counting down.
AGAAGAGTTCATAAAAGAGTTGGTAGAGATGCAAGAGAGGATTAATGCCAGTGGCAAGGTCTGGAGAAAGATGTCCCTGAGAGTGTTAGAGAGAATCATTGAGGCGATTCAGAAATATCCAGATGAAGATATTGGAGAGATCATCCGCGCAGAGTACAGGATAGGAGACTGGGAGGGAGGGAGAGAGTTTGTAGAAAAAGAGATACAAGCGCTCACAAAGAAAGAGTGGGTGGAGAAGGATTGGAAAAAGGGAACTCCTCTGACTGGCCCTACTGGAAGTGTGCAGAGTTTCACCTGGTCAAACGATGGGACTACTCTTTTTAGTATAGGGGATACTAACGAGATATTCTACTGGAAATTACCTCAACCAAAAAGCGGAGTCCTTGAACGAGCTAAGGCTCAGGCAAAATCCATTCCTTATTCCCCTCCGCAAATCATTGAAAATGGTCTTATCAGTGACGAAGTACGCATTCCTATTGGAAGTGATACTGACTATCCCGGCACTGAATACGAGTACGCTCCTAAAGAAACCCCCACTAACAACAAGATCATACATCAAATATTGCTGGGTATTAGTTTAGGCAGGAATGTATTAGTCATAGGACCTGTAGGCACTGGCAAATCCTGGCTCACGAAAGCTGTGTTTAGAATGCTGCATAGAAAAGTAGAACATATGTCTTTACATGAAGGTACCACCACTCGAGACCTTACCTGCTGGCCTAAAACTAAAAGTGAAAACAATAATGACGGATCTCACTCTATCTCCACAGATTATGAACTGTCTCCACTCGCTCGAGCCATGTTAGAAGGAAGACCCTTTATTGCAGATGAAGTCAATAGAGCCACTCCCGGAGTCTTAGCAGTATTGAACCACGCGTTACAGTTTAAAGAGCTGATATTGCCTAGAGAAATAGAACTCACATTGCCTGATGGCAGAAAGATTCTTACTAATAGAATTAAAGCTAAACAGGGATTTAGTTTAGTGATGACCATGAACCCTCCGGGAGGAAGAGTGGAAGTGAACGACATGATGGCGGACTTTATGGACAGAATGTATGGGGTAGAGATAGGGTATTTGCCAGAAGAGGAAGAAGTGGATCTCTTGATGAGAATTGCTGGAAAAGGGAATGAAATTTTAAGAAAAGATATTGAAACATTGGTTTCTTACGCGAATAACATGAGAAAAACAAGTCTTAAAAAACCATCCTTCCGCGCTTTAGAACGAATCGTTGAAAGTATCAAGCATTATCCTAACCAAGATCCTATAGAACTTTTAGAACAAAAAATGGGAATGGCATTAAGACCAAAAGCAGAGAGAGAATCTTTAGCAGTGGCGCTGCTCGCAAAAGAATTTGGCAAAACTTTTAAAAAAGTTGTTCCTATAGCAAAAAATGTTGCGCTTAGAGCAGTCACAAAAATAGGAGCTGTAGCAGCTCTTTCCATGAATTTAGCAACTGGGAATAAGGATGAAGATGGAGAAGAAAAATATAATCCAGAAAGATGGTGGGAGGTTGGCAACCCTTCCTTACAAGATCAAGGAAGAGCTAGAGAAAGGAGACGGGTATTAGAAAGAGTCATGCAAATCACAACAGGATTGGGCATACCTTTAAAAGCATGGTACCCTATTCCTGAAGCAGGTGAATTGGGAATGATGAGGACATGGCGGTGCATATGGAATACAAAAGATATGAAACCCAGAGAGATGAATTTCGTAGCAGAAGATATGATTCAGCCTGGAAGTGAAGAAAGTGTTTTAGGAGTTCTTTATCATGAACTATTTGAACTTCTCTATCGCCATCCAGAAGCATCCAGCAGCGAATTCTTATCTAAACTGGGCGCTGCTCTCTTAGATAATGGAGTTGGAGATATTTGGATCAATCTCAAAGGTATTGAAGATTTTGTAGGCAGCCGCAACTGGCTGATGGCAAGATATGATGAAACCTATTCTCCTACCCGTTATGGTAAAAGCCTGGAAGAACACCAAATTCTTATGGCGCAACAACCTTTATATTTTCAATTTACATTAGGGGTCATCTATGAATGGGTCTATGGAAAAAAAGATCCAACGATTCTTAACCAGCAAGTTTTAGATGCGATTGAGACTTTACAAGATCGCGCAAAAGAGGTTTATTTAACAAAAGAGGTGGCTGAACACAAAAAAAAGATGGAAGAACTCTATGACACAGAAGAATTCCAAGCTTTGGTTCAGAAATCTATAGAAGACAAAGCTCAATCTAAAGCAATTGCAGGAGGAAAAGGAGGAGAAGGAAAAGAAGCTGGAGATAGAATTCCATGGGAAAAACTGTCAGACCAAGAAAAAAAGGAGTTGTTGCAGCAGTTAAAAAAAGCTTGGGACAGTTTAAGTCCAGAAGAAAAATTAGAGTTACTTAAGCAAGCTAAACAAGAATTAGGGGAAAAAGATAAAAATCGGCCAGAGATAGCTCCACCCTTAATGGTCGGCGAAGATGGAAATCCGTTAGACAAAGATAAATTAAAAGAAGCGATCCAATCCCTTAAAGAATCCATTGAAAGGGCGCAAGAAGAACAGGATCGTTATGATGAAGAACAGGAACAAAAACGCTTGGAAGAAGAGGAGGAAGCTGCAAAAAGAGATAAAGAAGAAAGAGATCGAGAAGGAATCACAGAAAAAGAACAGGCTGATTACAATGCGCGTTACGAAAGAGTGCAAACAGATGTGAACCGAATGAAAACTGTGTTTAGGAAGTTCTATCAAAGACAGGTGGGATATTGGCAGAGGTGGAGAGAAAAAGGAATGCTGGATGATGCGGCGCTGCCTTTAGCTGTAGCGGGCGAGGATCTGATCTTTAAGCAAAGAAAAATTCCAAAACAATATAAAGTCAGAATATCTCTTTTAATTGACCAGAGCGGAAGTATGGATGGGGCTAAGATTGAAGCAGCGGCAGATGCTGTATTGATGATGCTTCTTGCTATCCAAGAGGACCAGAAAAAAGGAATTATATTAGAAGTGGTTGGATTCCATGATAATCTACCCATGGAATTCTATTTTAAGTATGGAGAAAAACTCAACAAACAAAAAGTTGTAGAAGTGATGAGTAAGGTGGCTAAGACATATCTTGGGAATAATGATCTAAGAGCCATGTACCATGCTTTTAAAAGAATTCCTTTAAAAGAAAAAAACACATTAAATCTTGTAATTCATTTTTCCGATGGAGATCCTAACTTCCAGTTCAGCCGCGACAGATTTAGAAAATGGATTAACAGTAAACCTCATATTGTGGTGGTTGGGCTTGGAATAGGAAAAGGAGCTGAACTGATTTTAGATCTCTACCATAAAGGTCAAGGAGTATGGGCTGAATCCACCCGAGACGTGCCTGCCAAAATGCAGCAAGTTCTAGAACGATTCATAGGACGGCATGGAAGAAATGGGCCAGAGACTATTCGCTATAGCGCGGACGACATTGCAGAATCTGAAACAAAAGCTCATACAAGAACTCAATTTTTAGCAGAGTTCAGAAATGGAGGAATCCCAGCTTCAATTTTTTACCCCTATTACTTAAAAGGACGAATTCGCAATCCTTCTCATCTTGGAGAACGGTTCCATAACCTTCTCTACTGGTTAGGAGAACCAAAAGTAGTTGCGCCCATCTGGGAGGAAACGCTGTTTAGAGTTCTTCCTATTATTTTAATCAGCAGTTTAGGTTTTAATACTCAAGAATTATTATATACCTCCTCCTTACTTGGTTGGATGACCTTTGGCTTTGCCCTTTCTCACATCATGGTAAGATGGGTCATAAGAGCGAACGATCAAAACTGGGATAAAGGTATTCTTCTTTGGAACTACAAAGAAAAAGAGGATTGGCCCAATTTTATTAAATATCTAATCCCTGCCTTACTATTTAGTCTTATCTACATAGTCTCTCTCAACTTTCTGCCGCTGCCATCTTCTATCTTAAACCATCTGGTTCCCTACTTTATTGTGGTTCTAGCTCATGGTCTTTATAGCGCAGCGCTGCTTAAAAATTTGCTTCCTGAATTGCTTACGCCTTCTTTAAACTCCCATCCAAAAAATTCCAATGAGTCAGAGAAGAATATCACTAAAACTAAAGAAAAAATTGAAAATGAGATTGAGTTAATTGTAAAACAAGAGCTCTCACCCTTTTCTTATGGTTCTTACCAAATCAATCAGGCTGCGATTCAGGCTGAATCTAATACAAAACAATTTCCGCTCCATCTCATTGATTTTCCAGAAGATATGGCAATAGAAGAAGATGGTTTTGATCTACCTCAAAAATATCAGGATTGGATCCTAGGTCTAGTAAAATTTATCTCTCTTCACTCTAGTTCTGAAAACAACCGAAATCCTAAGATCGGGTTTATTGTGCAATCAAATCAGGCAAAAAGAATCATTCAGACCATGTTGCTTGAGTTAGAAATTCCAGAAGAGATGGTGCTCTTTACAGTTCAAACGCCAGAACAGGCGGTAAATCTTGCAATAGAAAAAAACGCATCCATTGTTACTCTATTTACAGATCGGCCTGAAAATGAGTATTGGAAACAGACTGTAAAGTGGGCTATAACTTTAAGCTCTGGAGATGAACTAAAAGTAAGAGGCAAAGAATTAAAAATATTAAAAAATATGCTGCAAGGAAAACTATCAGGAAAAAATGGAAAAATTCTATTTAAAGATAATGAACTTATTCTTCAAAAAGAGACACTAGGGTTAGAATTAAACAAAACAGAAGAATATCACAGACAAACCTTACATTTTAAATTCCAAGCATAACCTATTCTGATCAAACTAACCCAACAAGCAGCTTATCAGCAGAAATAATTCGAATCCCATTTATAAATCTATCAACCCCTTTTTTTCTCACACCCTGGTAAACAAAAGGAATTTTTAACCTTTCTTGAAAATATTTTAAATTAGACGAGATGCTGTCATCTTCCATTTTAACTTCAACTGCAAACCATGGTTTTTCATCAACGGTCACCAAAAAATCTACTTCCCGATGGGAAGAATCACGCAAGAAATATAGCTTTGCCTTGTAACCTTCACGGTCATGCCACCAGCTGACGAATTTAAAGAAGTGAGAGGCAACCATATTTTCAAAACGGGCGGCTTCGTTGGAAACTTCCGACCAGTCACATAGGTATAGCTTTGGAACTTTTTTAAGAGAACGATAAGGAACTCGTGCAAATGGGTATATCCTAAAATGATAATGGAAAGTTTCTAAAACATCCAGCCAGCGCGAGGCTGCTCAGACAGCAGAGAGCGCTCAACCTACAGAGAGTAGAGGAGAAGCAAAATGCACTCAACCTAAAGAGACTAGTGACGAGACAAAGGTTGCTCAGTTCCCAGAGATCAAACCCAAACCCACTAATATCGTTCCATTTGAAGGCAAAAGTTACCGGCTTAAAGGCAGAATTTGTTTGCCAACGACAGAACCCATAGCAATTAAAAGAAACAAACCAAAATAGAATGAAAAGGAAAAAAGCTAAGATGTTCTGTGGAGATGCCGCTCATGTGGAACTTGACATTCGGCTAATTTCTGTGTACACTATAAATATGACGTTTGAATGGAACAATGAAAAGGCAAAAAGAAATGCCCTCAAACATGGAATCAGCTTTAAGACCGCTACTTTTGCATTCGATGATCCATATGCTCTTATCATGGAAGACTCAAAACATTCCGCCCACGAGACCAGGCAATGGTTAATTGGGGATTCAGTCACCAGTGTACTGGTTGTGGTGTTTACAATACGTCCTCCGGGTCAAACGATAAGGATTATTAGTGCCCGCAGAGCTAATCATAAAGAAAGGAGATCCTATGAAGAAAATAAGAGAGTTTAACTTTTCTAAAGCGCGGAGAGTTACTCCTCAAGAGAACCAGATGTTTCGAGAAGCTATCGAGAAGACTTTTCACATCAAACGCCGATCGCGCGGCCGTCCACCAAAAGAACAAGACAAGTATCAAGATATTCACATTCGATTGCATCCAAAAGCTATTCAATGGGCACGAACTCAAGCTAAAAAGAAGGGAATAGGCTATCAGACGATTATCAATGAAACTCTCTTACATCACGCAGCATAGCCTCCCATCGAAGTGGTTCATTTTCTCTCTACCACTTTCATCTCTAGAATCCGGTCCACACGGAAAACGCGTTCATCCCTGCGTTTTAGGCAATAGGCTGCGAGCCCAGTAAAAGATTTGCCTTGGTATTCCATAGGTCCGACTTCGCGTGGGATAATAGTGCGCCGTGTTTTGTCATCGGTTGCCTTTAAGTAAACGATGTCTAAATGGGATTCACTCTCAATCGCTTTTTGAATTGTTTCGAGTTTCTGGTTTAGCGGCAACTTCTGCTCGGAATCTTCGTATTGGTGGCGCGTCATGAACCGGACAATCCTCCAGTCAGTCCAAATGTGCGTTTTTTGCACAGGTTTTACAAAGCTCATG
>DATDTA010000057.1:0-8681 GCA_035291085.1 Candidatus Nanoarchaeia archaeon | reverse complement strand
CCATGAGGATTTTGTATAGACCACCTGAATTCCTCGGCATCCATGAATTCTTCGCTTGCGCTAACTTTCAATTCTGGCGTATTTATTCCAATGCTATACAATTCCTCAAAATCTTCCAAAGAAGCAGAACGAATCAACATTACTGTCCCCGATCAATCAAATCCATGCTCAGATGAGAATCAACTTCTCCACTGCTTGCATTAATCTTGATGTTGATGAATTTTAAATCTCTGGTAATAAAGGTAAAGTTCCAGAGCGATTTTCCTTCTAAATTCTGCAAGATCACAAAACCGTCTCCTCTTCCTGCTTTCGGAAACAATTCTTCGACATGTCCAGCAAAGACATCTACTGCTTTTGTAAAAGTAGTCTTGACAGAATCTATCTCTAACTCTTCCACTCGCTGCTCTGGCTTCTTGAAAACGTCATCTTCATTTTCTTTTACTGTAATCTTCTCGCCATAGGCAAAAACAGTCATCTTCTCAGAATCAGCATCATAAAACCCAATCTCCCAGTCACTTTTCAATTCACAATCAGTTGTAATTGGACAAAAAAAATGAGAGAGATAACCTTTTTGATGTTTTTTCTTCCAGGTTTTAAATTCTACACTCTTTTGCACTTTTTCCAACATTTCAGCTGGCGTAGCTGCCATTACGCATACTCTCGCCAAGTATAGTTGCATTTAGTACACTTAAAGAATCTCGTTTCTGGCTCATCTGCTCCTCGAGTTTGCTGAGTCCAGTAATAGGCTACATTGTTATTACATTTAGCGCAGTTAGTTTTAATCTTAGGATGAGTTTCAACTTGCTCAACCACTTCTATTTTTTTAGCTCCTTTTACTTTTTCTCTTATTTCTGCTGTCTCATCAGGAGCTTTGCTAAAGCCGCAGCTGCAAAAAAGAACCTTCTTGCCGGCCTTATCTTTTGGCCGCAGTATTGAACCGCAGGTAGGACAAAACATTCTATTGCAGAAATCGGCTTCCCCTTTAAATACTTTACCGCTGTATAGTCTATGTATCTAAACCCAAATAATCAGAACTATCGCTGTATATCCCATCCTAAGGGCCGCACCAAGTCCACAAACAATATCTTCACCCAGCCTAAATACGGCAGCCGCAGCACTCCTTTACCATAAATACGTTCTTCACTAATCTTAGTCTCTTCTAAGCCGCCAGCGATACTATCTTCATTATGGTCTCCTTTGGTTTGATAGTAATACTCCTCATTCTCCTGCCAAACTTTAACCACGCGATGAATAATCGGCTGCGCTTTATTAGCCTGAAATACTAAGATGTCTCCGACTTGAAGATTCTCTCTATGTGCTCGCCAGAGTACAATTACATCTCCTTTATCAAAACCGTTCTTGAATCTGAAACTTTCGAATTGCTCTTTACTGATACCCTGCCCTTCGTACCAATTTCCACAGGCTTCCCAATAATTGTCAAATGACTCCTTAAATTCAACAAAATATCCCTGACATAGTTTTCCATCATGCAAGCCATGCTCCATGCTTTCACTAACTACTGCCACAATAGGAAAACTAGTGCCTAAGACTATCCCCAAGACCGGGTAAAAAATAAAGCGTATCAGCAAAAAAGCCACTACTACATTCAGCGCCCAGCTGGTAATTGATTCATCATGCCAGAAGAAATTCCAAGCCTTCTTAATGGAATGTTTCCAGTTTTTTTCCATAGCTTATCCATTCTCTTCCGCTTTAAAAAGCTTTTTATAACCTAGATGTTTAATTTGATAAATGCTGGACAAAGAAAAGATTGCTGCTTTAATGCGAGATATCAAGGAAAAAAAAGAGTTGCATCATCTTGAAGATAATTTTGTAATAGAACATATTAAGAAATATCTCCAGCAAGAACCAAAGATAACTAAGGCCTTACAACAAAACCTTAATCCCAAATCGAAAGCATACGTCTCCGTCATCAAACAAGTCCGTTCTCAATTGCGAAGAGTATATGGGTTGTTTAGGGATTATTCAAAAGAAAGGAAAAAATTAGTCCAAGAACTACTAAAAATTTCACCTTCCCAAAGGCCGCAAATTCTTAACCGTATTTTAGCGACCCATTCTTCAACTCAAGAAAGAATGTCCTTTTACAATGCGCTTTACTCTAAACTATTTTCTCTTACCGGAAAACCAACAATCCTTCTTGATTTGGGCTGCGGTATTAACCCTTTTTCCTTTCCTTATATGAAACTGAAAGAGGGTAGTTATTTTGCGTATGATATTAATGCGGAAGAAATAGAGTATATTAACTCTTATTTTCAACTTTTACACCGAGAAAATTCTTCCTTCAATGGAAAAGCGATCGTTGCCGACCTGCTTAAAACTAACTTTCCTAAAGCGGATCTTTGTTTTTTATTTAAGATGACCGACGTCATCGACCAAGGGAAAGGACATAAAAAAACAGAAGAGCTGCTCAAACGAATTCCAGCTAAATATGTCATCATCAGTTTTGCTACTAAAACCATGAGTGGGAAAAAAATGACTGCTCCCAGAAGAAACTGGATGGAATGGTTGTGTGAACGCTTGGCCTATGAATATACTATTTTGGAATTTGAGAATGAATTGTTTTATGTGATAAAGAAGTAATTATTTCTTTTTAATCACCGCAAAGGTTACATCGTCATCACGCTGGCTTTTGGGTAAAAAATAAGGTGAAAACTTTTCTATTATTGTATCTCTTATTGTCTCGACTGGATCATCAGCTTTTTCTGCAATAGTGTTAACCAGCCATGCTCTGGTATGATCAACTAACGCTTCATAGTTTATTTCTTTTCTGATAGCATGGGGAAACGAAAAATAAATATCCTTGTTAATATTTCCTAGCAAACCATCTGACTGTAGCAATATCACTTCATCCTTTGCTAATGTTGTAAAATAGGTTGGATCATGTCCCTCTAGATATTTCAGATCAATAGTGCCTCCTTTCATCAGGATTCCTTCTAGACTTCCATTATTTCTCAAGATGAGCGTTTCGCCCAATCCCCCGCCCATAGATAACGAGATATTCTCTTTATCAAATTGTACATAGAGGGCAGAAACCATATCGAACCATTCATCACTCTTCCAATAAGGGATTGCTGGATTACGCAACGCAGCTAATTTTCTGCCAAGTTTTTCAAGATTATCAGCCGCATCTCCTGCAACACCCCAGCCCCCCTTAATCTCTTTTCTTAAGAATGCAGCCATTTTTTTCCCAACTGCTTCATCATGCCCGCAAGTATCTGCCAATACTATTCCGCATTTTGAATCTTCCACAAAATCGATAACATCCCCATAAGAACAAATTACGCCAGCTACGGAATAGAGACCAAGTTCTCTTTCAAATTTTGTAATAGTTCTATTATCTATCAAATCCATATAAAAAAGAAAAAATAAGAAGAGTTAAAAATGTTTTGCTCAATACTGCAGCAACACTTCCACGCCTCTGCCAAAGACACCTTTCAAGCTCTCAAACAAAGGCTCTTTGACAAAGACGCGTTTAGGAAACTTAGCGCCGGCCAATTCTTTCTCAAATTCCTCAAGGCTGCTTTTCTCAAGTGTACCTAAACTTCCATCGGCTTTTATTACAGCTTTTTCAATCTGCTGTTCTTTAGCATCAATGTCATGGATGACAAAAGCAACGCTTTCTAACAAGATAACTTCGCCGAACTTCTCGCCGTGTTTTACTCTTACTCTCGCGCGTTCTAGTTCCTGCCCACGCTTGCGTTGCATGTATTCAATTAAGAATTTGAATAACCCAGAGCTGCCCTTGCGTGCTTTTTCAATATCGGTTTTGGTCAGCTTTTTCTGATCATGCTTATGCTTAGCTTCAATGATCTCTTGTAAGTCACGCAAATATCTGGCTGGCACCTTTCCCGTGGTAATTAATTCGTCTTCAAACAATTTGATCAGTTGCGCATCCTGCGCTCTTTCAATTCCTTCCAGCTTTAATACATCCCTGATGATAGTCATGACTTCATCATAGAGCATGGCGATGCTTCGCTCATCATGCCGGCTTTCAATTTCAGCAAATAATTCTTTGATTCTTTTCAAAAACTTTTCTGCATCAGTGATGAGCTTGTCTAATTCTGTTCCAGTCAATTCTTTTTTATCTCCGTGTTCTATCTTTTTACGGATATCGACATTGTTTCTCAAGATCTTCACATACTCTGCTTCCAGCATTTTTTCTTTCTTGACAAAGATTTCTTCCAGTACGTCAGGAGTTTCTCTTGGCGTTGGTGGTGGAAGACCATACAACATGATTGCTGCCTGTGAGGGGGTTAAGATAGAATAATATGTATCTTCCATCCCCATCTCTTTTAAGCGACCTTTTACTCTGGTAATACTTTGTTCTCCGGTACTCATGAATAAATCAATCGCTTCTCTGCTGGGTTTGATTCTTCCCATTCTTAGCAGCTGCTTCCAAGGCATGAAAATTCCCCTATCATAAAATGGAACTCCATCTCTCAACAAAGTAAAGATGATGGGATTAGCTTCCTTCAATGATTCCCAGAAATCAGTTAAGATGTAAACCTGGATATTCAGTTTGTTTTTAATTCCGGTCATTTCACCAGCTTCTGCGCCCATACCGATGATAATAGCACGTAATTTATCCTTCAATTCTGCTCGACTCATTTTTTTGACATCAGTATCATCAATGACGATCCAGACGTCAATATCCGAGGTAGGAGTTGCTTTCCCTTGCGTCAATGAACCGGCTAAGACGTAACTTAGAATATATTTCTCAAACTTCTTGATAACCATGCTTTTATGGATTTCGGCGATCTTGATTGCTGCCAGCATCCCGGTGTCATGTAAAGGCGCGCTCATGGAAATCAAACGGTTAAAATCATATTTAGCATCGTAACAATTCTGCCATAGATCGGTCAGAAGCGCACATTGAGGAGTAATTTCTTTATCTACTTCTTCCCCGATCTGTTTTACTGCTGAAGAGAATTTGTTGAATAACTCATCTTTAGTCATCTTCTGAGAAGTAGTATCGTCAACCACCACTAAAACATGGATCTTGTTTTCATCGCCTTCTTTCTTTTCCTGTTTTTGTTCTCCTTCTTTTACTTCTCCTTCCTTTGGTTTCTCCGGAGGCAGAAGAGCAATTCCGACAATATAATCGCCAAATTTTTCGAGAACCTTATCCTTAAATTTGTCCAACTTTTCTTTAATAACCTTGAGCTTCTTTTCCATCTCTGGGGGCAAATTGGGCATGCCCGGAGGTATGGGTAACCTCCCTTGAGCTGGTTTAATCTCTTTAGGTTGCATAGATTTGGACGTTTTTTTGGACATTGTCATTTCCTCCTGAGACTAATTTATTCGATATTTTAGCTTATACTTTAAAAGCTTATATTTATTTCTTTTGGAAGTGAGACATTTTGGTCAATATTCTTAGCCGCAGAAATATTTAAATATGGGGGAAATTTCATTTCTCTTATGAGTGATAAGGATAAAAAGAAAAAAGAGACTGCTTTAGACGTTTTTGAGAAAAGATATAAGACTGCTGAAAAGATAGTAGAAACTCACAAATTACATACATCTGATGCGTATAATGCTGCTGTTAAAACCCATCTTCTTGATGAAAATGGCCAAGTTGATTATGATAGATTAGATTACGAAGATGTTCAAGAAAAATTTGCAAAAGACATGCTAGACTCTCACGTTAAAGAACTTGAGAAGAAACATGGGAAGTTTAAAGATGATTTTCACCAGGCAGTAATGTTGAAAGCCTATAAGGGTTTTACTGCTGAAGAACTTCGTGAAAAGGTAAAGAACTACGGAAGTAAGCTTACTCACGACGTATATCATGGGGAAGTTGTTCCAGAATTTACAAGAAGTGTGCAACAGCATTTGTATACCAACTCTACGGATCATTTATCTGATAAAGATGTTGGAGACATAACCAAGGCTTTAAATCTAGAAGACAAATTAAGTCAACCCTTAACAAAAGAAGAAGCTCGCCAGTTGCTTTTACGATGGAGAGTTAATGATAAATACCTCCCCGAGAAATTTTTACGAGAGCAGATTGGACAGAAGTTCAAAAGAAAGAAAGCACCACAGAAGAGCAGATAGTTACTACTCTCCAGTTAAAACAAGCACAAGATTTATAAACCATCTTTCTATTTTAAGCTAAAAAATGGCTGGTACAAATATGCTAGAAGTCGCCTTTTATGGTGACCCACACGGTAATTTTCAAGGTCTAGAGCTAGCCACTAGGCTGATGAACCAGCGAGGGGTCAAAAAGAGAATCTGTTTAGGAGATATTACCGTTCGTTTGGCCTCAGAGCTAAGCCGGAGCCAGACTGCCTTAAGCGAACAGTTTCGCCGACAGCTTTTTTCTGTAACAGGACCAGGTGAGGTCGCCGGCAGTTCTTATCGTCAAGCTATCGAAGAAGGCCTCTATTCCGATCAACAATTAGGGCGAGTTTCCCAGCCTAGAAAAAGACAAGGAGAAATCGTCCAACGACATGCTCGGGAGACGTATCGGCGATTTCGCGAAATTGATTCTACCATTGAAACTATAGGGGGAAACTGGGATGTAGAGGAACCGATGAGGGTAGTATTTGAAGATAAACTTCACGAAGATGAAATTACTGAAGATAATGGAATGAAGATTGCCTGGGCTACTGGTGGTGGTTCTGTTCCTATAGAAGAATCTGGAATTATGGATGGTTTTTTTGCTGATAATCCTGAAAAAGGATTATATCGTTCTCATAATCTACGAGAATTACTGCTTACCATCAGGGGGAAAACAACTGAAGAGAATACCATTGACCTGTTAGTATCACACATTCCCCCGCCGCAAGAAGGACGGCATGTTGATACGTATGCTCGACAATTGCAAGATCATTTACTTAGGCGTTATAGCGTCAGTTTACCGCTGCCTAAGCTTCTTGTACATGGGCATCATCACGTAAGTAATGCCGATATTGCTTGGAGAACTTATCAGGATGAAGTTACTGGAAAAAAGATTGAACAGCTTACCTTCACTCCAGGCGTTCTTGCCTTAGAACACAATGATGGTTCACATGGTGCATTCTGTATTGGAAAATTTGATCAAGGCACGAAACAGCTCCTCAGCGTAGAAGAGTACCATGTTCAAAAAAACATTGATGGATTTATGGAAGTTATTTACCATGGTGAACATATCCTTGATCACCAAGAGAAAAAAATCACTTTTAATAAAAAAGAACAGTTAGTAAGTCGAGAACCTCTTAAGAAAATGTTTTCTTTTGCTGAACTTGATGCTAATTACGCTCTTGAGAAAGGAGGATTTTCTGTAAATTATAATTCTTTAAATCCGCGAGAATTAGATGAAGCCGTGCGCCTAAGCCTTGCAAAAATGAGTTCTTACATTGCTGATACCAAAAGCAGAGTAAAAAATGTTTTTGATTCTGTCAAAAACCAATGGCTTCGTGGAAAAAACCCTAACGATTCATTTACCGACAGCGAACTCTTAGAGCAACAACTACATATTGCCGACCTTTTGGGTTACCAAGCAGCAGAGATATTTGGTGTAGGTCTTGATCACATCAATGCTCTTAATGAAATCGAAAAAACCTTCTATTTACGAACCATGATGAATGCCGCTTTTGGCTTAACTAGTTTAGAAATCCAGCAAGCATCAGATATAGATAACAAAACCTATGAAAATGTCCCTTTTAATTGGGGTGCAGAAGCTCAGCAGAAAGCAGCTAAAAGTGTCAATAATCAAATTATTAATTTTCTTATCGGAAATATAAATGGAGATAAATGGGCTGAAATAGTCGATGATGTCTATGCTCCTTTGAGCGTTAGCAGAACCAGTCCATTACCAAGAGACAAGGCCATGAATCTCTATTCTAAAGGTCTTAATGTCGGGCTATTAACCGAAGAAGACCTTCTTTCTACTGGTGCGTATACTAAAAAACAATCCGTAAGTTTGAATCCCAAGACTGCTTCAGAAATCGAAGCCATGTTTGATCTTTCCTTTGCGGAAGAAGACCAGTTTGAGGGCCTTCCTAAAGCTTCGGAAACCGATGTAATTGCCTTAAAGAGAGCTCTGGATGCAGGATTGCGAGTTATTCGTAGCACCAAAGGCGATTATCTGGTAACACCAAAAGGCCCAGTTTACTTACCTCCTGAAATACAAGAAAAAACACATTATATCCCTACCTCTATCAGTACTTTATTAGATCGAGGCGAGGCTACTCTAGTTCAGGGTGGTGATACCTATTTATTACATTATCAAGGAACGAATTTGCCGGTTGATCTTCAACGAGAAAATATCAATCCCAATAAATATCTGGCAACTCCACTCTGGCAAATGATTCAAAAATCACAGGAAGAACAAGAAAAAGAAAAACAAAAATTAGCCGACTCTTTCCGAGAGATGCAAGCCCAAGAAGGCCGTTTACATCTCCCTGAGAATAAATTATTTGTTCCTCCTGGAGTTCAAAAAGCTTCTTCCGATGAGCCTCTTATAATTGCTCCAAACGATTATGACTTTCGTAGAATAAAATAATTACATTAAATAGACAGAAAGCCTCGTCTTTTAAGACGAGGATGTCCTGAGCAAAGCAACGACTTTGCTGGGACGCCCGAGAAGTAGTTTCTTCTCTGTGCGAATGGCTTTCTAGCCTATTTATGTCACAAAGTGCGGGGATTAGAAAGCACAAGATGAAGCAGCGACTTCATCTGTG
>DATDTA010000056.1:0-3756 GCA_035291085.1 Candidatus Nanoarchaeia archaeon | reverse complement strand
GCAGAGTCATATATCGGCGGATTCAGCGGATATGTGCTGGAGATATTGACCGCACATTACGGTTCATTTGAAAAAGTTCTGAAAGCAGCGCAGAAGTGGAAGGAAAAAGAGGTAGTTGACCCTTCTGCATTTTATAAGACTAAGGAATTAGCCTTGTTTCACATCAATACTTCTAAACTGCAATCTCCTTTAATTGTTGTTGATCCAGTTGATAAGAATCGTAATGCTGCGGCTGCTCTGTCCAAGGAGAAGTTCCTGTTGTTCAAGGAATTGGCTAAAAAGTATTTACAGAAGCCTGCGGAAGATTTTTTTGTCAAGGAGAAGATCACGGTTGATTCTTTGCGGCAGAAATATAAAGGAAAAGGGACACTGGTGTTTGTGGCCGTTACGCCTACAGAAGGAAAGGAGGATGCAGTCGGCGCCAAGATCTTGAAAGTGTTTGAATTCTTGCGGGAAAGATTACTGGGGTTTTCTTTAGTACATGGTGGCTGGGTCTGGGATAAAGGTTCAGAAGGGTTATTTTATTTTGTACTCAAGAAGAAAGAATTGTCGGCTGAAGAAATACGGGTGGGGCCACCATTAAAGCTGAAAGAATATGTTGAAGATTTCAAGAAGAAAAACAAGAATACCTTTGAAGAGAAAGGCCGAATGATGGCCAAAGTGAAAGTCGAGAATCCTAAACTGAAAGATTTTGTAAATGCGTTATTGAAGAACGAGTATGTTACAGAACGAGTTGAGAAGATTAAGAAAATGGAAGTGGTTTGATTTCAGAGATGATAATATACCTCTACTTTAAGCCCGACTTGATCATCTAATATTACTTCTAATTCTTTACGATGAACAACCCTACCTATGTTGGAGAACTGGCGAGTTTCTGACACTACCTTCAATGCTTGTCTTCCCCTGTAGCCATCTTGACGAAGACTTAAAGCGAAATCTCTTATTGCTTTTTCTCCTTCATGAATTTCCATGCTGGAGTTAGTATGTGCTCGATCCCATCGGTCACAGTAAGCAAATAATTGGCCGTAAAAATCATATCCTATATTTATTTCTGCAACTCTCATAAGAATTATTGTATGGGATTTATATTTAAAATTAACGGTTTTTTCTTCTATTTTTCTTCCGTCGTCCATGATGCACTTTCTCAAACAGATGTGATTTGGTCACCACTCGTATAATTCTGGCGAAAATTCTGATCCAGCGAGCAAACTTTCCTCCTTCTGCCAAAACTTTTGCGCCACGGCTTGCTTCTACAGTCTCATGCAGGATGGCTTGCCCCAGCACGATTCGTTCGGTGGCGACGGCAGCCCTATACAGGGAGTTTGCTAAACTAAAAAATAACACAAAAGGAAATACGGCAATGATGTCCAGCCAGTAATGCCTGAAGAAGAATTTGACGCTCTTGGCTTTATGCGCCAGAAAGACTAAATCAATCACGAAAATAGTGATGACTAAGGCATCAGCGATTTTGACCGTCAATTCAATGGTATGATTTTCGACATGGAGGAATAATTCGTAGATTATGACTCCTAAAAGGACAATAAGAGCCGGAGTGATGAGCTTAGCATTATAATGTTCTACTTTTTCTAAAAAAGGATGCATGGAAGGGGGATACTTCTGCAATTTTTAAGTGTTTTTGCAGGTCTTGTTATCTCTTGCGAGTAATACAAAGTTAAAAATCATTATTTTCCGCACCCCAAAACTATAAATATCTCCTCATACTTTTGGCAGTCATGGATGATAATTTACGGATACAATGCGGAGCTTGTAAGGGTTTTGCTCCAGCCAGCCAGTTTAAGCTGCATTATAAGTTTAAGAAAGTAGTCTGTCCCAGTTGCTTCAGTGGAAGGACTGAACAAGAAGAGCGGAAGAAAGTAGCTGCGCCTGAAGCAGCTCAGCCAAAAAAGCCAGCTGGATGGGATAAGGAAGATGAATATTTAGAAAAAATGATTAGAATTAAGCAGCAGAGTACACCGCAGGCTAAAATTGAAAAAATTCCGGGCAGCAATCTAGTAAAACTGGGCTGCTTCAAATGTGCTTACAAATTTAGGTATGATCCTATCCGTAAAATGCCCCAATATTGTCCTTACTGCAACATTGAAGTTCCTAATTTGAAGACGTATAATTTGTAGTTGCGATATATTCTTAAACCGTTTGTTTTTTTAATTGTTAACAATGAAAATTCTGATCACCGGATCATCCGGATACGTCGGCTATGTTTTATCCAAATTTTTTTCTGAGAAAGGTATTTCGGTTGTTGGTCTTGATGTGGTCTCAAATCCGGTTTGGAAAGGGAATGATCATTTTGTTTTTCAGAATTGTGATGTTCGTGATAAAAAGAGAATGGAAGAAATCTTCTCTCGGGAAAAACCAACCCGCGTTATTCATTTAGCATATTTGATGGAACCGATCCATGACCAAAAAAAGAATTATGGCATTGATGTTATTGGCTCACAGAATGTATTAGAAATTGCCAATGTTACTAGATCAGTAAAGCAATTTGTCTTATTCAGCTCTGCTTCAGCATATGGAGCCAGGTCTGATAATAAGCTGTGGATTGCTGAAGAACAGAGTTTAAGACCACGAGATTATCGGTATGGTATACATAAAAAGATAGTTGAAGAGCATTATAACCATTATGCCAAAAGGAAGAATTTGAAAACCGTTATTCTGCGCATGTGTACTGCTATTGGTCCATCGTATCATAAAAAAGGCGGAGTGGTTTCATTATTGGCAAATGCACCTATTTTCTTCAGATTGAATGGGCGCTATTGTGAAATTCAGTTTCTGCATGAAGATGACTTAACAGCATTACTGGATTTGATTGTGAAGGATGCGAAGGTTGAGGGAACGTTTAATTTGGCACCTGATTCATTTTCCACTACAAAAGAATTGGCAACATCTAACATTTTTGTGCCATTGCGATTAGGCTTTATGCGTGTTGTTATTGCCTTGTTGTGGAAACTGCATCTTTCTTCGGTCATGCCGGCAGCGATGACCTTAAGCACCTATGGAATAGTGGTCAGTCCAGATAAGCTGATGAAGAGATATGGGTATACGTTTAAGTATAGCACATTAGAAGGATTTAGAGATACTGTGAAGAAAAGAAAGGAGCTTGGGACGCTTTAGATTTTCACTTTGTTAAGAGGGCCATAGTTCTTCCTGTAACTGCAAGGTTAAAGGTAAATTCTCCGATTCTGTATCTATTATGAGAAAAGGCGGATTTTTCCATATAAGAATGTCTCCATTTACTATCCTCGATGATCTGCACCTTGGGATGACCAGCAGTGATACCCTCTCGACATCTAGAATATTCGGTTACATTAGCTACACAATATGGTATAATTGTGAGAAGCGAGAAGCTGAGAAGAATATTTCTAAACACTCTCTTATACCAAGTATCGCGATCCTCATTTTCAGGAACGACCGTGGTGTATATTGGTTTCTTCAGCAGTTCTTCTAAACCGGATTGGTTCATACTCTTATTCTGGCTTCTTTCTTTTAAAATGTTTTTACAATTTTTTGGGTGCAGTGTGAATACTAAAACACGACATGCGCTTCTAAAAATAAGTATAATGTTTCTGCCACTAATCCTCCAATAAACCATAAAGGAATGTATTCTGCGCAGACTAAGCCGTGGAGATGAAACTGTTTAGGGCTGCCAATGCCATCAGCAGTTTTCTCCGCATAATTCCAAGGTGCAATGCCTACTATTTTTTTGATGGTATAGCCAGAAGTATATTCCCAGATCAGAAT
>DATDTA010000055.1:0-4288 GCA_035291085.1 Candidatus Nanoarchaeia archaeon | reverse complement strand
GCCTTTAATTTTGGGTACCTTTCTTGGATAATAAGAAGCTTGGATAAGGCAGATTCTAACATATTAGCTGTCTTTATTTTTTCATGATTATTTGCACTTTTACCCCATTGCGATCTTGATCTGGTTACTTCTTCTAAAGTTCCTTTTTCATGCCCAGCGTAACCTTTAACTGCTTCTACTATTGCGGGAATCATGTCAAATTTCTTCTTTAAGTGAACTTCAACGTGGCTGGCCTGTCGTTCAACGTTAATACGCTTGATTATTAAATCATTATAAGTTTTCCAAATAAAACCTGCAATTACAACAACTGCTCCTCCGCCAATTCCTAATGCCCAATAATTCATTTTTTGTTCCTCCTAAAATTTTAGTGCTTTCTTGTAATATTCCTCGTTCTTGTTCAAATTTTTTGGTTTTATATTTACTTCAAAATATTTTACCATTTTTTTAATTGCATCTTGCTTTGTTTTTAATCCATTGACTACTTTGAACACTTCAACAATTTTGTCTTCTTCTTCCGATAGATCAATTAGTATTTTCACCATAGTTATGCCTTGTTACATCTTGTAATAAGGAATTATATATAAATCTTTCTCTTATGCGTAGTGTCTTATTTAAGAAATCACTAAAATAGCTTTGATGACTTACTCTTCCTTCTTTCCATCAAAATACTTGTAAATGGGCTGCTGTTCTTTGACATTCAATTCATTGTTCGCTTGCCTAGCCAGCATAAAGAAGAAATCACTAAGGCGATTAACGTAAATCATCAGCTCAGAATTGATTTCAATCACACCTTTGGCCTTAACCAATTCTCGTTCAGATCGCCGCGTGGTCGCCCTACATAAATGCAATAAAGCGCTAGTTTGTGTTCCTCCGGGTAATATAAATTTCGTTGGCACCCCTAATTTCTCTTCAATTCTGTCAATAGCCTGTTCTACTTCCTGAATATGCGTTTGTGTAATCCGCGGTAATGCTTTTTTCTCCAAAGCGCTGCCAGCCAGATCTGCGCCAACTTGAAATAAATCATGCTGGATCTTCGTCAAAACATCCTGCAATTCTTTATCAGTAACCATAGATAAGGTAACGCCTATAACAGAATTCAATTCATCAACTGCGCCCAGAGCTTCAATTCTAGGATCGTCTTTCTGAATCATCCCGCAGACAAAGAAGGCCGTTGTACCTTTATCACCTACTTTTGTATAGACCTTCATCTCTATTCACTATAGTTTCCGATATTGATTACTTGATCTTCGTAACTTCCATCTCTATAGATGGTAATTCCCTTGCATTTTCCTTTCCAAGCCAGTAAATAGGCGTTTTCCACATCTTTGATGGAGGCAGTGCGAGGAAAGTTGATGGTCTTAGAAATGGAATTATCCACGTGCTTTTGCAGGGTAGCCTGCATTCTGATGTGCCATTCTGGTTCTATGTCCTGGGCAGTTACAAAAATATCCCGCACCTCTTTAGGAATTTCTTTGCAGTTTTGGATACCGCCTTCACGAGCGATTTTTGAGATCAATTCTGGAGAATAAAATTCACGTTCTTTGGCAATCTTTTCAAAGGCTTTGTTGAGATATACTAAATTAGTATCACCCATGACTGATTTATGAAACGATATTGCAAAGAATGGTTCACAACCTGAAGAGGCATCAGCAAGGATGCTTATAGTTCCAGTAGGTGAGATCGAAAGGCAGGTCATGTTACGCATTTTTCGTTCTGAATGATGGTGATCAGAATTTTTCCAAGCCAGGCATGCTCCGCGCTGTTCTGCTAACTCGGCGGACATTTGATAGATAGTACTTTTAATGAAATGCATCAGTTTGTCAGCAAACTCTAAGGCTGATTCAGAATCATATTTTATTTTTAATTTACTTAGCACGTCAGCAAAACCCATCATGCCCAAACCGAATTTTCTGGTACGTTTGGTCTCTTCTTCGATTTTTTTAGTGGGATAAGAATTCATGTCAATTACATTATCTAGAAAGTGTACGGCACTGCGAATAGTGCTTTCTAATTCATACCAAGCAATATCATTCTTTCCCAGGTCGATGAATTTATTCAGATTTAATGATCCTAATACAATCCCTTCATACGGTAATAACGGTGCTTCTCCGCATTGGTTGGTGGTTTCAATTTCACCTAAATGCTTGCCAGGATGTTTGCGGTTTATTTCATCAATAAACAATAATCCTGGGTCGCCATTTTTCCAGGCGTTTTGGGTAATCATGGCGAATACGTCGCGAGCTTTCAGCCTTCCTACATATTTATCACTTTTGGGGTTGACTAAATAATATTCGCGATCCTCTTCAACTGCTTTCATGAAACGATCGGTAACAGCGACAGAAAGATTGAAATTTTTGAGTCTTCCTGTGCCGCGCTTCGCCTCGATAAATCTGATGATATCGGGATGATCTACTCTGAGCACCGCCATGTTTGCTCCTGGACGGATACCGCCCTGCTTAATTGCTTCAAGAGCTTTATCGTATACTTTCATGAAAGAAACCGGGCCTGCAGCAACACCGACATTGGAGCGTACAAAGTCACCTTTCGGTCTAAGTCGAGAGAATGAAAATCCTGTCCCTGAACCGCGCTGATGGATCAGGGCTGCATCTTTCAATGCGCCAAAAATGCCGCTGATATTGTCTTCTACGGGGAGGACGAAGCAGGAGCTTAATTGCTGGGTTATAGTAGCTGCATTCATCAAGGTAGGCGAATTAGGCAGGAATTTTAATTCGGACATGAGGGAATAAAATTCTTCCTCCGTTTTTTTAACATCTTCTTTCGCTGCGCCGTACAGTTTATCGGCAGCGGCAATATTTTTCGCTACCCTCTGCAACATGCCTTTTGGTGTTTCAATAACCTGTCCTTCCGGATTGCGTAGTAAATATCGTCTTTCCAATACCTTCAAAGCTTCATTGGAGAATTCTAAATTAGCATCTTCATTTTCATGTCCGATAATTAATGCTCTTCTTTCCCGCTCCTGATCTTTCTGATGGCGGTAGAGGATGTATGCTTTAGCAGTTTTAGCATGTCCTTCTTCTATGAGTGTTTTTTCAACTAAATCCTGAACTTGATCAACGGTTGGTTTATCCTTGGATTTCTTTTGTAGAGAATCAAGAACTTTGAGCGCTAAATTATGCGCAAGATTCTTATCCTTTCCTCCTACCGATTCTGCAGCTTGGAAAATAGCATCCTCTATTTTCTTTAAGTCAAAATCCTCGGTACGCCCATCTCGTTTAGTGATACTTTTGATGGTGGTGAGTTGTTCTTGGGTCATATAATGTTAAAATGGAAGGGAATATAAAAGAATTGTGGGTCTGATTATGATAACTGTTTCCTTTTCTTTTTCTCTGGCTCTTCCAAATAATTATCATTGGTACTAATAGGTTTCCCGATTTTATTTTCAGCATCCCTTCGAGCGTTTCCGGCAACTTCACCGCCTTCTTGTGCCGCATCCTTGTTTTCAGGAAAGCCTTGCGCATCTTTGGTCCTGGTGATTTCTGTGGTTACGCGTTCACCTAGCATCGTGAAGATAAGTTCCAGATCATTCATGTGGTCTCGAAGGTTTTCAGTTTTGAGACCTTTGAATTTTGCATACTCTCCTGGGGTCATGCCAAACGTTGCTTTTGAAATTTCTGCAGTCAAGATAGAATACTCTTTATTGGTCTTAACTCCGCGTTTCTCCCATTCACTGGTGAGTTCATCGCGTATGGCTATTCCTCTGACGCGCTTTTCAATCCATTCATCAGAATATCCTTTTGCTCTATAGAGTTCTCTCATGCGCTTTTGAGCAAGTTCAGGGTTTTCTATTTCTTGGACCCTTTCATATCCTGTTTTCGCTAGCCATAATTTGAAAGGTTCTGCCTTAGAAGAAGGGATAGACTGGAGGAGCCTAAATAAAATCTCAGTATTGGCACAATCGGTTTCTCTAAGCTTACCATCTTCTGCTGTTAATTTCAACTGGTGACAATTTGTCACCACTTCGCTTCCTTCTTCCCTTAACCTTTGACTTAGTTTATTCCAGTATTTTCTAGCTGTTAAATAATCACTTTGGTCAGTTAAAATAGCAACAACATCAATTACAGAAAACCACCATTCATCTTTATGCCAGATTTTCCTTACCTTCTTTCCTTCAAATATTGATAGTTTATTCATATTTGACCACCCCTCAGAATTAGTTAAGATGAGAGGAGGTTTATATATCTTAGTGGGGGTTGTCCAGTGAGTAATATAAGATCTAAACTACCTGATTCTAAAGAATTTTGAAGGATTAAACTTTATTGGAGTTGTC
>DATDTA010000054.1:0-14787 GCA_035291085.1 Candidatus Nanoarchaeia archaeon | reverse complement strand
TAAAGCTTGTACTAACAATTGCCGGGCGCTTTCCCCACTGACATTACGATCTAAGAAAGTGAACATAGGCGCCAAGATGGAATCTGGCTTGGCCATCTCTTTCTGGAACTCCATCACTTTTTCCGGATCGATAGGCAGGCTTACCAATCCGGACTTCTCATGCAGGCTGTAAGGCATGCGATAGAGATGGCGTGAAGAAATAAGGACAGTATCGATCTCTAAGAACTTATCGACGTCGAGTTTGGCGATTTTATCTCCGAATTCATTACTTTCATAGCGAACAATATCTCCTTCATCTAAACCCACTTTTTCTTTTACTTTCGCAAAACTATTCTCTTCAAATTCAAGGATTCTTTTAGACAACTCAGCTTTGATATTTTCTTTGATATAGAAAGCAATCCTCTTTGCAGCATCTGGAAACAGATCTTTAGTATTTGCTTCTCCGACTTTTTTGGGAAAGGCTTCAAAAGGCACCCCTATATGGAACCCTTTGTTACCAGAGTTATGGAGTAAAATGGGATAGCAGCCCCCAAAAAATCTTTCAGTTTCTTCCACGGAAATATCATACACTTCTTCTTCATTCTTTACTATTACTTTCTTAATCTCCAAAGTCATGACATCATTTTTGAAGAGCTTACGATAATTATCGACTATTCTTTTTGATTCAGAATTATATTCCAGGGATTTATACTCATCGAACCATAGCAACACTTTTTTAATTCTTTCCAAATTAGCTGACTTTTTACTGAGGGTCATTTGTTCAGCGCGATGATAGTTGAACAATTTTGGCTTTACCTGCTGATATACTTTCTTTAAATCGCCTATGGGAAATGTTTTTCCATTCGGAGAAGGGGAATACTTATTTTTTCCTCTGAAAAATTCCATATCTGTTAGTTCTGATTTAGGAATATTAATGGAAAAAACATGGCTTCCTTTGAAAAGTATTCCTTGCGGTAAAAAATGTTCTTTGTTATGCTCTTGGTTTATCGAACAAGAGATGCCATTCAAATTACAAAGCCAAACCAATTCCATAATCAGCTGATGCGACACAGACTTGATAGTGATGGAGTATTCGCCTGTTTTATGCCCGTCGCCTCTAATGTATCCTAATAATAATTTTTCAAAATCTTCCTTGGGCAACTTCCAGGAAAAATCGGGAACATGTTTATTCTTAGCTCCTTTTCCGCAGATTTTCTCAAAAAAAGCGTACCACTCTTTAGAGTGAGTCAGGATCTGTGTCGAATTCTTATTTGGATGCCTTATTGAAATTTTCCTGCCCGTAAGTTCTTTTAATAAATCAATACATTCATTTATATAATCAATTTCATTGACATTAAAAGAAAACCCAATCTGATGAATACTTCTGGTGATATGGCCTTCAGATAAATAATAGCCTAGTAAAAGGAGTAACTTTTTGTTTATTTTAATCCTTCTTCCTATCTTTTTATGCAGGTACTCAAACTCCCATTCAAAATAATTTGCTCCCGTCCTAGAAATGTTGTCACCCTTACGGAATGTAATTAAATTATCCCCTTCTTTTAGGCTTTCAACATCCTTTGGAATGAGGTCTCCATTGTTCCAAACAAAAACAGAATGATATTTTGTTGCTCTAATAGGAAGCTTAGAGTTGTCATGCCATATCTCATAAATTCTTTCTTTATGTTCAAGGTAACCTGTTATTTTTGAGAAACATACATATCCCTGATTATCGAGGGACAAAACCTCTGCTTCTTTTCCTGCTTTAATGAATTCAATTGTTCTTTTGATAGTAAGAAGTTCTATTTTCTTATCTATCTTAATCAATATAGGGGTATCTCCAGTAACACTAAACTTACACGAAATATCCTTCACCCCACAGTACTTGAGAAATTGGATGATCAAGTTAGCAGCAATCCTGCTGTAATCCACAAATTTACAGTCGATGTCCAACACTAAATCCCAACCGCAGCGTAATTGATCCAGTTCTTTTTTGGATTTGTTAGTTTCTAATTCTAAAGGATTTTCCCACAACTCTTCGCTGGCGTGGAAAGATGTTACTCCTCTGAGAGAAAGTTCAAGAATCTCTTTAGGGTAGGCAAGGATGTCTGGCCTTTTGCCGAACGATTCGTTGTAACGCATGCCTATCTCTTTGTTTTTAGCATGAGCTATGATTGCATCTTGAATATCTTTTCGTTTATAGAATCGTAAACAAACCCCTTTGTCAAGCATGGAAGTTCAGAAGAGCAAGGGTTTAAATGATTTTCTGAGTTTATCGGTAATAGCCGAGTTTTACCAGAGCAGGGATGTTGCTCATGCGATCCATTTTTAGTAAATATAGAAGATGGTCTTTGCCTGTATCATCGTTCAAGTCAGCAAGATAACCTGCTGCACCAGACTCCCCATTTTTAACTGCCTTTCGGAGAATTTGATATCCTCGCTTGTCTCCTACATCTGCAAGAAATTTGGCAGCCTGAAGCTGTTCATAATTCGTGAAATCGTCGGTGAACGTATCTCTGGAAGCATATTTATAGATCAACTCTGTCCCTTCGGGGTGCCCCATTTTTGCTAGGGATACTGCTGCCTTCAAAACATACCTGGAATAACAATCATTCTTTTGAAAATAAGGATTCTCAATAATTTTTTTAAGAACAGGATACGAACGTTGGTCTGCGAGTTTTTCCAAAGGATATAAAGAAGAGGGCCGCAATCTTCCAAAGCATCCTTCTCTTCGTTTTTCAATTTGTTCACTATCTTCTATATCTTTTTCAATTTTTCCGATAAGCGTTGGAAGTACTTCAATATATCCATGTAAAGCTAAATGGGTTGTTGCTTGAGAAAATCCTTGGTCATGAAGTCGTCTGAGAATTTCAATTGATCTGGCATCAGCATACATCCCGAAAAAATTGATGGTATCAACTTGGGCCTCTGTTTTACTTTCTTCTTCTAACGCTTGAAATATTTTCAAAAAAAGCTGCCTATCAACTACTCCTTCTTTCTCTTTTTCTAAGGCATTTCCAACATACTTTGCTGAGGTTTTAGCTAGGGGAGGGGGTTCCTTTTGTTCAACAGTGATGTTTATACAGTCTAGACATTCGTGAATTTTGTTATGTCCTTTTTCTTCTTTCTGTTCTTCTTTTTTGGGCATACATAAAAGCCCAAGAGCAACAAGATCCTTTCTTGCTAGATAACGTAATTCGGCATCAGTAGAGGTATGGTAAATCTTAAGATTGTCCTCTATTTTTTGTTGATATAACTGTCTTACTTCTTTTTGACGTTCATTTAATCGTCCGGGAGATAGTTTTTGAAAATGACTATCGAGAATTAGTGCGTAACAAAAGTTATCTGGTTCATTTTTTTCATCTAGTGCTTCTGGCCATAAGTGGAGTTGATAACCATACTCTGGCGTTATGATCTCCTCCGCAGCTTTCAACCAATCTATATTTGCAGCTTCTGGATAGAGTAATCCTTTTTTTGCTTCACCTAGATAAAAGCTTATTCTGGCATCAAGAATATCCTTGGTGCGATCATATTTTGTTTCCGTTATTGACGTATTATATTTACAAGTTGCATTTTCTCCTTCCTCAAAAAACACCGGCCTCATCTCTTTTGGATCGGGCATCTCCAATCCAGAGTTAATGCCAGGGTTTGGATAACGCTTGGTGGTGTTAGTAGTTGTATTAGTAGAAATGTCTGGAGAAGATTCGTTCCCTAATTTAGTTTGATAAATTTCTTTCACCCAATCAGGGAAATCATCTAGAACATATCCTTGATCAAGTAAATAAGCTATGGCAAAAATAGAAGTTGGAGCAATAAGCCCTTTCTTTGAGTTTGCATAATCTATACGGAAGCCATTACTCTTAGTATGTTCATATTTCCATTCCCTGCTTTCTTCATCCTTAACATGAGTAGCAAGATGGTCAGTATAGATAAGTACTTGCTGCTCCTTAATATCAAAGAATTGAGAAAGCATCACATGGAATTCTGTGCTGGAATCGCAGTTGAATAAGCCTCTCTCCAAAATAGTGGAAACTCGTGCCTCTTCGCCAAGATAGGCGCGGAATTGCCCCTTGAACATCTCCCGCTGGATTTCATCCAGTTTTTCGGTCAAGGATGGCTTGTACACTACTTTATAACGGATAGAGTTTCCAAAATCTTCAAATTCTCTTGTCTGCTCTTGAGTGTCTAGAAAATTATCAAAGCCATTTCTTGCCGTGTCAATATTATGAGCAAGCACATCCCGCCTAAAGGTCATTTCATACAGGCTCATATCGTCAAGAGAACCGTCCTCAACATCTTCGTAGAGTTCTTTATTGAACGCTTCTCGCTGTTCCAGAAAACAATCTAAAGTTTGGTTGGTACAAGATTCCTTAGGGATAGAAGGTCTATCCAAGAATGCTGGAGCGCTATGTAAGCCGATGCTGGCCAGGAGAGCAATAATAACGTTTTTTTTATTCATAAATTATCTATTTAAGAGAAAAGTTTAAATGATTTTCTGAGGAATTATCTCTGGTGGATCCCTTCTACCTGACAAAATACTCTTTGAGGAAACAAGTACGTATCTAAAGAATATTCGGCTGATGGAAAATAATTTTTTTTCTATGTAGGCTCTGGCTTTTTGTTCATCATCTTCCTTCTTCCAACAGGGAAGAATTTTCTCATGATAACTTAGAATTCAGCGACTTCTTTCCTAAAAGCTTCTGCTTTTTTCTTAATGCTGGCAAGAGCTTCTTTCAATGCTTTTCTAGGTTCAGTTCCTTTTGTTTCCAGCATAAAATGAGGAACACCTATCAAAGGATGGTCTATTCGGTAAGTAGCAGTAACTACTCCTTTTGTGGTAAGCAATTCTTCTTTTAATAAATTACAGAAAGTGTGGGATTCTCCTTTAAGATCAAATACTAACTTGGTTTTAGATTCTTCGATGACTGCGAATTCCATGGTAACATCAGATTTTGCAAGTTTGTTTATAAAGATTACGGTTGGGAATTAGTGCCGCAGAATCTGGTCAGTTGATCAACCGAAATACCAAGATAATCATGAGCTCCAACTTGGACCAGCCTATAATTTGGATCTAGTTCATCGTACGGCCCAGGATTAGCTAACAGAAATTTGCAATGTTCTATAGTGATGACTTGATTGCCAAGGTTTATTTGTGGCTGATAACGATAATTACTTGTTATTTCTGATTGTAATTGTGCTCCAAAGGTTCTAGCAACTGGAATTTCTGTTGGTTCTGTAGAACTACAACTAATGGTAGCATACCCGGCCATCATTAAGCCAAACAATCCCCATTTTTGATTCACCATTTTTCATGAATTCTTATCTTGTTATTTAAATATTATGGATCATTGTTGATTTAGGACATATATCTTTTATAGAGAAGTTTGCATAATTCATCTTTTTTTGGCAAACTTATCTAAGAGACTTTGCAATAGTCGTGATTTTGGCATTTTCGGATAATTAATTTGCCAAAATCCCTATTTTGTAAAGTTCTCTATACACAATATCTATATTTTACATAGAGAAAAAATATGGGAAGAAAGAAGGTAAGATGAGCATATATGTGGCAGCAAAAGATCATCTATCAGGGAAATGCTTCAGGAATATTTAGGTATGAAGCCTTTTTATCGTTTATGGAAGGTAAAGCCTTACGAATCCAGTATCGGAATAAACCCATTTATCGGAAAGAACTGTATATTGTCGAACCAGCAACAACCTTGACTTACACGGCTAGAAAGCGGATGGTTCCTCGCAATTTGGATCTATGGCATGTGACAATAACTCTTTCTGGATACGGGGTAGATGAGGTAGAGAAAAATCTTGCTACACTCATTTCTGAGCAAAAGTCTTAAAATATATCTTGTAATAAATAGATTATGGTCACTCAAACTCCTGAATACGGAGCTTTCAAATATCTTCAGCATTGGAAGAAGGAAGATGATTTACATAAACTGAAAGCAGTATTGTCTGGTCGGGGACCATTATTCACTTATCTTTTTCAGAAAGCTGAACTACTGTATAATCATCTGCCGGCCAGGAAAGACGGCGCTCACCCTTTTCTTCATCCCCTGAACGTGGTTTTAGCTTTGCGAGATGCCAAAATTGATGATGAAATCACTCTTTCTGTAGGATTGCTTCATGATTATGTAGAAGAGATCGTCGATATCTATCGTGATGAGCATCATCTCGATGAAGATGGCAATGACATTGAATTGTTGGACAAATATGAGAGTGAAGTCTTTGTTGCTTTTGAGAAAGAGCTTCTAGAGCATACTGATGCTACTGCGGTTAGAACTATTATTGCTGCTCTCAAATTGCTCACCAGACACAAGCGGGATTTTTATTATCGTTCTATATCCAATATTTTTCAGTATGCTGATGAAAGAGTAAAAGAAATCGCCATTCAGGTAAAATTAGCCGATAGAACCCACAACATTCTAAGCATCGAATGTTTCAGTGAGGAAAAAAGAAATTACCAATGTTTTAAGAATTTGTTTATTTTAAATAATACAAAAAAATATCTGTTGGAGAATCCAAGTAGAATCTCTACTTCTCGGGATATTCCACCCACTCAATTATTGTTCAAGCGTTGTGCAAAAGCAACCTATGATGCCTATCAGAGATTGTGTTATCTTTCTATGAAGAAAGGTATCGGCGATACTAAGTCAATGATGCAATTAGCATTCAAAAAGTTTGCTTTGGAGAGATCAGGTATGTGGGCGGTAACCAAAGTAGATCCCGACGAAACACATCTGATGCGTCTCTTTCAGGGCGTGGTCAGAAAATATGATGCCCGACTGCATCATGAGTGGGAGATCTTTGAAGCCCTGAAAGCAGCAGAATACGATTACTGCCGGAAGTTCTTTGCTGATTTCAATTTTACTGAAGAGCAGATCAAAGCTTTGGTAGATTACAAGGATTCATATTCCTTGAAGGAAGTGGTTTCGTATCTGTTGTACCTGCCTGATTATGTGGTGCATAGATTTCTTAGTTCAGAATTGACAGCCGATGCACGGATTTGTAATTAAGAGCACATGTATTAGAATGAAACAATTACTTGTTTCCATGCCGTTAAATAGTTTTTTCCTGCTGATATGGGTTCATCGAACCAGTATCCTTTTTGAGGATCAATGAGCAGAGCATTTCTCAGTTCAGGAGATCCATATCCACAGGTATGTTGTATTAGTTCTCCAGACTTTTTAGGTAAATCAAGTACATCTTCTGGATATACTGGCCCGTCAGCTGCCCAAAAACTAAAGCTAGTCCCATGCCCTATAAAAGCAACATTCTGATATTTTGGATCACTTAGACCCTCTAATACTTCTTTTTTTGTAGCATTACTAACCCATTTTACCTTATTACCATGCAGATTTTGTCTGAGAGTAATCGGCGCATACATAAAAAAATCAATAATCCTTGCTGTAACTGTATACGGCAGAGGTATAAGATCATCATTTCCACTTGTAAATACGATGGTTTGTCCATCTTTAGGCATGAATTCATTTATAGAAAGTGAGGCTATACTAGTAGTTGCCTGGAAAGCAAGTACAACAGCAGAAACCTGGTTAATTTGCGTACTGACTTTTTTTATTAATTTTTCTAAGGCCATGATAATATTGCGGAACCGAGATAATTTATATAACTATCCTCTAATTTCTAACTTTTCAGAATTGACGGAAGATGCACGGATTTATGGATAAATATCGATGGCAACTGCATCTTGTTGTTTCTTTCTTTTTGGTTCAATATATAATCCTACTTGATATCCTAATCTTGCTAATTCCTGCTCGGCTTGAGCGACATCCATTTCTACAAATGTACGAATGCTGATGTTTTTGGAAAGAATAAATTCTGCTGCTGCGTAACCTCCAAGATGCGCCCTATCACTCCTATATTGTTCTTCAGGAGTAAACCGGTGTGGTTTTAAAAGCGGTTCTTTCTCTAATTTCTTTTCTGAATATAATGCCTCTAGTCTTCTTACGGCCATTCTAAGTTCTGAAAAGGAAGTAAATGATAACCCGCCGGCATGAGCAATCATTTCGGCTAGGTTAGTTTTACGGATATCGTCATCATCACTAATAAAAAGATCTGATCTTTGAGAATGATGTAATAAATGAGCTACTTCATGAGCGATATAATATCCTTCTGGATCGCGAGCATGCTGCAGAAGCAGACATAGTTGAGATGCTCCAGGAGAAACCCATGACCAACATCCGAGCAAACCTTGGAGATCAGTCGGAAGTTGTCCACCAATCCTTTTTTGCACATTTCTCAGAGCTGCTTCTGCGACTGATACAACGGCTGAACTAATCTGTGGATTCCAAACATGCGAATACTCTCCATTAATGGTTATTACTCCGTGATAATTAGTTTCTCCGTAGCGCATTCTCATCAGAAATTCTTATTTTTTTATAAAAGATCACTAATTTATTTCCCAAAAGTCTTCTGATAATTCTTCCAGATCTGATCAGCAACTTCTTCTTCAGAAAGTTCTTTCACTAAGGCAATCTGCTTAATGCTTTCGACCACGAAAGCAGGTTCGTTCATTCCTTCTTTATATGGACTTAGCCAGGGCGAATCTGTTTCCGTCAATAACTGAGTTAATGGCACTTTCTTCACCAGAGTCTGAAAGTTAGATGATTTTACAATACAAGGAGGAATGGAAAAGTAATGTCCTAATTCAACCCCTTTGCTCATCAGAGATTTTCTTCCTGAGAAGCAGTGTTGGATGACGGGAATTTCTTTGTTCTTGATCTCTTCTTCCAAGATCTGCAGGCATTCTTCTTCTGCTTTTCTACTGTGGATGACTAATGGTTTCTTGATCCTGATGGCGAAGCAGATAATTTTTCTGAAGTTCTCTGCCTGCTGCTGGTAGGTTTTTTCTTTGTCAGCCCAATGGAAATCCATACCTACTTCGCCGATGCAATGTACTGCATCTTGATTCTGTTCGATAAATTTAAACTCTTTCTCCAGGTCAATAGGCCCTTTATGGCGAGTCATGCCTGCTCCATCTGGTTGAATGCCTAAAGCGTCAATAGGATATATACCTAAACTGGCTTTGATTAATTTTGGATGTTTCTTTGCTAAAGCAAGAACTTCTAGATTTGCTTCGGGATTGACCCCAGAGACAATAATCGCTTTCAAACCAGCCTTTTCTGCCCGTTTCAGCACTGCATCTAATTTGTCTTTGAAATAGTCGTGAGTAAGATGGCAATGTACGTCGATGAGGTTCACACTAGAAGTAGAAATGGGGGCGATATAAATGTTTCTTATCTTGAACGGACTAAAGGCCTATTATAAGCGGTTCCATTTGCTTTTAACAATCTGCGTTCTAAATCTTCTAGGCCAGGCCTTTGGCGGTAATTGTAAAATAATGCTCCAAAATGATCTACGACTACATCAGCTACTCCTTCAAGTTCTGGGTTCAGATCAAACACATTTTCTAATTGAGAACTAACTAACCGGACTTTATGGGGGTTTAATATTGTTTTACATCTTTCCTGATAGATTCTTAATTTTTGTTTGGTTTGCTCTGCGAGAGGAAGTAATTCAGCAAATTGCAACATATCTAACATTAATCTATAATCTGCAGGATCTATAACTATCGGTTTTTCTTTTGGATTTTTTTGAACAACAGCAGGAATAAATTCACCTAACCCTGCCCCAACTTCTACATATACTAGCGAAGGATCTATTGTTAACTTTCTAAACGTTCTATATTCAGTAAGATCGCGTCCAGTTATAGCCACCCATCTGTTGTAGTAAGGATTTCTGGTTAGAAAGGAAATGTTTGCATCAGCTCTATCTAAAATATCTAATGAGTACTCCCGGGATCTTGCCTGCACGGTAATATCACATTCTTCCTTTTTAACTTCGTATCTCATATAATGGGCTCCTCCCCATTATATTATAAATGCTACCCTCAAATTGTGACGAAAGTTATTTAAATAGCTCTTGGGATTAGAAGAAACATGGATTCAGTACGTAAATCTGGAAGTTAGAAATTCTTATTCTTTTAGTAATTGTTAGTCTGTTAATCAGTTAAAAATTATGAATAAAATATGATCACAATAAAAACCAAATATGGAATCGTAGATCTGTCAATGGATGGTCTGGAAAGGTATAGGAACGGATTAGGGAGACATTTACCCGAAGACTTGAGGTCTTCTGTTGATGGAAAGATTGCAGACTATTTTGAAAAATGTTTATTTGGCTCTATTGTAAAATATATGAAAAAAGAAGGTTATCCCAAACCAAGGAACACTAGAATGCTGACTGCGCATGGTGAGAGTTCATCAGATGGGAGCTGGATGTACGCTGAAACTCAAAATGAGATGAGGAAAATAGAATCGGTGGAAGACTGGTTAACGGAATATGATGGTAATCACGATGCGCTAGTCTTGTTAGTCTGTAATGAATATAGAATCAGATTAAAACCGAGACGATCTTCTTTTCTTATCTATCCCTCTGGTTCAATTAAGGATATTGAGATATTGTTGGCAGGTTTTGGTTTTTTAGATAATAGCGTCTTGAGAATTGTTCCCCCACAAAAATATAAAAGATTGATTTAAAGAGGTCAAAAAATGAAACTTAATCAAAATCCAAAAGATAAACATGTACAATATGCAGTCAAGGAATGCGTTACCCTAGAAGGACATCCGGAAATCAAGGGCTATGACTTTGAACAGCCATTTGACTTTCAAGAGTTTATGAAATCATATTCATTGATGGGTTTTCAAGCAACTCATCTGGCGCAAGGTATAGAAATTGTCAAAGCCATGCGCCGGGAAAAAGCCAAAATCTTCCTGAGCTTTACTTCCAACCAGGTTAGTTCCGGAAACCGGGAGATCATCAAGTATCTAGTCAAGCATAAAAAAGTAAATGTCTTAGTGACTTCTGCCGGCGGGGCGGAGGAGGATATAATCAAGTGCTTGAAACCGTTTGTATTAGGTAATTTTGACGTTTCCGGAAGAATGATGTTTGAGAACGGAGTGAATAGAACTGGAAATATTTTTGTTCCTAACGATCGATTTGCTTTATTTGATGATTTTATGCAGCAATTCTTTGAACGAATTTACAAAATTCAAAAAGAAACTGGAAAAGTATTCTGTCCAAAGGATCTGATTCGGGAGTTAGGTCTGGAAATCAATAATGAAGACTCCATTTTATACTGGGCAGCTAAAAATAATATTCCTGTCTTCTGTCCGGGATTGATTGATGGCTCACTGGGAGACTTGATTTACTTCTTCAAGCAGAGTCATCCTGATTTCCTGATTGATGTCAGCAAGGAAATGAAGGACATTGTCGATATTGTCTTGGATTCAGAAAAGACCGGTGCAATTGTGCTTGGTGGGGGAATTAGCAAGCATTTCACACTCAACGCTAATATTTTTAAAGAAGGGTTGGACTTTGCCGTGTACGTCAACACCGCGCAGGAATATGACGGTTCAGATTCCGGAGCTAGGGTTGAGGAAGCGATCAGCTGGGGCAAGGTCAAAGTCAATGCGCCCAGCGTGAAGATTCATGCTGATGCAACTATTGTGTTTCCATTGCTAGTTGCGGGAAGTTTCATGGAGATTGAATAGAAACCTTTTGTTCAAAATATATACGGCTAGTACATAGTATTTTTATATTTCTTTCTCTACACCACAATAGTGGACCTGAAAAGACTGCTTTCTGGCGTTCCCTGGACTCAAGAGTTTAAAGTGGACTTTACTGCTACTTTAGATAGCGCAGTACAAAAAACAACTACTCCCGTATACGCGCTCCCAGGCAGAATGGAAGACGGTGAATTTGAAGCTGGATTTTATCTAGAAGGAGGTTTGGAATTTCTTTCTGTTGGTCTAGCTCAGCAAAGTGATTTTGTAATTAAATATTATCATTTAAATAAGAATAGAAAATGGGAGGCATCGGATCAGCAACGCGATGGGATTCATTATTTGCCTTTGAGACTATCTGAAGTTAACTTAAATCTGGAAGAAGACCATTTTTACAGATTATATACTATTCAAGGTCTTGAATATGCTTTTCCTCTCATTTTTGTGGAAGAAGAAAGTGAGGAGGGAATGGTAGGACATGGTTTTTATGAGAGTGAAAAAAATATGGTAAAAAGATTCACCTACCCCATGAATTACATGCGAGAGCAATGGGAGGATTACTTGGTTGAACTGGAGAGGAGCGCTTATACATTTTCTGGATTCAAAAAAGATGCCGACAAAGTAACTGGCTCGGAAACCTCTCGAAAAAGCATGGTTAAAGCAGCCCCTAAGGAAGAAGATACTGATGACTGGCCGATCAAATGGGAAAATCCTCTCTCAATTAAAACCTATCTTGACCAGCATGTGATAAAACAGGATTATGCAAAAAAAGTTATCGCTGTAGCTTCTTCAAATTATTATCTAGAACGAAAAACAAAAAAGAAATTTCCTCGGAATCCGCTTCTGTTGATAGGACCGACTGGTTCTGGTAAGACTTTGATGCTTTCTCTTATCGCACGCAAGGCTGGACTACCACTGGCAAGAACCAGTTTACCTCTTAATTCTGGAACTGGTTTTGTGGGCAGTAGTATAAGTGATGCTTACAAACAGATACGAGCTAAGACCAAAGAAGCAGCTCCTTATGGAATATTTTTTGGTGATGAGTTAGATAAGTTGGCGCGACGTGGAACAGGTACTTGGGGAACAACCCTGATGGATGAATTGGTGAGCCAAATAGAAGGAGAGGTAGTAGAATTAGATTACGGTAATAATAACAAAGCGAGTTTTGACACCCGAAACTTGTTGTACTTCTTCGCGGGAGCTTTTCATGAGAATCAGAGCATGCTCTCCTTATCCTCAATTGTAGCCGGACGTCTTAAAGGTGAAAAGAAAATTGGTTTTGGAGTTAGTCATGAAATCAAGGATGATGATATTGCTCTCCTTCAACAAGTTACTTATGAGGATTTGGTTAAATATGGTTTAAAACCAGAATTAGTAGCAAGATTCTCTCGTCGTCCGGTATTAGAAAAATTAACCAAGGATGATCTTAGAAGAATTCTAAAGGAGTCGAAGAGTTCCCCTTTACTTGGATATCAAGCGCTATTTGAAGAAAAAGGATTTTTATTCGAAGTAGAAAGTGAAGCTTTAGATGCTATTGTGGAAGCATGTCCTAAGAATAGTGGTGCAAGAGCATTGTCTGAAACCTGTGATGCCGTGTTTTTAGAAATAAATTGTGATCCAAAAGAGTTTGCTCCTAAAAATGCTTCTAAAAAGAAAATTACGGTCTCAGCAAACTTAGTGCACAAACTCTTAAATATGCCAAAAACTAGTGAAACAAGTGCTTAAAACTCGGAAAATTTATAAAGAATTTACTGCTCAATAGCTCATAAACTAAGAAAGGTGGTTCATTATGCCAATTGTGAAGATAAATGTACATAAAGTAAATGCCGAACGTAGCTTAAAAGCGAAAGGCGGCCAAGTAAAAATTAATAACAATGTTTCTATAAAGAATGTAGAGGATTTGGATTTTTCCGTTGATGGCAAAAAAGGATTGAAGTTTACCTTTGATTTTAGCTGCAACTACGAGCCCGATCTAGGAAAAATTGATGTAGAAGGGCAAGTTTTGTTTGTTGATGAAGCTTCTAAAGTAGATGAAGTGCAAGAATTATGGAAGAAGAGTAAAAAAATACCTATGGGTGTGATGGAGCAAATAGTGAATGCTGCGCTTCATAAGGGAAATATCCAAGCTATTAAGGTAAGCGAAGATATAAACTTGCCGAGTCCTCTGCCTTTACCAAAAGTGAAGCCTGGCTCAGTGACAGAGAAGAAGTAATTTTTTCTATTTTCTGTAGAGAACTTTGCCATATAAATATGAATTTTGCAAAGTTCTCTGTAATTATCTAACACTGTAAACTTTACAGTATCAATTATCTAAACTTTTTTATATCCTAAAGTTTTCTTAAGGTATAATGCTTTTTACGCGAAGGGATTTCCTTAAAGCAGCAGGAGTGGGAGCTGTTCTTGCTGGCTATACCTATGCTTATCATTCTTGCAAACGATATCCTACTCGAAAAGCACTTTTGATTGGGGTTGATGGGCTTCGCGCAGATTCATTAGCTATTGTCCCTACACCCAATATTGACTCATTAATTCAGGGCGGAGCATATAGTTTTGAGGCACAGGCGATCGATGAAACTTGGAGCGCACCTGGATGGAATACTATCCTTACGGGCGTATTTCCAAAAAAACATGGTGTAAAAGATAATTCTTTTAGCGGTAAAAATAATGAACAATATCCGACCATTTTTTCTCGATTGGCCCAAGGAAAAACTGGCTCGGCAGTGGCATGGAATCCATTAGAAGAATTGATAGGCAAGGAGGAAAATCATAATTATTATTCTTATAATGATAAAAAAGTAGTGCGAAGGACGGAAGCTTTTCTTTATTCTGGTATCTTTGATTTTATTTTTACTCATTTTATTTCTGTCGACAATGCAGGACATCTTCACGGATTTAGTGATGCTGTTCTAGAATACGCTGCCGCTATCGAAGAGATAGATGGTTATGTTGGAAAGCTTGTTGATGCGATCAGAAATAGGCAGACTTATCTAGAAGAAGAATGGCTAGTTATGTTGGTAAGTGATCATGGTGGGATAGGAAAAGGGCATGGAGGAACTTCGCCGGAAGAGAAGACCATACCATATATTGTAGAAGGATTGACAGTTGAACCAGGAAGAATTGTTGTTCCTCCTTTACAGGTTGATGTTGTGCCAACTATCTTGACTCATTTAGGAGTTCCTATTATGCCTGAGTGGGGGTTGGATGGGAAGGTTGT
>DATDTA010000053.1:0-17374 GCA_035291085.1 Candidatus Nanoarchaeia archaeon | reverse complement strand
CCTGTTTCAATCTCAATCATGGTTCGATAAGGAATATGCTTAAGGATCTCTGCTCCGGCCAAAGCGAATTTGTCCAGATCATTAAATGAAACTCCATAATCTTTAATTTCAAAGTCATGCTGGACTTTTTCGTAGAATTTTCCACCTTCTAACTGCGTTCCAAATACTGCCGGCCCGGTAAGAATTTTCGTGCAGGAAATATCTGCCAGCATCGGCACAACTTCATGCAATGTTCCAGGTAAGGCCGTAAGATATTTTCCCGGTACGTGCACACCTAAGACAATGATCAGCACTTCGGTCTCAGCTAGCACTTCTTCTGCATCGTTCTTGGTAAGATTGTAGATCAGAATATTGGTTTTCTCTTTTTCAGAAGGTTCTTTTTTGATTTTTTTGTATCTCTTCCAGAGACGAAGATCATCGATGGTAATATAGCTGACTTCATGCCCTTCTGCTTTCAATTGCCCATAGATATATCGCGGATATGTGCCGAGATACGGCGGTACACCTAATCCAGATGCTTCATCAGTGTAGCAGTCGAGGATAGTGTATTTCATAGGGATAGATGGTCTAATGGCTATTTTATAAAACTTACTTAGATTTAATGATTTTTATTCTTGGAAATATTCAACTTTTCCTGCCGAAGAAAGGTAGAGAATTCCTTTTAATCCTTTGTCAACAATAACACTTACGGGAATTGGCAATCCCTCTAAAAAACCTCGCATTTCCCGATTAAAAAAAGATGCTCTTTCTAGCGGTGAAAGTGATTCACGACATAAACGAGTATCATAAAAAAGCAGATCATATTTCCTAAGGAGGGAACCTTTACACCTAATTAATTCAAACCTAAAATCTAACCATTTGTTTTGAAAATTAACCTGGTGTCCTTCAGAAAGTTGCGCTACTAAATCTTTATTCGGTTCCGGAGCTCCATACAGGATCTGTGCCACAAAAGACCTTTAGCTTAGGTACCCTATAAACTTTCTCATAAAACCATTTACCTACCTCACCCGCAATGCAAAGAAAGAGCAAGGCTTTTCTGGGTTTCTGAAGTAAAAT
Source organism: Candidatus Nanoarchaeia archaeon (assembly GCA_035291085.1). GTDB lineage: Archaea > Nanobdellota > Nanobdellia > Woesearchaeales > GW2011-AR9 > JACPIL01. The sequence continues at coordinate 16,318 of DATDTA010000053.1, read as the reverse complement.
ATTCAGAAACTTTAAAAATAATCTGCCTTTCTGTTAGTATTAAGGCCCCATAGCTTAGTCCGGTGGAGCGCACGTTCCGCAAGGATGCGAAACTGATACACTAGAATAAGTGAAGACATCGTGAGGAGAAATCCCGATAAAGGTCCGGTGTTCAAATGCCAGCAATCTAGGCAAGTTGGGCGGGTTACCAGTAACCCACCGCGTTCAAGTCAAATAGGTTGTTGGAGGAAAGTCACCGTGGGGCCATTTTTTTCTTGAAAAGATGGCTTAAGGGTTTTTATTGGTAAATATCTTCTTTTTGTATAGTTAAAGTACAAGTCGGCGCTTCCATGCAAGCAGCATGTTCGATAACTTTGTATGAAATCATTTTATCTCTGAAACGCTGCATCAAATCTTGAGTATGTAGATTACCTACATGTAATGGAATTAAATGCCCTTCCTTAATTTTGCCAGCATACTCCTGGATATTTATCACCATATGGCCATCTCTAATTCTGATATGTTCATTTTCTACCGCTCTGAAAGTTTTTTCTGCTTCTTCCGCCTTCTTTTTATCAGGAGGATTAAGATGTTGAGCTTCGTAAAGAGGGCCCGATGCATTATATAATGCAGTTTTTGCATCGTCAAGAGCTTTCTGGTTTTCTACACCAATTGTACGTACCTGATTTAGGTATACGGACTCGAGTAAGACGCTGGCCATCATGGGCATTACTTCCTCCCAGTTTCTAGAAGGCTTATCAAAGAAAAAGTTATGCCAATATTGCGAGGGAAAATTGTGATTTAATACCCCGTGATCTTGCTTGTTGTTGTCGTTGTTCAAGGGGCAAATCTATCAAATCTTTATAATACTGGATCTGTAAATTACGATCAAAATACTTTTTAGTTTGAAACGCATCACTTTCGTGTTCAGTGGGGCCTACTTTCCCTTCTCTTGCAACAAATTTCACGTCGCCGGAAAGAACTAATTTTTCTAAAGTCAAATAGGTGCTTGCCTGGCAACCATATGAAGAATGTTTATCAGGAATAATGGCGACAGTAAAGTCACTTTTCCCTTCAAATGGTTCTGTCTCTTTGCCTTCTTCAATAACATAGTTAACATCCCTATCCCAAGGATTTCCCTTCATTGCCGGCAGAGATGCACATCCAGTTGCCAATAAACCAGTTAATAAAATTGAAGTTGAATTTTTCATAATTTTCACCCCGAACGAAGCTGCTCCAACAGATTGGATATATAATCCTTCTCTCTAGATAGAATATACCTCTTCCCAAAATATTTAGCGCTCATTATATATTAAAGCCTATATTATTCTGTCTCTAAATCTTTAAATAGCGGTTACTGTTCCAGAATGATTACAATTTATATCATTGGGGGTGCCAGTATAATGAAAAAAGTAGGGATAATACTATCAGGTCTTGTACTATTGATTCTTCTTGTAGGTTGTGTTAATTATAAATCATCCGAAGTCACAGAAGATACTAGCTTAGTAAACGAAATTGCTAGGATAGAAGAAGAATTAAGCTTGGGCGCAGAGCCAGAAGCAGAAGTCGAAGAAGTGGAAAAGCTTAAAGAGGAATTAAACGAAGTGGAAGAAGAGGTAGTTTTACCTGATCTTGAAGAAGCAGAAACCAACACTGTTGATGAAGAAGTAAAAGTAATTGAAGTTGATGAAAACGAAATGGTCAAACTCAATGTCAAAGTCAATGATCCAGATCAAGATGCAGTGCAGTATTCATTTACCTCGCCATTAAATAAAGTTGGCCAATGGAAAACCAACTATGGCGATGCTGGTGAATATATGGTTACGCTCAGCGCTACTGATGGGGTATTAACCACAGAAAAACAACTAAAAATAGTGGTAAATCGAGTAAATGTTGCGCCCGTTATTAACGGCGTAAGCGATCTTCACGTTAAAGAAGGAGAAATAGTCAAGTTCAAGCCCTTAGTTAGTGACCCAAATAAAGATGAAGTCACTATTACTGTTTCCGATCCTTTGAAAGAAGGAACCTTTGTTACTGACCATACCAGCGCCGGCGAATACCAAATAAAAGTTGTTGCCAGCGACGGAGAACTGGAAACAGAAAAAACCTTCACCTTAGTAGTTGATGATGTCAATGAGCTGCCGGTGCTTACCAACCTTGAAGATTTTCAGGTCAAAGAGGGAACTGTCGTTAAGCTCGAACCAAAAGTTACCGACCTTGACGGTGACGAGGTAACTCTTACCATCAGCGAACCAGTTGGTGATGACGGGGTTTGGGAAACCCGCTTTACCGATCACGGCGAGTATTTTGTTACTATAACTGCTAATGACGGAAAAGGAACAGTGACGAAGAAAGTCAAAGTGGTTGTTGAAGACGTCAACATGCCTCCGGAAATCGTAGAGGTTTCCTTGGCAGTAAATTAATTATTTTCTTTTTTTAATATCATTAATCAAAATGAGGCGACATGGCTCCCAATACGGCTAAAATCATCCTAGTATCCTTAGTTCTTCTTATAATACTCCAGGGTGCCTTTGCCATCAAAAGTTTTCGAGTGCAGGAAACAGATTTAGTTACCCTCACACCAGAAGCCGTTGATCCAGATCAGGATGATGTAACTTACAGTTATTCTCCCCCGTTGGATAAAAATGGCCAATGGCAGACTGGATATGATGATGCAGGAGAATATTTCATAAAAATCAACGCCTCGGATGGGGTTACCTCGACCACGAAAGAAGTATTATTGATTGTAGATAATAAAAATCAGCCACCCTATCTTACTGAAAAAAAAGTGCGGGTTAAAGAATTGCAAAGTATTGACTTAAAGCAGTTCGTTGCCGACCCCGATAATGACCCTTTACAATACTCTTTTAGCAAACCGTTTGACAGTAGCGGAATTTGGAAGCCGAGCTATAATGATCAGGGAAGTTTTGTTACTTCTTTTACCATAAACGATGGCGAGTTTGCAGTTCCCGTAAAATTAGAAGTAGACGTGGTTAACACTAACCAACCGCCCTTGATACAAGTAACTTTCTCAGAGGAAAAAGTGGTTAGGCTCCAAGAAAACGAAGAACTTTCTTTTTTTGCTACCGTTGAAGAAGGTGACGGCGATGCAGTTAGCTATCTCTGGACTCTGAACGAGAAAGTAATTGAAGATACTTCCCAAGGCCACTATTTTTTTGATTTTGACAGTGCTGGAGAACATCTACTAACCTTGGTTGTTAGTGATGGCCTGAAGACTGTACAGAAAGAGTGGCTGGTTCAGGTTGAGAACATTAACCGTGAGCCAGAGTTAGACTTATCGCCAATAACCGTTGAAGAAGGGGAAACCATACAGCTGTCCTTGCCCACAAAAGATGCCGATGGCGATATTCTTACTTATTCCTTCGAGGAAAAATTTAATGAAGAAGGAATTTGGAAAACCTCTTTTGATGATGCTGGATCACACTCACTTAGTATTTATGTCTCTGATGGCAAGAAAACTGTCAAGGAGAGAATAAAAGTAACTGTTCTTGACGTTGACCAACCGCCACTGTTACTGCTACCATCGCGCTTGGAAGTACGTGAAGGAGAAGAATTATCTTTTACTGTTGAAGCTCTTGATCCAGATGGTGACGATGTTTCTGTCACCGTTGAAAATGCACCAGAAGGAGCTCTCTTTATGTCTGAGAGCAAAACACTTTCCTGGAAACCAGGATATGATTTTATCTCCCGTCGTTATGGCTTGTTGAGTAATATTCTCAATTCCCTGCGCTTGGAACAAAGACTATTGCAAGTAAAAAAGATTAATCTACACGTGAATGCTTGTAGTAAAGAGTTTTGCACTTCCTCCTTCTTGCCTTTGTTGGTGTATAATACTAATAGAGCTCCGACCTTAGAAATTCCTACCAACATTACCGTCACCGAAATGGAAGTAGTTTCCTTAAAACCGCTTGCTCTTGATCCAGATGGTGATATTGTAAGGTTCTCTTTTAGCGAACCTCTGGATGATGAAGGAAATTGGAAAACTAATTATAATGATGCTGCTAGATATGTTATGTATGTTAATGTCAATGACGGAAGTGCTTCTCAAACCTTACCGATAAATGTAACAGTTTTACAGAAAAATAGGCCACCGACGCTTAAAGTACCCCGTGATAAGGTTGTAGTCAATGAAGGAGAAGAGTTTTCACTTTCCCTTAAAGCAGCTGACCCCGACAGCGATACTTTAGTTATGCGAGTAGAGGATCTTCCACTCAGATCTTTATTTGCCAATAATTCTTTTACCTGGAAGCCAGGATATGAGACTGTACACAATGTAGCCCCTGATGATTCTCTCTTAAGTGAAGTAAGTTGGCTCAGCAAAAAATTTGCTAGTGCTGAAGTAGAACGCTGGATCAGCTTTGTTGTTTCTGACGGAGAATTTGAAGTATATCACCCAGTTAAAGTCGTGATAAGAGAAGTAAATCAGCCGCCAGAAGTTATCGATCTCCTTCCAGTTGAAGCTGTAACTATAACTCAAAATAAACCCTTGCTGTTTAAAGTTAATGCTCGAGATAATGATGGCGACGATTTGACCTATAGCTGGAATTTTGGTTCAGGTGAAGAGATAACCGGAACAGATGCAGTGGAGAGAACTTTTGTCAATTCCGGTGAGAAGAATGTTCGCGTAACGGTCAGCGATGGCCAATCCGAAGTTCAGCAGGAATGGAAGGTTACTGTTCTTGAAGATAAAGTTCCAACTGAAATTGCTTCTGGAGTTCCATCGGTTGCTTTAGAGTCAGCTAAGCCAGTCAAGTTTAAAGTTTATGTGATTGAACATTGAATTATTTACACTCTTCCGCGCAAATTCTGACTTTGATGTAATGTTCTGGTTCAAAAGGAATAAAACTTCCCCTGCTGTGTGTGAATTTTAATTTTTCTCTTCCTTCAAAATCTTCAAGTGCAATAGTATGCGGGGTGTAGCGAGAAACAAAATCAAAGAATCTGCTCATTTTGGGATGTATTCTCACACAGCCATGTGATACGCCCCATCTTTCTACACTATAAGGCCACGCTGTAAGATGTATCCCGTAGCCATTATATCCTGGCTGTTCCACCCCAAAAGGATCTTTTGGGGGCACATTCTCATTGTAAAGAGGCATGAGCATCATGCCAAAGGCATTAAATGGTCCTGGTAAGGTCTGTTCTTCTTCAAGCCCCTCTCTCTCTGCAGATTCGGTAGGATTCCAATGCGGCATGAGCAAGAGATTTTTCATATAAAAAATTTTTTCGGGAGTGTCATAATCTTTTTCTGATTTCCTGTTTTTACCTCCAACCACTACTTTTGTCGTAAATAGTTCTATCCTTTTGCCATTCTCTATCACATAAAGATGTAATTTTGATTTTGTACGATCCTCTTCCCATTTCTCGACTTCGACTTCAAAATTCATAAAATCTTGTTGATACCGCTCAGGAATATCAAGCTGAAGCGTAGTGATTTGGTGCTCTGTCGCAAAAAAATCCCGTACTCCTCCTAAACTTCCTAAGTTGAGATGTTTTAATGTTCTATCAACTAATATTTCTAATTCTGGTTGTTCGATGACATGAGGATATTTTCCCGCACATCTAGCGTGCAGTACTCGTTCTTCTAGCACTCTACGTATTCCTTCAAAAGCATAGTCCTCAAATGATTTGTTCAAAAGTTCTCTGGTAGCCTTGTTAAAAGAACCATTGGTTGGCAGATCTTCTGCTTTTTCGTTAATATACAGAACTGGCACGATTAACCGTTGCACGTGAAAACGTTGATATTGAGCCATCGCCGGAACTGTTTCCGAATAAATTCCATTAAGCTCTCCCTTGTAAAAACCTTCCCATTGCAATACTTGCTGAATTTTTTTAACTGTTTCAATTCTCTGCAGGGTAGCCTCTTTCTCTTTTTCTGTAGATTCAATATCTTTTTCAATTTTTTTAATGGTGATTTCATTTTTTGGGATCATCCCTTTTATTTTTGATAATGTTTCTTCCAATTTTTTTTTCTTTGTCTCAAGATTGCCAATATTCTTGATAGTCTCTGGTGTAGTGGTCCATACGAAATCCGTTCCTATGATTGGTTGTTCTTGATCTCCTCTGCGTTCAATCGCTTTGACATAATGTTCAAATGGTTTTTGGTGATGCGCAAAACTAGAAAATATGCCAAACCGTTCCCGTTGGAATGGATTGTAGAAGCTTCCCTCCTTGCTGAAATATTGTTGTGCATCCCGAGATAATGATAAAAGTTCAGGAATGAACTTATTTGAAATATTGATGATGCACTCTTCTCCCTGAGGTTGCACTTTTTCTTCCAGCTTTTCCAGTAGTTTGCTTTCTGGAATACTTACTTTCGGGATAGGCAGATCCTCTAAAAAAGCTGGCTTTTCTTCCCCGCAACCAAGAAATAACGCACTGAATAGAAGCAGCTCTTTTTTATCCATGGAGAAAAGCAATTTTTCGGTATTTATTAAGCTATCTTATATACTGAAGGCAATAAATTATCGAATTTAATAGTTATTGCCCTCATATATAGTTCGGGCAAGATTTGTTCGGATATTTATTGCCCTCACTATATGTTGTATTTTACTACAAAAGATTTAAATAACACATGATAGTTCTATCATGTGATGAAGCATTCCTTAGAAACATATAAGTTTTTTTTCGGCGCCTTGGCAAATCCAAATAGGCTACAAATTATCAATATATTACGGCAAGGAAAGAAGAATGTCGGAGAAATATGTGAAGTTACTGGATTCGAACAAACCATGGTTTCGCATAATCTTAAAGTGTTAGAATATCATGGGATGGTCTTTATGGAAAAGGAGGGTAAGTTCAGAAATTACACTGTAAATAAAAAGACCATCAAGCCGTTGCTGGAATTTATTGATGCCCATATGGAAGAATATTGCTGTAAATTGTTAGAGGAACAACATGAAAGAAAAAAATAAAAAATTTGAGAACATAAAATTCTTTGATCGTTGGGCAAAAACATATGATAAACCTCTATTCCAATTCTGGATGAGAAGATTCTATCACCCAGCATTGAAGTTGATTAATAGCGGCAAGGTTCTTGACGTAAGCTGCGGCACAGGAGAATTTTTACGAGAATTAGCTACAAAAAAGAAAAAAAAAACTCTTTACGGCATTGATCTTTCTTCTCAGATGATAGCAAAGGCTCAAACAAAGTTAGGAAAGCGTTCCCACTTACAAACAGCCGATGTCCACCAATTGCCATTTCCAGATAATTCATTTGATTACGTTGTCTCCACAGAATCTTTTCATCATTATTACGGCCAATCTCAAGCTCTTGCAGAAATGAAAAGAGTCACAAAAAAAGGCGGAAGAATTATGGTAGTTGACATCAATTTTTTTCTTCGACTGATACATTGGTTGTTTGAAAAAATTGAACCTGGCTGTGTTAAAGTTAATAGCAGGAAAGAAATGAGAGATCTTTTTCGGAAAGTGGGATTACACAACATCATTCAATATCGAAGTTTTATCTTTTCAGTTCTGACTATGGGGGTTAAATCATGATTCAGAAAATATCATCTATCATTTTAGCCAGAGCGATTGCAATAGCATTATTTACTGCCGTTCTTGCCGGAACCTGGGACGCTTGGTGGCATGGAGCATTAGGTAGGGAATCACTTTGGTCACCTCCACATTTGTTGTTGTATTTTTCAGTAATCGTAGCTGTAGTTTTTGGTATTTATGGATATTATCAATTTAAAGAAAAACGCTGGCGTACACTTGCTCTTGTTTTGCTTTTAGTTCCACTCTCTGCTCCGTTTGATGAATTATGGCATAGAATATTTGGCGTAGAAGATTTATCAAGCCCCTTAATTATCTGGAGCCCGCCGCATTTAGCAATTATTTTTTCTCTTATTGCCAGCATGGTCTTCCTCCTTCCAATCCTTCGAAGAGATACAAAAGAGATGCAGATTCTCTTTGGAAGCATGATTTTCGCTTCCCTGCATAATCTTATTTTGTTTGTACTTTCTCCGTTGGAACCAGAAGGATCTTGGCATTTGCTAGGGTTTGCTGGAGCCGGTATTGTTGCTGCAATGATGTTTGGCGTCATACTCCTTGCTCAGCGGTGGATTCCAAGTAAGGGAGCAGCAGTTTTCACATCAGCATTTGCGCTTATGGTCGCGGCAATAGGATTTAATGAGCAGATTGCTGAAGGAGTAAAAATACTTCCTCATGAACATGCGCCGCCATTCCTTTTGATTTTTTCCATGCTCGCAGGCGCGGTTGCGCTTGATTTATTGTATTCCAAAAAAGAATGGATCAGGGGAGCGGTTGCTGGACTGTTATGGTCAGGGATATTGTACGGCTTTGCCTGGATGTTTTTTAAACCAGAATTTGTGTACGGTATAAGTGAAGCTATCATTGCTATTGTTTCTAGTACGGTTGGAGCGGCTTTAATAGGTGCGATAGTGTCTAAAATTAATTCTTGGGGGTTAACCAATGGAAACTAAAAATAAAGAAAAAATACAAACATCTACACTAAAGATTTCAGGCATGCACTGCGCCAGCTGCAGCACTATACTGACAAAAGCCTTGCAGAAAGTTGATGGTGTTCAGTCTGCCGTAGTCAATTATTCAACGGAGAAAGGAACAGTTACTTATGATCCTGCAAAAACAAATGAACAAAATTTAATCCAAGCAGTACAAAAAAAAGGGTACAGCGCAGAAGTGCTTACCGATGAAAGTTATGCTCGTGAAGAACAATTGAGGAAGAAAGAAATTCAGAAATTGAGATCAAAATTAATTCTCAGCGTAGCGCTTTCCCTACCGGCGCTTATCATTAGCATGGTTTTGATGTCTCTCCATTACCGAGAATACTTCCTCTGGATTCTGTCGACTCCAGTTCAATTTTATATCGGCTGGCCTTTTTATCAAGGCACCTGGGCAGCATTGAAAAATAAATCTGCCAATATGGATTCCTTGATCGCCATTGGAACTAGTGCAGCTTATTTCTATTCTGTGTATGCTGTTTTATTCAATGGTGGAGAACATCAATACTTTGAGATATCATCTATTCTTATCACCCTGGTATTGCTGGGAAAATATCTTGAAGCAGTTGCAAAGGGAAAGACCAGCCAGGCTATTGCTAAACTAGTAAAAATGGGCGCAAAAACTGCCACAGTTATCCGCAAAGGAAAAGAATTGAAAATCCCTATTGAACAAGTTATAATGGGGGACATTGTAATCGTAAAGCCGGGAGAAAAAATCCCTGTTGACGGTGTAGTTATTGGTGGATACTCGTCTGTTGATGAAAGTTTAGTGACTGGGGAGAGTATGCCTGTAGAAAAAAAGAAAGGAGATGCAGTGATTGGTTCGACTATTAACAAGCAGGGTACATTCAGGTTTAAAGCAACCAAAGTAGGAGCGCAAACTACGTTAGCCAGGATTGTAAAATTAATTGAAGATGCGCAGGGAAAAAAGGCTCCGATTCAGAGATTTGCGGATCGAATTTCTGCCTATTTCGTACCCATAGTCATAGGTATAGCGGCGCTTACTTTTTTAGTTTGGTTTGTGTTTGCGGGAGCCGAATTAGAATTCGCCTTAATTACTGCAGTTGCAGTATTAGTGATTGCCTGTCCTTGCGCTTTAGGATTAGCGACACCGACTTCTATTATGGTGGGGACGGGAAAGGGCGCAACCCATGGAATTTTGATTAAAGGCGGTGATATTCTGGAAGCTGCTCATAAAGTGAAATACGTTGTCTTTGATAAAACAGGAACCATCACCAAAGGGAAACCAGAAGTAACGGATCTTATTGTTGCAAAAGTATCTACTGAGAAACAAGTGGTGGAAATTGCTGCGAGCATAGAAAAAAGTTCAGAGCATCCCTTAGCAGAAGCGATTGTGCAGAAAGGAAAAGAGAAAAAAATCTCGTTCAAGAAAGTAGTTGGTTTTCAAGCCCTGGTTGGAAGGGGAGTAAAAGGTAAAATTGGTTCTAAAGAATATTATCTTGGCAATCCAACATTGATGAAGGAAAAGAAAATATCCCTTTCTTCCTATAGCTCTACGATAGAAGCACTGGAAAGTGAAGGAAAAACCGTCATGGCCCTTGCAGATAAGAAAAAGATTCTTGGATTAATTGCTGTCGCTGACGAACTTAAAGATGATTCATCGGAAGCAATTGCCATTTTAAAGAGCATGGGTTTGGTTCCCTACATGATTACCGGTGATAATTCGAGAACTGCCCAAGCAATAGCCAAAAAAGTGGGCATTGAAAAATTCTTTGCCGAAGTGTTGCCAGAAGAAAAAGTAAAACATGTCAAAGAGCTTCAGAAAAAAGGAAACGTTGCTATGGTCGGAGACGGCATTAACGATGCTCCTGCCTTAGCACAAGCAGATATAGGTATCGCTATGGGCTCTGGAACTGATGTAGCTATGGAAACAGGAAACATTGTCCTGATGAAAAATAGCTTGTTGGATGTTCCCAGAGCGATCAAATTAAGTAAAATTACCATGGCCAAAGTTAAGCAGAACATGTTCTGGGCCTTGATTTACAATATCTTGGGTATTCCAATTGCTGCAGGGGTGTTATATCCATTTACTGGATGGCTGTTAAGCCCAATTATTGCTGGTGGAGCGATGGCTTTAAGCTCTGTGAGTGTAGTTACTAATTCCCTGTTATTACGAAGAAAATCTTTAAAACTGAAGAAGATTTAGGGGTGATGAAGATGAAAAAACTCAATCTCAAAGTTCAAGGGATGACTTGTTCCAGCTGCGAAGTACTGATAGAACGTAATCTCAAAAAAGTTTCTGGAGTAGAAAAGGTAAAAGTCAGCCGGGCAAAAGAACAGGCAGAAGTTGAATGCGCTGATGAAGTTCAATTACAGCAACTACAGGATGCAGTCAAAGAGAAAGGATATGCTCTTTACGCTTCAAACGATCCTATCGAAAATCCGCCAAGAAATTCTTTTATCAATTCTTTCATCTCCAAAGATAAACAACGTTATTCAGAGATAGGCGCAGTATTAGTAGTGCTGTTTGCAGCGTATTTTCTCTTAACTCAATTTGATCTCTTGCCAAAGAATTTTGGCGTTACTGATAATATGAGTTATGGATTTATTTTCGTGATAGGTTTAGTCGCCGCCACTTCCACCTGTTTAGCGGTAGCCGGGGGTTTATTGCTTGCAGTGTCAAGTAAATTTCATGAAAAAAATCCTCATCTAGCAGGCTGGCAGAAATTCAAGCCACATATATCTTTTAATACTGGTAGAATCGCTTCGTATACCTTGCTGGGTGGAGCTATTGGTGCGCTTGGTTCGGTATTAACACTCTCTTCAAGTGTAACTGGAGTAATTACCATTATTGCCAGTTTGCTAATGATCGTAATGGGGTTGCAAATGTTAAGCATATTTCCTTGGTTGAATAAAATCCAGATCAAGATGCCTAAATTCATAGCCCATAAATTGTATGATGCAAGTCATAGTGAACAGAAATCTGCAAGTAAAACTTCCTCATTCCTCTTTGGCGCAGCAACCTTCTTTTTACCCTGCGGTTTTACTCAAGCCTTACAATTGTACGTATTGGGAACAGGAAGCTTTATCGTCGGCGCATTAACCATGTTAGCATTTTCCTTAGGCACATTACCTGCGCTCGCTTCCGTCGGCGCATTTTCCAGCTTCGCTAAAGGAAATCTTAAGAAATATTTTATGACTTTTTCCGCGGTGTTAGTTATAGTTTTAGGAATTTTTAATTTAACTCCAGGATTTAATCTGGTTGGCGCAGCAGTTGCCTTGCCTTCTGTTGACGACAGCGTTGATAATGGTAATAGCAATAATGATCTAACTGTAGTCGGAGAAAAACAAATCATTGATTTGAAAGTTGATGGGCTAGATTACTTTCCCGATAAATTTATCTTGAAAAAAGGAGTTCCTGTCGAATGGAATATTGATGGAAGAAATGCGCAAGGGTGTGCTGGAATAATCAGTGTTCCAAAATTGGGAATTATTGAACGGTTATCCAAAAATGAAATTAAAACTATAGAATTTACTCCCCAGAAAGAAGGTAAAATCACTTTTACCTGCGGCATGGGTATGGCTGGGCCGGGAACATTTGAAGTAGTGCCATAAACAATGAAAACAACAATAACTGTAAAAGGTACCCACTGCAATGCCTGTAAGATGTTAATCGAAGAAGTTTGTTCTGAAATGCCAGGAGTAAAATCTTGTGTCGTCGATTTCAAGACCGGAAAAACAGTCATTGAGCATGACGGAAAACTTGATTTGAAAAGGCTGAAGAAAGAAATTGAAAGTTTGGGAGAATATAAAGTAATTATTTCTGCAGCCTGAAATATTCTTCCAAGGCAGGCCCAACTACGTTTTCTGAAGCGACGTATAACTTATCATCTGCTTCCCGCTTATATCTCCTATGCACGCCCACTATCTTTTGTTCAGGAACTACAAAAGGCCCGTCGCTTTCTGGAGCATATCTAAAGAAGAATTCTTCCATAAGTCCATCGGGGCCGAAATGGGCAACTTTTCCTAAACCGGTATTTCCGTAGGCAGTTCTTTTGATTTGGTAAGCATGTACGTACGAATCTTCTTTTGTATGGGTGATGGGCAAGACCATAGCCAAATCCGATTTTGTGCCGATCTGCTCGTCGTATTCTTCCGGGCTCATCACCGCAGCATCTTGGTAGATAAAATTCGCTGGCAGGTAACATTGATAAGAATCCCTCGCCGCATTCATTTTTGGGGAACTGTTGCCGAACTTTGATATTCTGGAGATGCTTTCATTCTTTCCATCATAGACGAATGCGCCATCTTTTCGGATGTTGCGAGACAGGTAATCCGTGAAGGAATCATACTCTCTGGCGGGCATAAACATGGGGGTGGAGCGGTCTAAGATGATCTCTTCTTCTTTCAGGCGCCGCACTAAACTATCCCCGTTGGATAAGATTAAAACACCTTTAGTATCGTCATTCTCTTATCCTTCTTCTATTTTTGCGCCGCCTCTCGCTTTTAAATACTGGCCATCTTTAATGAAGGGAAGATTGGGTATCAGATTATTCTGCAGATGATATTGTGCTAGCCAACTAAATAGATCGTACCCCATGATAACCAGTATACCTTTTCCTATATTTATACTCTTTGGAGCTTATTTTTTTCTTTTTTGGTAAAAAATACATAATATTTATTAATAAATAAAAGAAAATAGCTATATGAACCAACTAAACCACTCCTTGGTCTTTCTCCGCTCAGAGAATATCCGCATGAGTTTTAAAGAGCTTGCTCGTCTTACCAAGAAAAGCCCTCAGCTTCTCAAATATAACGTCTCAGTCTTAGAAAAAGAGGGTATTTTACATGATCCTTATTGCATCTTTGATTATTCTTATTTTGGCCTTCTTTTATTTCGGGTCTATTTCAAGGGTGTATACGTCAAGGAACAAGACAAACTTAAAGTCATAACCGAACTCCGTCAAAATCCATACATATTAGCAATCTACGAACTGGTGGGCGAATTTGATTTGGGTGTGGAATTTGCTGCCCCTAATCCCTCAAAATTTAACAAAGAATTCAAGAAACTCATCAGCACCAATCCGTTGCTGAAAGAATATAAGATCGTACTCAATATTGTAACCCATATTTACCCTCGGCATTATTTAGTAAACAGCGCAGAATTGCTTACGTTATATGGCCAGAAAATTGTGGGGGGAGATCGTGAGAAGGAAGAGTTTACACCGGAAGAATTAGCAGTGCTCCGGGTTCTTCTTCATAATCCCACCATCCGCTACACTAAACTTGCCAAAGAAACAGATTTAAACGTCAAGACGGTAAAATCGATTCTACAAGGCCTTACCAAAAGAAACATCATCCGTGGCTGCAAGTATCTTATCGATAAAAACAAATTAGACGTTACCAAAAATCGCTTGTTTTTGAAGCTTCATAATCTTGACGTAGAATACGAATCAAAGCTGCTGGATTACTTGCACGATAATCCAGAAGTCATTCAGCTCAACAAAACTGTGGGCGATTGGGACATGGAGATTGATCTGGAGTCGTTGGACAAAAGCAGAATTCGATACATTATTAGTAAACTACGGGAAGAGTTCAGCGATTTAATTGCCGGCTTTAATCTGATTGAAGTGTATGATTATTACAAGAGAACTTATTTGCCGGAGTATCTATTTGAGGAAGAGTGAGCAAGTAAAATCAAGAGTTTAATTGCATCTCTAACTCTTCTAGAGCAAAAAATAAATCGACTAGATCGTTTAATACGGGGATTGCATAAGATGGCATCTCTTCGATATTTTTTAGCAATTTTTGTCTATTCTCATCAAAAGTGATTATTTTTTCAATCGAGTATTTAAAGTGGACTTGTCGTAATTCATTATACATCTCTAATACCAGATTTAGTGTATTAACTTTGACTGAACGTGCTTTCTCTTTCCCAATAGATTCAAATAAAACACATAATTTGTCGGAAAAAATCTCTATTATTTTAAGAAAGCTATGGATTACACCGGTTTTTGAGAAAGGCGAGTATCCAAATTTATTTATCGATCTAAAACAATAGCTTACATAACTATTTATAACATAATCTCTGTATTTTATTTTAATTAAAGTATTCCATTCTTTTAATTTAATCGCTTCAATTGAATCTTCTAATAGGGCAACAGTAAGGTTGAAAATTCTATTAATGATTTTATTTAAATCAGTTGGTGATTCGTCTATTGACTTAAAATGGACATGGGTTTTGTGCTCATCAATGATCATCATGCCGGGGAAATACCTCGCTACTTTTGTCATATAAGAACTCTGCTCAGCATCCTTAGTTTTAATGATTATTGAATCATATCCTGCAGTATAAGCAGTATCAATCGCAACCCACAGCAATCTTCCATCAAATTTTGAAATATCTATCTGAATTTCTTTGTGAATTTCAGTTTGTTGAGGAGAAACAATAATTTTGTTTTCATTTACTTCCACAGACAAAGCTGTACCTTTCTTAAGGTTATTGGATTTAATCCAGTTTGAGGGTAAAGAAATTACTGATGTTGATGGAGAAAGTTTGATTAGTTTTCTTAACATTGGAAATGTAAATCAACCGCACTTTTTAAGGTTTTGTGCAAAGCTTAACTAATTAAGCTAATATATATAGCTTAAGCTAAAAGTTTAACTTCTTTCGATATCGCTCCTTTGCATGGAGGTAATTAATATGAGACCGATTGCATATGTTGGAATAACCGGATTTAAAGAAGATCGTGAAGTAAGGACAGTCGCAGAACAATTTTTGGAACATGGTTTCTTGGGACCAGAGGCGGGTCATACAGCAAAGTATCATAAGCCCATGTTTGGATTTTTATGTTCTTCAAAAAGATTAGCAGACAGAAGAAGTCAAGGAGAACAATCTCCTAGAGCGGAAGTTCTCGACTGCTTAGCAAGGTATACTCCTAAGGGAGCACTACCGATGATACACTACTTCACAGAAAATAGAAGAAATCTTGCAGAAGAAATTAAAGAAGCATTTTCAATTGGTGATATGTATGAGAAAAATTATTGTAGAGCTGTTCAAATTAATATGAGCTGGCCAGAAATAGATCAAATTGAAGCAATCAGAAAAGAATTTCCAGAAATGGATGTTGTATTACAGCTTCCAAAGGAGACCTTGAAAGATTCGCAAAGAGCAATAGGATATGGAGACTTAGTTCAGTATTGTTTGATAGACCCCTCAGGCGGTAAAGGTCAAGAAATCTCTGATGAACATTTAGGGCTTGTTAAGATATTACATGATTCTATGCCTAATACAAGAATAGGAATTGCGGGAGGATTAAATGGAGATAATGTCAGAGAAATAATGAAGAAAGTTTATGATGCCATCGGAGATTTTTTTTGTATAGACGCGCAAGGACAGTTGAGAACAGATGATAAAACGGGATTACATTCTGGAAAAACTTCTAAATACATAGATTCAGCTTCTTATGGTGTTAGGATCGGTGAAAAGTTCCATGGTTGAGTTTTCTTTTTTCTTCTTCACCGGAAAGAATTCTCATTATCTAAGCAAGACCAAAAGCATTTAAAAAATTGTTGGTCTAAAGAACTACTTTCTTACTAATCCCTTCTTAATATTAGCCATCAATTTGTCGATCTCTTGAGGATCAACATTGTCATACCGGGTCTGCGGCTTGACTTCCTTGTTCTCCTGCGCGCTTTGCAGCATCGACGCGACAAAGATAGAAGCACCCTCTTTTTTAACTGGTTGTTTTTGATTGTTCATAAGAAAAAAGAGAAATTGTTTTGATATTTAAGATTTGTTGTGCTAGATAGGTAGCAAATTGCAAAGATACTTTTATATATTTTAAAGAATTAACTTTATCGTGAAGACC
>DATDTA010000052.1:0-8103 GCA_035291085.1 Candidatus Nanoarchaeia archaeon | reverse complement strand
CTGGCGTAACCCATCATTCGCTTTCACGCCCGCTACGACCAAGCCGCCAAAGGTGTCTCCTTTCAATGATTCATCAGTACCGATAATCCAGCCAGTTTCCTTGCGGAAAGATTCAGCTTTGACTCTATTTCCAATTTTTTTCTGTTCCAATCCCTGGGCAGCTTTTTCTACTGCTTCCAGTTTGCCCTGCAGCAACAACTTTCCGGAACTGTATAAGATGAGGGTAACTTCTCCTTTCTTTAAACGGGCTTCTTCATAGACTGTTTTAATAGGTTCCTCAGAAAAGCCTTTCATTTTTTGCAGGTCCTGCCTGCTAACTTTCTCAAAAACCGCCATGAGATTAGTAAGCACCCATAATTAATAAAGATTGCTTGGGAAAAGCAACACAATTATTTTAAAGAAGTAACTCTAGATTAATATAAGAGTAAGAAATGCTCAAATAATACCGGAGTATACAAATCTTTATATATAAATTACTCCGGAAATTTAGCGGGGATAGATTCTGGGGGAATAAAATGGTAAATTACAGTCCGGTTGATCAAAGTAAATTAGAACAAGCTGCAGATACTTTTTATGGTCGGATGAATCAAGCAGAATCTGCTATAGTAAGAACTGCCGTTAATGGTTTAGCTGCCTATATGGGAAGTCTAGAAAGAGGACCATTTCTCATCGCTGGTGTAGGCGGAATCCTTCGTTACCGAGAACCTTCAATGGCCGAAGATCTTGATTTAGCCGTGGTGGGTTTGAAATATACCACCTCTCCGCATCCGTATTATAGAAGAGACCATAGCTTTGCTCATGTCGAACAGTTTACAGGCGCAGTTAACACTTATTTTATGAATCTTATTTCTCAGCTACAAGAAGCAAGAGTGACTCATAATGTCACGCATGGAAGCGGGCCGTTTAAAGGGATGAACTTATCTTTTGAAGGAAAGAGGGGAGACCTCCCGATAGAAGTTCGTTCAAGAGTAGAATCATTCGGCTGGTATAACTCAAAAGGATTGCAAGTTCGATGCGGAGATTCAGAATCAAGACCTGAGCTTAAGAAAGTAAGACCTCTAGATATCCAATTCGTCTTCAATGAGACGCCAGACGAATGGAGACAAGCACAGCAATCTCTGGTCGAAATTCCTGGTGGCTATAATGACAGAAAGAACTATCAGTTTTTCTACGCTGTCCTTGCCGAACAAAAATAAATTTTTTTTATTATATTTCTTTTTAAAATTCTCCCAATTTCTTTTGCTTTTGCGCATCTTCCACGTTCTTGTACGGCTGCCAGCTCTTCCTGAACAGTTGCGGATGGGTTTTGTAATAATTCTTCAAAAATTCCTGCGTCTTAGGATCACTCATGTATCCAGAACCAAAATCAACCCCTATTTCTGTTTTCAGATGCTCGATATGCCTATCACGAATAACTTTCGCCACCACTGAAGCTGCAGAAGCTACAATATAATTTACATCTGCTTTATGCTCGACAATTAACTCTGCTTTATCTCTAACTGCTTTGCTTAATCTGGAAGCAAAATAACTTTTATATGCGGCAATATTCGGGCTGGGACAATCGACAATAATCGTATCCGGATCTAATTCTGAAATCATCCTGGCAGACGTATCTGCTTCCAGCCAGTTTAAGTTTGACTCGCTACCGTTAACAGAAAGATCAATCGCATCTGGCTCAATCATCTCAATGCGGAAATCTTCTACCACTTCTCGAATTTGCTCAAACAATTCTTCCCGCACTTGCGCACTTAACTTCTTGCTGTCCTTCACCCCCATCCATTCTAACTTTTTGATGTTTTCTTCTTTTACAGCTAACGCTGCCATAACCAGTGGACCTAAGACTGGGCCTCTGCCAGCCTCATCAAGGCCGACGATAATTTTGCTTATTTCGGTTCTTTGTTGCTTCATAGAACGTTTTTACTAATTTTCCTTAAATAAGTGATGAAACAATAACGACATATTTATATATAACAACATAATTATATAGTTATATGGTCACTACTGTGCAAATCCAAGATGAGACATTAGAATTGCTCAAGAAAGTCAAAGAGGAAACAAAATCAGCTTCATATGATGAAGCCATAAAAAAAATTATCTTTTCAACTGTTAAAGAAAGTTTTGCAGGATATCTTAGTCGTCCCGGTTATTCTTCCAAACAGATTATGAAAGACTTGCGAGATAAGCATGACCGATTCTAAGCTTATAGATTCTTCAGTCTGGTTAGAATACTTAATACATGGCAAGTACAAAGACCTCTTTGAGACCAAAGAGATTTTACATCTCTCCGTCCTTTCATTATTTGAAATAAAAAGAAAGCTTATACGAGATAAATTCAATGCAAACGAGATTATAACTGCGCTTGAATTTATAAAAAAGAGAATGTTGATAGCACCGGTCTCGGCAGAGATAAGTAATAAAGCTGTAGAACTTTCTTTACAATACAAATTGGGAGCCATGGATGCTTTAATTTATGCTAGTGCCGCATTACATCCAGCAGTTCTCATCACTTGCGATAACGATTTTCGTAAACTACCGGAAGTAACAATTTTATCCTAACTCAGAACACAATATCAAACAATTATAGAGAACTTTGAAAAATAGAGATTTTGCTAATTTTTAACTTGTTAACAGGCAAAATCTCGACCATTTCAAAGGTTGCCCAAAGCAACCTCGGAACCATAGTGACAGAGTCTCTAAGATCATTTTGAATAGTTTTTCAAAATTATCTATAATAAAAATAGTAGTGAGAATTATTGAGTTTTAATGGTTACTCCATAATTCTTTAAAGTTTCAGCATCTCCTTTCTTAAAATCTCCACGAACGTAAAGGACCTCACAGCTTAGAATATATCGTTCGCGAAAATACCTGACCGAAGATCCCCATTGGTATCTATCTCCATCTGAAACTGGCATAAAAATAAGGTTCGCCTTCTGAAAGCGCAAGCTCAAGTCGCCGTGATGCCCATCATAGGGAGCGCTAAAAATGCCTAACGATAACATCGAGAGAGAAGCAGATTTGGTAACAGAAGGTAAGTAAAAAGTGTAACTTGGCTGTGAATTTTCTCCCAACAAGAAGTGGGCAAAAGCTTTTGCAGGTATCTCCACATCCTTCTCACCATCATCTACAGAATCATCAAGTACGCGTGGATCAAGTAAGAATGTGGTTGGCATCTTCACAACCCAAAGGCATCAGTAAACTCTCTCATGCGTCTGAACTCAGCTAAGAATGATAATCCTTTGTCTGTAATCTTGACTACTTTCATTGGTCTTTTTTTCTTCTTGACTGCCTCTTCTTCCAGAAGAATTAACTCCTTTTGCAATAACTCTTCCAGATAGCCATTCAGCAATTTATGAGATAAATTTGATTTGTACATCAAATGGGTCGGTTTGATTTTTCCACCCTTGTTCTGAATAGCTAAAAGGATGTCAAAAACAAGTTCTAATCTAGATCGTCTTGTAGCCATGTATATTTACCTTTGTATTACCTTTCTATAGGTATAAAGCAGCAGTAAGAATCCCACTAACATAAACAATTCACCGACTGCATAAAAGCTGCTCTCCATGAAAACAAACACTAAAAATAAATTTCCTGCTAAGATAAAGAGGAATGCGGTTAATACCATTAACGCATTGACCTTGCCAGTGGTAAGATAATTCTTGTAATAGTTCAAGACGATTAACGCTAACAGTACTGAGCTGGTCAAGTAAAATACCACATACTCAAAGTTGCTCACCACCGAGATTAACAATACTAAATAGGTAAATAATCCAATTTGGCTGACCTCATAAAATTTAGTCAGTCTCGCTCTGGATTTTTGCGAGATCAGGAATATTAACAGCCATGCCCCTAGCATAGAGGCCATCTGCAGGAAGAATCCGGCCCGATAGAATAAAGCTGAATATTTTAATCCCGCTCCAGTCGCTGGTCGCAATACTTGAGCAACAGTTTCTCGAACTGGGAAGTAATATAATACTCCGCTGGTAAAAATTTTGAAACCGAAACTGATTGAAACCAGTAAGAACGCCAAAGAAAAATACTTAAATCGATTCTCTTGATGCAATTGATAAACGCGCCAGCTATAGGCAGCGATAAGCAAGGCTACCACTAAGCCAATACTATCGAACAACAAATCATAACCGTTAAACCACCCTGGTGTAAAAAACAATCTAAACATTTATGTCTCACTCCTCGTTTCTACCCCTCTATTTACTACTAACTGCGGGGTCCATTTAAAAAGTTTATGGATTAAGAGGAAATTTTGTACTAAAAATATTGTCATTAATGAGAGGCGAATTTGTTGAGATTTCAGGGGAGTTTTTTAAAAGTTGCAGCTGCTCTCATTGCTTGGTCTTTCTGTCGCAGCGCATTCCACTCACCTACATGAATTTGTCCTCTTTCAACAATCGTAATAAGTTCTGCTGCACTCTGATAATATGGATCCAGAAAAGGACAATCATGATTCATATTCGGATTAATATCTGCAGCTGCTTCCATTTCAGTTACGAAATCATCTAACCCTGCCCTTTCAGCAGCATATTGCAAAAATCGAATAGCACAGATATAACCTGGTTTAGCTTCTAAAGACATCTGAAAACTTGCCACAGCATGGTTATAATGTCCATTTCTTTCTGCCTCGTCATCAGCTAATTCAGCTTGCTTTAAGGCAATGCGGCCACGAAGAAAATAATCATGTGCAGGAACATTAAGTATACCAGTCGTGTCTCCAGTAACATTTTCTTCACCAGGCAAATTGTCAAAAACATACAACTCAAAACAATTATCATTTATCCTAGAAATTCTAAAATACGCTTCTACTGCAGAAATCATAGGCAATCGTCGTTTTCCATCAGATAAATCTATTGGCATATTAAGAAAAATAAAGCGGTAGATTATAAATTTTCTCTATTCCAGCGGCACTCCACTCCAAAGCGTCCAATCTTCTGACGGAGAATAACCGCCAAAGACGAAATACGGTGGCTGATTCACACCCATGTAGCTTGTTACTGCACCCCATCGTCTTGCTCCTACTCCCGCTCCTGCACCATACACGGGGCTGCCAAATAACTTCCAGGTTTTCATCACGCTGTGGAAACCGGAAACGTCAGTAGTATAATCAGCTCCTGGTTCAACGATCAACTCGCCCTTGTATCCATTCTCTTTGAGCACTTTGATCATGGCCGTAATGGGAGCATTCCCCTCGCCCGGAGCAAGATGTTCATCGTTATATCCGTAATTATCATCTAAGTGAACGTGCCCCACTACTTTTCTCTGCGCCATCTCCCCCATTTTTTTAACTACCCAACTATCAAATTCTTTATCATTCTCTTCGATCGTTTTATTCTTATCACCAACCCAATACTTTCTCCACATATTGATGTGCCCCGTATCTATGGTTGCGGTAATATGCATCTCCGCCTTTTTTGCTGCTTCCTGTTCGGATATCTTAAAATTCTTAGTAAGAATTTTAATCATCTCCTTGCGGCTGTTCAGAACTAAATCAATCACTTCATCAGGATGCGAACCATATTGTTCTGGCCACATGTTCTCCATGGCGATAGCGATTGGCTTTTTCATTTTTCCTTCACGTTCTATTTTTTCTGTCTGCCGCATGGCTTTAATTGCGGCCTGAGCATAAGAATCATACGCTTCCCGTAAAGCATACGTTTCCGCACTCTGAACGTGCCTGATTGTTTCTGTATGTTCAGCTGCTTGAGCAAACTGGCTGGCTGAACCTTCCTGTGATTGCTTAATTTTGTTCCTAAAATGCTCAAGGTGCCGTTGAATTATTTCTGCTGGTCTTTTTGAATCAGAAGGAACTAGACCCTGAACTATATCGCCTGCTTGCCGCTTCATGCGCGATAATTCTTCCTCACTTGCACCTCGTTCCATCTCTTGATAAATCTTCAAAGCCTTTTCTAGTTTCTCAATACTTTCAACGGTCTCTTGAAAATCACCGGCATAATAATATGCCCATCCCCGAGCGTTTCCCGCGTTGGTTTCCAATGAAGCAATAACATACGCTTCTTCAGGACGGATTTTGATATCATCTTCTTTTACTTCAGTCTTTAAATACTTCTTCCACAACGATTTCTCTTCTATTTCCTTTCGCTTTTCTGAATCCGCTTTCTTCCATTGCTCCCAATCTTCACGAGCCTCTTTTTCCATTTCTTTGGCTTGATCCCGTAAATCGTCCCAGCCATATTGCTTGGTTACGAATTTTCCATCTTCATATACGGGAACGCGCTCATACCGATGCAACTGCTTACCCCAGTAGTCCAAATAAATTTTTTCTCCTTCTTTCGCAACTCTGGTGTTACCATCAAAATCTTTAAATTCCTGTCCAGATTTAGCAACTTGCCATTCCGGACGAGAAACTTTCCTATTTTTATGCGCTTCAACCATCAATCTCCCATCACGGTCATCTACTACCCCAAAGGTCTCTTTATCTTGCTCTTGTTCATGCATCTGAAATCTTCCTTTAAATTCTCCTTGTTTGTTCCACTCCGATCCAGTAAGAGAACGCTGAAATTCTCCGGTATGTACAACCACTGGCCCGCCATGGGCGACATCACCGGCAAATTCTATTGCTCTTTTCAACTCATGGAGCGAATCTTCTTTTGCTGCTTTGTTAAAATTTCCCCGTTGATCCATTCCCGCTAAACCATTAATCCCAAAAGAAGAGTGAGTAGTAAAATTAACTTCATTGGCTTTTCCAATTTCTTCCAGCGCTCGTCGCTGTGCCGCTCCGATATATTCCGGTGTAGGAGATTGCCCCGAACCTTTACCTCGGCCCATAAAACCAATTTCCATAGTTTTCATTCCTGCACGCAACTTTGCACCTACTGCAGGAATATTCTGCACCGGACCCATAGCAATACTCATACCTAAATCCTTAATGCCCACACCAACATCGTTAGTAGAATTATTTGAAGGGCTGGCATGGTCGTGATTGTGATCGTGCGCATGGGCATGCTGTCCATACTCCCGATCCATGGGCATCATGTAGCCTGTTCCGAATTCCACCATGAATAGAGATAAAGAATTAAAGTATATAAACGTTATCCAATCTGTAGAAAAAGTCGCCGCCACATGAAATCAAACAACGATTTGATTTCTGTGCAGAAATGAGGTAGTTTCCGCATTTCTTGCATGGCCAGGAGGTGAGTTTGCAACTGCTTTGGTAAGATTAGTTGGAAGTTGGTTTTTCTCGAAAATTGATAACTATAAATTGCGAATAAAAATCAAGAAAACCAGCAAACGAACGGCCAAGGCGACTTTTTTGAGAGTTCGGAGAGCCAATCTAATGCTTATACATATCCCCCATTTTTTTCCCTTTGTACATCATAGAAGTGCTTAACATATGACTTATGCTTGCCGCTCTGGCCGTTTCCTCGGTGAAGGAATATGTTTCATCTTCGAATCTGCTCTCTATTTCTGATCGGATATATTCGACTTTACGTTCTTCTGTAGGGCTGAAGTACCCTTTCTCTTCCACTGCTCGATAGATGTCCTTGATCTCATTATATATCTCGGTCACCGGACGGGTTTTCAATTGTTCAACATAATCATCGCGTGCTTCCGCAGGCGGAGGAGTCGGTTCCTTGCGAGTTATCGCTTCCAGATCAATAATCTCACGCGGCTTTTTTGCAACTCCAACTTCTTCAGTTTCCAGGAAAGCATCTTCAACCGTTTTCGTCTCTTTAGCTTTTTCTTTTTGCGGCTCTTCTGCTTTCTCCCGTTTTTTATCAGAAGCTTCCTTCTTTTTATCCTCGCCGCGGAATTTCTGTTGCGCTTCTTCTATTTCCTGTTCTGGCTTCTTCTTCGACATAGATTGGTAAAAAGCAAGATACTATAAAAGAGTTTGCCAAGTGTAGAGAACAAAAATTCAAATCAGATTACCAAGAAACCATCCGATGTGATTTCTTAAATAAGTGATAGGCATTAAAGGCATGAAATTGTGCCGGATTCTTTGCTTTCTTCAGTGCATCTTCTAGTTCGGCTTTCTCATGTTTTACTTTGCTCCTAGAAACCTTCGGCCCTTTCTTTCTCTTCGGCGTATAAAAATCGCCAAACATTTTTTCAGTAAGAGATTTTTTAGGGGGT
>DATDTA010000051.1:0-24772 GCA_035291085.1 Candidatus Nanoarchaeia archaeon | reverse complement strand
TTCATATTTGACCACCCCTCAGAATTAGTTAAGATGAGAGGAGGTTTATATATCTTAGTGGGGGTTGTCCAGTGAGTAATATAAGATCTAAACTACCTGATTCTAAAGAATTTTGAAGGATTAAACTTTATTGGAGTTGTCCAGTGGGGTGGGTAGTGGTTATTTTTCTGTCTTTTTTCTTTTCTTGATATTTTCTAAAGTTTTGTTGCCCTTTGCCGTAGGATAGAGAAAAGTGGAAGGTTTTCCATTAGCTGGATCTTTATCGATATGTTCAACCCGTATTTCTTCATTTTTTTTGCTTAATGATTCCTAAAATCTCAGGAATACAGAAGCTGGTTCCTAAGATAAACAATCCTAAAACTGAGTAATCCCATCTTTGCATGAGAAGAACGATAGTAACAAAGCCAAGGCCGAGGTATGTCGGTAATTTCATTTCTGGAAAATTAAAGATATTTTTATAAAGATTTCTCGCTTAGGTATTCAAAAACTGAGGTGGTAGATATGATGAAAATAAGAAGGATAAATCCGATAGAAAAAGAGATGGTGCGAACTTTATACGGGGAAGGAACACCATTGACGATTACTGAGATGAGCCAAAAGCTAGGCCGACCAGAAACTGTAGTCAGAAAACATGCACTTTGCTTAAAGCAGAAGGGAATTATTGATACGAGGAGTGAAGTAATGCAGGAAGTTCAAACTGATTTCAATAATTTAATACGATTGTATGAATTATATGAAAGCATTCCTCGAAATGAACAGGAATCTTTTCTAAACTGCTTAGATCCAAAGATTAAGCAAGAGATTGAAGTGGTGTTGCAGGCCAGTTAAATTCAAATCTACTAATATTTGATTTTTTCTCACTTTTAGTAGACATCTTACAATATTATGAGAAAAACTTATAAATAAACCCTTCATTTAAGCTTAAATGGCAAAAGTATTAATCGCAACCGTGTACGGCCCTGATCCTGTGCTGATAGCGGCCAATAAGCTAGGCCCAGACAGAATGATCTTGCTGGTAGATAAAGAGCCTAGCAAGGAACAGGAGAAAAGTATAGATTTAATCAAGAATTCTCTTGGCAGAGTGGTAGATGTTAAAGTTGTCAAGACTGAAGTTTATGATATTGTGGATATTGCCCGTAAGGCAGTAGAAGTTATTGATATGCAACTAAAAGATGATGAAATTTATGTAAACGTGACTTCTGGCCGTAAGACCAAGGCTATCGGGTTGTTATTTGGTGCGTATACGCGTTCTTCTAAGATTAAGAAAATTCTATACTATCCTGAAGAGAGAGATGCTTCTCCAGTATATTTGCCAATTCTACAGTTTAAGCTTACTGAATCACAGAAAAAGGTTCTGGAGTATCTGGAAAATAGTACGTTCAGCTCGTTAATGGATTTATCAGAGAAGATTGATGTTTCCAGAGCGATGTTGTATCGGGGCATTAAGGAATTAGAAGAGATGGGTTTGGTAGAGGATTTGAAATTGACTGATGCAGGGAAGATTGCGAGGTTGTGAGAATGGAACAAGAACAAAAACTCAAAACAATCGGTAAAGGAGCATTGGTCGTAGGCGGAGCAATGGGGATTATCGTCCTTGGCGGATTATTATATATCCTCTTGATTGTTCTTGCTGTAATTATATGGGTTGCGTGGACAAATTAAAATGAAAGGGATTGAGAAGATGGGGGGATTGTAAAATGCTAGGGAAAATGAATAAAGTTGATTTAAGAAAAGCTTGGAAACATGAGGCTCTTGATTTTACTACCTGGTTAGCACAGGAAGAAAATTTAGCTTTATTAAGCGATGAGATTGGAATAGGGATAAGGCTTATTCAAACTGAAGCAAAGGTAGGGAATTTTAATGTAGATATTCTAGCAGAAGAAGAAAATACCGGTAGAAAGATAATCATTGAAAATCAATTAGAAACCACAAATCATGACCATTTAGGAAAAATAATTACTTATGCTTCTGGTCATGATGCCAATATAATTATTTGGATTGTAAAAGATGTGAGAGAGGAACATAGACAGGCCGTAGACTGGTTAAATGATCATACAGATGAGAATGTTAATTTCTTTGCAATTTCTTTAGAATTATGGCAGATAGGGGATTCGCCGTTTGCTCCAAAATTTCAGATAATTTCAAGGCCGAATGAATGGGCCAAAGCTATTAAAAAATCGACAGGACAAGGAGAATTAACAGAAACTAAAGTATTACAGTACGAATTTTGGAATAAATTTAAAGAATATGTTCAGGAGAGAAAATCAAAATTAAGATTAAGAAAGACCTACCCTCAACATTGGTATGATGTCAGTTTTGGTAGTTCTGAAGCCCACATTGCACTTACAATAAATACACAAGATAATTTATTGGGATGTGAGATTTACATTCCTAATTCTAAAGACTTATTTATAGAACTTGCAAAAAATAAAGAAGATATAGAAAAAGAATTAGGGATTAGATTAGTGTGGATGGAACTAGAAGGCAAAAAAGCGGCTAGAATTAAATACGCTAGAGATGGAGATATTAATGATTCAAGTAAATGGAATGAATACTTTGAATGGCTTAAAGAAAATTCTGAATTATTTCAGAGGGTATTTGGTAAATATATAAAAAAGATAAGAAGTTAAAAATGAAACCAAAATCTCAACCTAAACTTGTAACTATTCAAAAACTAAAGCCACTTTCCAAATCTGATTACACCACCGGCATGGAATGTCCTGGCCATCTATGGATGAGGTATCATGATAAAGAGAACATCCCCCCTCATTCGCCTGGAGTGTTGAAAAGATTTGAGCAAGGGCATCTTGTTGGTGAATTAGCTAAGAAGCTCTATCCAGAAGGAATTGACATTGATGCAGAAGATATTGCTCTTAATCTACAGAAAACCAAAGAACTTCTTAAAAAAAGAAAAGTTCTATTTGAAGCAGCTCTGCAAGTAGATAATCTCTACGGCAGAGCAGATATTCTTGTTCCGGTTGGAAAGGATGAATGGGATGTTATTGAAGTCAAAAGCAGCACCAAAGTTGATAAGAAGAAAAGCTGGGATTTATCCTTTCAATTATATGTCTACAGAAAAGCAGGTTTGAAGATCAGAAAGTGTTTTCTCCTGCTCCTGAATAACCAATATGTAAGAGGAGCAGATATTGATGTTCAGGAGTTATTTGTAAAGGAAGATTTGACTGAAGATATGGAAGAGTTACAAACAGAAGTTCCCAAGAATATCGACTTTCTGTGGAGCATTGTTAATTCTCCTACTTTCCCGAATAGTGCAGAAAAAAATTATTGTACTATTCCTAAGAAATGCCAAGTGAAAGAAGAGTGCTGGGGCTTTCTACCGGAAAATCATGTCTTTCATCTGTATAACAGTAGAAAGAGCATGAAATTGTTTGAGCAAGGGATTCACGCTTTGAAAGATGTTCCTGATGATATTTTGGCTAATAAACAGCAAGTTATTCAATTAAAGTGCGAGAAAAGCGACGAGATTCATCTTGAGAAGGCTAAAATTAAGAAGTTCTTAGATGGGATTCAAGAACCAGCCTGCCATCTAGACTTTGAAACCTGTTCTTTTGCCGTGCCTGAGTTTACTGGTACAAGAGCATACCAAAGGATGCCGTTTCAGTTTTCCCTACATGTTATTAAAAATGGAAAGCAAGAGCATTTTGAATATCTGCATGATGGCAAAGATGATCCTCGGCCTAAATTTTTGGCTGCTTTGAAAAAGAATTTACCTAATTCTGGAAGCGTATTAGTGTACTTTGAAGGGTTTGAAGGTTCAGTATTGAAAGAGTTAGTGAAAGACTTTCCTGAATATACAGCCTGGGTTGATTCTGTCTTGGGAAGGATTGTTGATCTGCATAAACCCTTTAAGGATTTCCTTTATTACAACCCCAAGCAGAAAGGTTCTGCTTCCATTAAGAAAGTATTGCCTGCTCTGGTAGGTAAAGGTTACGAAGGATTAACTATAGCTGATGGAGATTGCGCTTCAATAGCCTATCTGGACATGACTTTTGGCAAGATGACTGCTGAAGCGAAGAAGAAAACCAGAGAAGACCTTTTGAGATATTGCGAAAGGGATACAGAAGCGATGGTTTGGATTGTGGAAAAGTTGCGAAAGATGGTTACGTTGAAGGTAAAGGCATGAGGTGGTAAAATGGCAAAGAAAAAAGATGCTGACATTATTCCTACGATAGTATTTATTGCTTCTTCCTTTATACTATTTGTAAATAATTTAACTCAGTTCTTTATCAATTATGGGATTTCAGTAAAAGAAAATATCAATATTCTATCTTGGTTTGGAATAGGCATAAGCGTTACTTGGTGGATTTATTTATCAAGGAAAGGAGTGTTCAGATAAAATGGGCAGAAAAAGATCAAACTCTACTCCATTAAAAATTAAAGCGTGAGGTGGTAAAATGGAAATTAAAAAAATTTGTCAGAATAGTAAAATAACAAAAGTTGAATGTCATGGTTGTCAGGAATGTGCACAAGATCGTAAAACCAATCCAGATATTAAAGAAATGATGGCAACACTATTGATTCAGCATAATCTGCTACATGGGAAGGATTGGAACGATTTTCATAATGATGTTAAGAAACTGGTTCATAAATATTATCCTAAATACGAAAAAGGCTTTGAAGCATGGTGGAAAAAAGGAAAGATAAATAATAATATTTGAAGCATGGCTAAACTCAAAAGATGGTGGAAAGAGCATTGGGCTGAAATAATCATTATAGGTGGTACGGCTTTATCCATATATCTTTTATTATTAGGGTTAGGAATAATATGAACATTGGGACATACTTTGATTTGTTGCAGGAGTAATATAAATGGAGAATAATAAGTTAGAACTATTTGAAAAAGTTTGGACTGTTATCGGCTGGATTATTATTGGGTTTGCAGTAGTAGTTCTAACGCTATTCGTTATAAAATCTGGTGTTTTTGGATGAGTCTAATTGTTGAAGGGCTTGAAAGAAAGAGGATCGCCTAACAGTTGTGTAGAAATCAGCGATACCTTTTTAAAATAAACACAGCTCAGCATGACATTTCTGAGGTTGTTAGATGTTTGGAGAAATAAAATGCTAAACTTACTACCATTAAGAATTGTTCGCGAATACCAACGTGGGATAAAATTCACCCTGGGAAAATACACCGGTACAGTCCGTCCAGGATTAAGAATAGTTCTTCCAATCCTTCAAGACATGGTTAAAGTGGATATTAGGCAGAAAACTATAGACCTGCCTGCGCAAGAAGTTATGACTAAAGATCAAGTCAACTTAAGCGTAGATGGAGTTGTCTTCTTCAATATCGTAAATCCAGCTAATGTAGTGCTTAATGTCCAGAATTTAGAACATCAGCTGCAAAATACTGCTACGGCTGAGCTGAAGGAGATCATCGGCGCTTTAAACATGAGCGACGCATTACAGAAACGTGATTATATTGCCAGCCAACTTAAGAAAAGGCTCCAAGCTGTTATTGGAGATGAATCTGTTCCAGAAAACCAGCGAAAACGCTGGGGTATCGTAGTGCGAAGCATTCAGATCAACAATGTTGAACTGCCGGAAAATTTAATCCGCGCCATGGCTAAAGAAGCAGAGGCAGAAAGAGAAAAGAAAGCTATTGTCATCCGTGCTCAAGGAGAGAAAGAAGCTTCAAAAAATTACAGAGAGGCATCTGAAATCTACAGTAAAAACTCTGTAGCTTTCAAATTAAGAGAATTGAAAACCTGGGAAGAAATCGGAAAGGAACAAAATAGTTTAATGATTGTAGTACCTTCCAATGTTGCAGTTGATCCTTTGGCTCTTTCTGCGTTAGGAAAGAATATGCAAGGACAGAAGAATAAAAAGAAATAAACAACACTTCACGAACACCCACTCGTCTCCCCGCACACTTCACACAACATACAAGTACCATTCTGGCGCATCTGTGTTGCTTTGCAGGATTTGCAGGCCATCTTCTCAGAATCCTTATCTTTAACAACTGAAACTTGCTCTTCCTGAACCATTACGGATACATTCTCTTCTTCAAATTCCTGCAGGAACATTCTCAATTCTGAAATGAGCGGATGTCCCTTCATATTCAAATTTTCAGCAATAAGAGATGGAGCAAATCCATTCTGCAATCCCAGATTGACCAAATTCAAGACTGCGCCCATCATGGTCTCTTGTACCGGAGAAAGTCCAGCAAATTTGTAAGACACTTCTGAGACCTTGCCTTCCTGCATTACTCCCGACAAGGTTAGCATCTGTCCGCCGACTTTGATTTTCTTGCGGATAATCTCTTTGGTTACTGCTGAAACTTCTGATTTAGTTTCCTCAAGCATCTTCTTTAATTCAGGGTGTTGTTCTAAAGTAGTATTTAGCGGCTGCGACAATTTAGAGCCATCACGATACAGAGCAACTGCTTTGATCATCATGGTCCAGGCATCGTAGTATGCTCTCTTGATTTGATCAACAGTCCATTCTGGCGGCATGTTGATGGTTTTTGAAATTGCTCCAGAGATAAACGGTTGAGTTGCAGCCAGCATTTTTAAGTGCCCATAAGGATGGATGTACCTTGTTCCCTTGCTGCCGCATTTGTTAGCGCAATCAAAAATTGCGTAATGCTCAGCTTTGAGATGGGGTGCTCCTTCTAAGGTCATGGTGCCGCAGATATATTCACTAGCTCTGGAAATTTCTGCTTCGGAAAATCCAAGTGTGGTCAGCAAGTCGCCAGTTTTACCGTTCATTAATTTTCCATACAATTCTTCTCCGATGGTCCAGCGGTTGAAGACGTAGCGTATGTCCATGGCATTGCGTAATTCTTTTTCTACTGCTTCCAACACTTTAGGAGTAAATCCTTTGCGCAGTAGCGCCTCGTGATTGACAGATGTTCCTTCTAATTTTCCGTGGCCAAGACAATAGGAAATGATTTCCCTGACTTGCTCTTGACTGTAGCCTAGCTTATGCAATGCTTTTGGAACAGATTGATTAACGATTTTGAAAAAACCGCCACCAGCTAATTTTTTGTATTTCACCAGAGCATAATCAGGTTCAACTCCGGTTGTGTCGCAATCCATGACCAACCCTATAGTGCCGGTCGGAGCCAAAACCGTGACCTGTGCATTCCTATATCCGAATTGTTTTCCTAATTCGAGAGCATCATCCCAAGCTTGATGCGCAGCGTGCAATAAATCAGAAGGGCAAAGCTCTTGATTGATGGCTTGCGGTTTTATCTGCAATTGTTCATAATCATCTAGATCATAGGCAGCCCGACGATGGTTTCGTATTACTCGCAGCATCGATTCTTTGTTTTCTGGATATCGTTCAAATGCGCCTAAAGCGCCAGCTAATTCAGCGGAAGTAGCATAGCTGTCTCCAGTCATGATTGCAGCTAAAGCTCCAGCAATCGCTCGCCCTTTTTCGCTGTCATAGGGAATACCTTGCAACATCAACAGAGTGCCGACATTGGCGTAACCCAATCCGAGAGTACGGTATTCAAAACTCTTTCTGGCAATTTCTTCTGAAGGGAAGTGAGCCATCAGCACGGAAATTTCCAGGGCAATAGTCCATAAGCGGACGGTGTGTCGGTAACCTGCAACATCAAATTCTTCTTTTTCCTCGTCGTATAATTTAATTAAGTTGATTGAAGCTAGGTTGCAGGCAGTATCATCTAAAAACATGTACTCCGAACAGTTGTGTACAGTAATTCCATTAGCTACGAAGGTACTCGTAATTGGTTCTGTAAGATCATATACTTGCTGTTCTCCCACATATTCCATACTCTCAACCGTGTCAATAGGATAATCCTTGTAAGTAGCAACAGCTTTGTTTAGTTCTTCTAATCTTTTCTGTTTAGGAGATTCAGGCATGAATCCGATTAAATCTTCGAACAGAACACGGCTAGATTTGCTGATGCGGAGTGAATGCATCTCTTTGACTGAATATTCTTTTAGTCCTCCTTTTCCATCAGGAAGTAATGCAGTTGTTTTTCCAGCGCGGCGATTCTTGTACAATTTAGTTTTAATCCCGAAACCGAGCAAGAGAATCTGGACATCCTGGAGAAGTTTTAAGCTAGTTGAATCTAAGGCAACGTACTGTGATTTCTCTCCGTAGTTTGCAACAATTCCATCTGCCGTAAATAATCCTTGAAGTACATACTTTTGAACTCCTAATCCCGCTTCAAAGATAGTTTGAGAAATGCATTTCTCATGGCCATACAAAGATAGATCCACAACAGATGCTAGTTTTTCCTTTAGTATAGTATTGGTTATAACATATGCTGCACTGGTTTGGCGTTGAGTTACCAGAGCAGGTGATGATTTGTGAGTTTGCCTTTCATAGTTTTCTTCTGCATATGAAGCGAACTTTTGCAGAATAGGAGTTTCTCTTTCTTTCTCCATGGTAATTTGAATTCCATGTTCAGATGTTCCACAACCATCTCCCAGATATACTCCCACCAATTGGTTAAATGTTGGATCTTCTGGTTCTTTAATTTCTGCTACAGTAGAAGCTGGAAGAAGAATCCGGTCATCTTTCGTAAGCTCGCATGCTGGAATAAAGCCCCTGTTAACTGTGAATACCTTGTGGTCAGCAGTTAATTTAAGTTCGTAACCAGCACTGGTGGTAAGCTTATACACTGGTTTTATCCCGGTGCTAAAAGAACCTTTAATATTTGCAGGAATGATAACGCTGGTGTTGGTGAGGATAGTTGTTTCTTCATCAACGATAGAATCAATACGCTTCCATTTTCCTTCTTCTGTCAAAATTAGGGTGTCACCGGTTACGCAAGGATTGCTGCCATTAATTCTTCCTCCTGTTGGACAGGTATGCCATTCATTGATGGTAGTATCGTATTGCAATCCAGGGTCAGCCGATGCCCAAGCACAATATGCAATATCATCCCATAATTTTTCGGCTGGAATCTCTTTCATGACTTCTTTAGTGATTCTTCCTTTTAATTTCCATTTTCCCTGAGCTTCGAGAGCTTCAAAGAAAGTATTAGGAATACGCACCGAGTTATTGCTGTTCTGTCCAGAAACAGTGAGGTATGCTTCTGACTCATAATGAGTATCAAATTCCTGCAGTGGTAAGTTGTATCCTTGTTTAGCTAAGTCCAATGCTCTAACCAGATAATTGACAGGAATTTTATGGTTAGCTGCTTCTTTTAGAGCTTGCTGTACTTCTTTATTTTCTAAGGGGTTAGATTTATTTTTTGCTGATTCTATCAGCTTGGATAATTTTTCGTTGAGGATTTTGCTTCCTGCCACTAATCCCGCTACTTTTTCTTCTTCTCTTACTTTCCACCAAATAAAGTTTTCAATTTCTGGATGATCTAAATCCAAGCAGACCATTTTGGCTGCTCTCCGGGTTGTTCCGCCAGACTTAACGCTTCCTGCGGCAATATCAAAAATCTTAAGGAAACTCATTAATCCAGAACTCGTCCCACCGCCGGTAAGCCGTTCTCCTTTGCCGCGTAATTGAGAGAAGTTACTTCCTGTACCGCTGCCGTATTTGAAAATTCTTGCTTCTCTGGTTAAGAGACTAAAGATTCCTCCTTCCCGAACCAGGTCATCATTAATAGACTGAATAAAGCAAGCATGCGGCTGACTTCGCGTATACGCATCCTTTGAAAATTCTAATTTTTTGGTGACTGGATCAACATAGCTATGCCCTTGTGCTGGTCCGGTTAATCCGTAGGCCCAATTCAAGCCAGTGGTAAACCACTGCGGACTGTTAGGAGCTGCAAATTGATTGATAAGCATGAAGACCATTTCCTCGTAGAAAATAGCTGCATCTCGAGGCGAAGTAAAATATCCGTAACGTTCTCCCCAGTGCTTCCAGCAGCCAGCAATTCTATGCGCGACTTGTTTGATGCTGGTTTCGCTTCCGGTAATTACTTTGCCATTTTCATCTAACAATAATTCGCCATCTTCGTTTCTGAGCGGAACTCCGGC
Organism: Candidatus Nanoarchaeia archaeon; assembly: GCA_035291085.1. Classification (GTDB taxonomy): domain Archaea; phylum Nanobdellota; class Nanobdellia; order Woesearchaeales; family GW2011-AR9; genus JACPIL01. The sequence continues at coordinate 14,837 of DATDTA010000051.1, read as the reverse complement.
TTTGCGGAAATATTTTTGGGCTAAAATATCGGTAGCAACTTGGGTCCAGAAAGAAGGGACTTCAATATCGTTCATCTGGAATACTAAAGAACCATCGGGATTTTTAATCATGGATGTTCGTTTTTCGTATCTGCACATCTCAAAAGGGCTTACTCCCCCTTTGGTAAAATATCTTTTAACTGCTACTCCTCGTTGTTCTGCCAATACGCTTCTGTGTTCCATGTCTATCACCTTTTTTTTTATGACGGCGAGTGTTATCCCTACGCACAACTTCCGCCTTCTCAATGCGAGCAATAAAATTAGCTGCCGCCCCCTTTTGTAAAAAGTAAATTACTGAACTACATAAAGATTTGTTTTCACTCGAAAGGAAAACTATCCTTTCGGTGCACGAAATTAGGAATCTACCTAATTTCGGCACAGAAATGAAGTATTTTTCTTCATTTCATGTGCGCCGGAAAGGTAGTCTCTTTTCCCAGCGCTTTTTTGCGTAGTCATATTTACTTTTCAAGGAGTTACTGCTCTTCACTTCTTTTTTGGGAGGATTGGGTGGAAGGAACTGATTTAAATAGTTTTTAGTTTTGGGAAATAGTGGTTGAAATGTAATAATTCATTTAAATGGGAGATTTTCCGTTCATTTGTGAATAAAAGGAATTACGAACTCTCACTATTTGCAACTATATTTGCTATTGTTTTTACTGTTCTAAGTTTTATGGATACCAAACGAGCTTTAATGTGGTTATCTCTAGAGCTAATTGTGCTTCCTTTTATCTATGTTGTCGGATATGAAATGTTAATGGGTAAACAAAGAAAAGATTTGATAGCTGAGATGAATAAAACCCTTTTAAGTTCAAATATATTAGAAAATCAGAATTTAGAATTAAAACATGAATTGAGTATCATCAAAAAGATTAAATAGTTATAAGATTTAGGATATACATGGCTTATAAAAAAACGAAAGAAAAGGTATTTATGGTACGAGAGCATGACCCCATATCGAAAGCAATCCTTGGTGAAAAAATAAAATACGCCTCCAAAGAGTTCATAGAGATAGAACAAAGTATTCTAAAGATGAAAAGAATAATCAGAAATATGTAGGGTGGCGGTTTATAATGGCAAAAAATGAAGAACAAATTAGGAAAAACATTGAGTCCTTATTAGTTTCTGAAAGTCTCTTAAATGTACCAAGAACCAGCCATCAAAAATTAGTGCCTTCTATGGGACCATTAACTGTGGTAATGTTGGAAGCTGGATGTAGTTCTCAAGACTATTATCAGGCATTAATAGAAGAATATCTGGCATTAAAAAACGGAAAATACCTCCATTAATCTATTTTCTCGCTCGCGTAAACGTTTCATAAAAAATCGCTTTATCTACTGTCAGAACAATTATCTTTAAATAAATGTTCTTTCTTCTCTTACCATGATCCTTGAATCTTTATACTTTTTTCTTCCCGGATATATTGCAAATATGGCGCCAGTATTATTACGCTGGATTCCGGTTGGTGGAACACCTATTAATGAGAAATTATTTGGAAGCCATAAGACCTGGCGAGGATTAGTTGTAGCAATTCTGGTTGGCGGCTTGGTATTCTGGCTGCAGCAATGGCTTTATAGTATTGGATTTCAAACATTAGCTTTAATTGATTATGCTGGCTTTCCATTCTGGTTTGGATTCTTGCAGGGTGCAGGAGTTATTTTTGGTGACCTAGTGAAGAGTTTTTTTAAGCGCAGACAGGGAATTAAACCTGGCAGTCCTTGGTGGGGCTGGGATCAGTTGGATTTTGTGATTGGTGGAGTAATCTTAGGATTTTTTTTCTATGTACCTCCAGCAGGAACAGTTTTGCTATTGTTAGTATTAAGTCCTATTTTGCATCTGCTGGCAAATAATATTGGCTATTTGTTGAAGATTAATAAGAACAAATTTTAAGAAATCACTTTACAACATACCACTGCAACTGTCTTGCTAAAGAAAATAAGGAAACTCCCCCTGCAGCAAGATAACCGGCAGTAAGAGTTATTTCTGTAAACGCAAATGAGGGATGAGTAATGATCACTAAAACGATCACAAACATGGTTCTCATGAACAATATTGGCGCTTCGAGTTTAGATGCAAGATGAATTATGAGCGCTAGTAAAAATAATCCTGCAGCAAGGTACGCATACCATTCCCGGAGATATATCCCTGTTTTGACCATAGCCAGAAAGGTAAACGCGCTGTCAGAAATCAAATCAAAATATTTTCCATGAGCAGTTGGTTTTGTGACTCTGGCTATAACACCATCTAATCCATCAAAGACTAAATGAAGGAGAGCAAAGACTACGAATAGGTGATAGTTGTTGAAGAGGAAATAGATAGCGGCAATTCCAGAAAGAAAGGATAGGGTGGTTATATGATTGGCGTTGATGCCAAGGTTAGCTATTGCTTTGGCTATTTTTTCTAACTTTTTGCTACGATATCGTCTGAATTTTTCAACGAGGCTCATTTTAATGAAAGTATTTTTGCAACTCTTTCTTGATATTCTTTGATTTTGTTTTGATTTAAGTTATCAATAAAATATAATAATTGAGAATTAAATTCTTCAGTAATTGTAATCATATCCGTAACTTCTTCTTTGGTAACACTGAAATCAACATAATACTGTTTGTCTACCCGCTCTTTTTTAGCTGCGGAGATTTTTCTGTTGTCAATGTCAAATATTTCTTTTAAGAGCATTATTGCTCCGGTATGATTTTCGCATTTAATCCCAATCCTAAAGAGCAACGCTAATAAGCTGTAATACATGGAATAATAAGCTAAAGCTACAGCATCTTTGAGATTATTAATTTGAAGTAATGCTTTTGCAGAGCGGAGTGATTCTTCCGAGCGCTGCAAATACGCAGTCTTTATTTCTTCACTAGGTTCTACTGCCTGAATCTTCTTTTCTTTCTTTAATCTAGCCAAAAAACCTGCTTTTTTCATAATATTGTTCAACTCCCTTGACGATGACATGATTCTTCTTAATCTCTTTTATGAGAAGGCTATCTGGATTATATTTTCCTATTTTCACACTTGCTTTTAGGTTTAATTGTTCGAGTTCTTTTTTAAGCTCTTTGCTTGTAGTTTCGATGTAGATATCAATATCGCTGTCTTTATGCGCTAATCCTTTAGCGTACGAGCCGAAGAGTATGGCTAATTTGATTTTAGGATTGGCCTTTATATTTAAGATGATATTTCGTAATAATGGGTATTCTTTGATGCTTTGTATCAACTTATAATGTTCAGCGATAAATATGCTTTCTTGAGCTTCTAGAGTTTTTTTAAGGAAATAGACTTTATTTCTTCCTTCTTGCCGGTAATCAACAATGCTGCGATGTTCCAATTCTTTGATTTTTCTTGAAATCATCATATGGTTTGTTTTCATTTCTTTAGCTAAGCTCCTAATGTGATTGGGCTTTTTGAGCAGGTTCACTATTATCTCCTGATTGTAATATTTTTGTGACATATGTAACAATTTTGTTAATATCCTATTTAAATATTTCGCTTCAGCCGGCTGCTTTCTTAGAATTTCAATTTATTTAGAAATATATATAAAATAAGGTCATAAAAACCTTATTGTATGAGATTATATAATCCTGAAGTTGAAAAAGCTATCGCTAAGATAAAAGATAGCAAAGCAAAGACGGTCTGCGTTCAGCTACCAGATGGTATGAAACCGTATGCCAAAGAGATTACAGATATGATTGAAGAGAAAACTGGTGCCAGAGTATTGATCTGGCTGGGAAGTAATTTTGGAGCATGTGATATTCCCTTAGGATTGAATCGGATGGGTGTTGATCTTTTAATTAGCTGGGGACATAATAAGTTCCATAAGAAAGAGGGATGGTAAAATGGAAGTTCTCTTCTTAGATGCGCCGTTCAGCGGAACAGTAGAATTATCTAAAGATACTTTATCTTATCTGAAGAAAAAGAAATACAAAACCGTGGCGTTATATGCCTCAGTGCAGTTTGTCAATAATTTAGATCAAATACGAAAAAGATTGGCAGAGAATAATATCGATGTTATTACCTCGCAGGCCGATCGAACTCATGTTAAGGGACAATTGCTGGGCTGTGATAATTATCACCATTCGTTGAACTTGTCTAAGGATGATTCTACTGCAGTTGATTGTTATTTGTACATTGGAGATGGAAAGTTCCATCCGTTAGCTTTAGTGTATGCGCAAAAGGACATGCAGGAGATGAGGGAAATTGTCTGCAGTGATCCTTTGACTAAGAAAATGACTTTGATGGGTGTAGCAGATATCAAGAAGATTCTGCTGAAATATAGGGCTTCACTGATGAAATACTTAACTGCTAAAACTGTTGGGGTTATTGTTACCATCAAGCCGGGCCAGGAGCAATTCAGGCCTTCGCTGGTTTTGGAGAAAAGGTATGCTAACAAGAAGTTTTACTATTTTATCGACAACGTGGTTTCTTTTGATCAATTAGAGAATTTCAATTTCATCGAGGTCTGGGTGAATACTACTTGTCCTCGAGTAGGCTTTGATGACCAGGAGAAATTTACTAAAGGAGTAATTAATCTGAATGACGCCCTGATGGCTGAGGATATTCTGGGAAGAGATAGTGTGTTGACGAGATTGTGAGATAAAGTTATTATTTTTTTAAACCTATATGTATAAATGCGCTAATTTATTCTTATGCTGTAATTTGACTTCAGGAGTATATTTCTTTAACTTATTCCCGTTAAACACAAATTCCTGCACCCGTAAGTTATCAAACATATAATTCTTGTAGTGAGTGTTATACAATTCTTCAACGAAATAGGTTCCGTTCTTGAGCTGGTCGAACATCAGGGTAAACAAGGCAGCAAAAACACCTACTGCTACTTGCGTATAGGTAGCATTCGTTCCGATTACGGAAGTATTAGCAATGCTGTTAAAGTAGTAGACTTTCTTATTTTTGTATTTAAGGAGTACCCCGATGTTATCAGAACCATCTAATATGGTCTTGAGATTATCAGCCAATTGCAGCTCTTTTCTGGATACTTTTTTTTCTTTTTTATATGTTCTTAGGAGAGCCTGTAAAGTTTGAGGATGAATAGCATAGACGAACTTAGAAGGAATATTATATCGATGGCCGATAGTGATGTTCTCTTCATGGAGCACTAAGCAACCTTTAGGATACTTTTCTAATTTGAGGATAGGGCTTAGGATGGACTTCATCTCAACCTGATGCGACAAAGCATTAGGATAAAGCCATTTTATCTTGTCTTTTCCTAACACTATTCCCCCTGGATCATGAATATCTTCTTGAATAAACTCATGAATCGACCAAGTTATCATGGCTTTCCATTTCCTACTCATGGAGGTGTCGTATTCAAAGTGAATGATTTCTTCCGGTACACCGAACTTTTCTATGCCATGGCGAACCCACATATTGACATTCCCTGGATTCATGCCCGAGCAGAGGATAGTTCGTGCTTTCTTCCACTTGCTTCTGGTGGAAAATATTCCTGAAAGCAATTCTGGGCTAGTTTTATTGTCGTCATTGATTGAAGTATTAATATAATCTATCCCGGCTCCATGGGTAGTTTTAATCAAGGGAATAGTCAAGGCATCGGTCACATCGAGAACCAAGTTGATTTTATGTTTCTTAAGCAGGGCAAGATATTCTTTCATGCGTCCTGACTTCAATTCTTTATGAATGAAAATGTACTTGAGATTGTGATGGTCTAGGTACGGATTCTGTAATACTTTTTTATTTTTGTCGAGCAGAATTAATTTATTGAATAAACTGCGATGATGGACAAGCGAGTGTAACACCGCATTGGCCAGCCCGCCAGAAGCTCCCAATATCATTAGGTTTGGTTTCATCTTGTGCAGCTCTTTTTGAGAGAGGTATATTTTTTAGAATATAAGCTCTTCGGTTAACAAACTGTTGATTTCTCGACGAGAAAGGGAAAGCTTTAAATACTATAATGGAATTCTCTCCTCTAAGAAAACGCATAGTTTTCGTGTTTTTGTCGAAGAAAATAAAAGAGGTGGGTTGATTATGGCGGAAGTTGTTGCAAAAGTTGGAGTTAAAAAAGTTAAGGGTTACCTTTATTTCGTAGACAAGAAAGGTAATGTCGCTCGCGCTGCGATGAGCAGAGCTGGACGAAAGAAAGGAAAAGCGAAAATAGAAGTTGTTTCTAAAGTAGGAGTAAAAAAAGTACCGGGATACCTGTACTTCATTGACGGCAAAGGGCATATTGCTCGAGCAATGATGGCTCGCGGCCGAAAGGGAGCGAAGAAGAAAGCTAAGAAGAAAGCTAAGAGAAGATTATAATTCTCTTTTTTCTTTTTATTGTTAAAGCAAAAGTTTATTAACTATTCAATTCTTTATCCGCGATAATCAAATATTTGAATTAAAAGGTGGTTTACATGAAGAAAAATATTTTATTGTTACTAAGCGTGTTTGTTGTTTCTCTACTATTATTCAGTTGCGCCCCAAAGCAATCTGGGTTGGAAGAAAATGTTGCGGAGGGAGCAGAAGTCCCTGAGCAGGCTGGAGTAACTACTACTTCTGGCGTGGAAATTGAGGCAGATCTGGAAAAGTTATCTCTAGAAGAGCTGGATAAAGTTATTGCTGTTGGTGAAGCAGATAAGGATAAGCCTCTGTCACAGCAAGCATATAATAATCCGGATTGGCTGACTATCGCTTACAAAGTGAAGTCTGAGAAGCTAGAAGAAGCTGAACAAGGAACTGAAGCTGCAGAAAAACTAAATCATGCGCCAGTCTTTAAGGATTTTTCAAATAAAAATGGCGCTGAGAATGAGGAGATTAGCTTTAAAGTAACCGCTACTGATGAAGATGGCGATGTATTAACTTATGATGTTAAAGATGATCCTCCGGGGGCAGATTTGGATACTAAGACTGGAAAGTTTTTCTGGAAACCCGGTTTTGATAAAGCAGGAGATTATGAAATGATTTTCATCGTGAGTGATGGAAAGACTACTGCTACTAAAACAATCACCTTGATTGTCGCCAATACTAATAGGCCTCCGAAATTTACGGAAGAGTGGGAGTTAACTACTAAGTTAGATGTGGTTGTCAATCAAATGGAAACAGTTTTTCTGGCAGCTACTGATGAGGATGGGGATACTTTAACCTATGGTAGTAAAAGTAAAGATCTGGGAGTCAAACTTGACAAAGCAACTGGTCAGGCTCTTCTTGAGGCTACTAAAGTTGAACCGTTAGGGTATCAGGTCACTTTTAATGTAACGGATGGTGTTGCTACGATTGAAAAAACTTTTACTGTAATTGCTTTCCCAGCAACTTGCGCAAAGAATACAGAATGTCCAGGGGAATATTATTGTCAGAGTTCAACTAGCAGTTGTAAGGCCTGGGATTTAACGAACGTAGGTGGTTTTACTTGCGAGAACAGCAAGAATACCACTGCTGCGCAAGATGGTTGTGTAAACAAAGTGATCAACTACTGGACAGATGATACAAAAGGACATAATCTCTGTTACAAAGTCGATCCGGCCATGGCTTTGAACTCTTGTACGGTAACGAAACAGATGAGCGGCAAGTACAAGTATGATTGTTATTTTACGGCTACTTGTGATTACAGCAGTCTGAATTAGAATTTCTTTTTTTCTATTTTCTTTTTCTAATGCCGAAATCTTTATATTTGACAAGAGTTTCTCTTATAAATTATTTTCAAAGAGGTGTTTAAAATTATGAAAAAATTATTGATTTTGGTTTCTATGTTAGTTATGTTTTTGCTAGTTGTTTCCTGCGCTCCGCAAGAGTTAACGGATGAAGAATTGGATGCGGAATTAGCGAAATTGACTCCTGAAGAACGAGCCGAGTTATTAGCAGACTTAGAAGCAAAAGAAAGTGGTGCTTTAGCTGGACAGGCATCTAAAGAATTTACTGCAAAATATGCTAGAAAGATTTCGCCTAAAGTGCTGAGAGTTTCTACTATAAAATTAAAGTATAGGCTGACTGCTCCTCCCGGCGGTGGATCAAGCTCGCCTCCAAGTTCTCCAACAGCTGTTTGCGGGGATGGAGTTACAACTCCGCCAGAACAATGTGACGATGGAAATACTGCAAATGATGACAGTTGTACAACAACATGTACATTAACTGGAAATAAGGCCGCATTGGTTATTATTGCTGAGTCTGTCGAGTATAGCTTGGATAGCACAAATCAAAATGTTAAAGTTACAGCAACGGTTAAGAATCTTGGTAATGCTGCGACTGGGAATGGCTTTGATGTCGGATTTACACAATCGACTGTATTCGGACATCCAGTAACAAACCAACCTGCGCCAGCATTAGCAGTGGACGAGAGTGCAACGGTAAGTGTTACTCTGAATGCGCACTGTCCAAGTCCTGCTGATGGCGGCCATTCTATCAGCATCTTTGCAGATTCCGGCAATAAAGTTGTAGAAACCAGCAAAGCAGATAATTGGCACTCGCTTACTTATAACTGTGGTCCTGCTCTTGGCAATGTATGTGGCGACGGTATTCAGAATAGCACAGAACAGTGTGACGACGGAAATACTGTGAGCGGCGATGGATGTTCTTACCCGCTTTGTGAGATAGATTCTCCAGCGCCAAAACCGGTTAATAACAATCCAACCATAACGGTAAGTGATGTGACTGGTGAGCAAGGAAGTTATCCTTCATTTACCATCCAAGCGAACGATCCAGATGGAGATGCTTTAACATTCCATAAGTTGCTTGGTGTCGGTATTAATGACGCAGATTTCGTCTTGAATGCCAATGGGTTTACCGGCTGGCATGTTCCTCTCGATCAGGCTCCTGGGGAATACACAGTAAAGTACCTAGTATCAGATGGAAAAGGTGGAAAAGCTAGTGCTGAAGCGAAATTTACGGTGACGGCTGCGTCATCATAAATTTTTTTCTTTCTTTTTTCTATTTCTTTTCTGATGTCTAACGCCGAAAGGTTTATATCCTTCTAAATATCGTCTTAGTTAAATTATCAAAGAGGTGTCCAGATGAAAACTAAAATCTTATTGTTAATGAGTCTTGCTGTAGTTCTTTTGCTTGTTGTTTCTTGCGCTCCAAAGATGACTGATGAAGAGTTGGAAGCGGAGTTATCAAAATTAAGTCCTGAAGAATTGGAAGAGGTGACCGCAGAAGATAGCGCTTTAGCAGGAAAGGCTCGGACAAAATTAACTGATCCGAACTTGATTAAATTGAGAAATGCGTATAGAAGAACTCCTACAAAATGTGATGATTCTGATAAAGTTGTTCCTCCATCATATCCTAACAGCCAAAACGGTGAAAATTATTTTGTCAAAGGAACAGCGACATTTTCTGGCGGAACAGGGATGGATAGATGTGTTGATGGTAAAGGGAATACTATTCCAGAAGGAACTCTTATTGAAGAGCATTCTTGCACCAGTATCCCTACAGGAAAGCACGTAGACTTTGTTAATGATTGTACCAAGGTTGGAAAAACACTTGGCGAACTTTATTTCCCGGGAACTACTAATTGGAAATGTGTTGATGGCGCTTGTGTTGGCGAGAGGAATAAAGATACTCCAGCAACAACAAATGGAGATACTCCAGCAACAACTGTTACACATCAATTGCCAACTTGTGGGGATGGTGATCCGCAAGCTCCAGAAGAATGTGATGATGGTATTAAGACCGACACCTATTATCCTGTGAATGCTCTGGATGATGATGGGATATGTGTTATTGATAGTACTAAACCTGCAAATTCTTGTAAAAGAGCTGTTTGTGGCGATGGCTATCTTTTCGTTGGCGGTCCAGAACAATGTGATGACGGCAACAATGTAAATTTGGATGGCTGTAACTCTGACTGCAAGAATGAAGACAAAGAAGAAACTCCAGCTGCAACTGGGCAAAATCCAATTGCGCCAACTGGATTGACTGGATGGGCTGCTGGAAGTTCAGGTATATTACATACCATTGATGGGGGAAACACTTGGAGCAAACAAACGTCAACAGGGGTTATCAAGGTCCAGTTTTTAGATAAGGATGTCGGCTGGGCAGTCGCTGCAGATGGCACTACCCTCCGCTCCTATGATGGGGGGGCTACTTGGACTAAAGTCCATCAAGGAGCTAAGGACTCTAGTGGTTATTTTTTAACTCCATTTCAAGATTTTCATGCCATTGATAATGATAAAGCTTGGGCTGTAGGAAGAGATAAGTCTTCTGGCACTTACAAGGCTGGTATCTTCTATACTGCTGATGGTGGAACGACCTGGGAACCAAAACCAGCACCTTCTCTAAATTCGAAAACAGACTATGTCGTATATCGTCTTTTCTTTTTAGATGTAAATCGTGCTTGGGCAACCACTGTAGCTGGCGGAGTTTTGCTTACTACAGATGGGGGAGCTACATGGTCCTCGAAAAATGTGGATGCAAATTGCTGCAAAAACATTTTCTTTACCGATGCAGCTAATGGCTGGGCTAATACTGGTTTAGATTTGTCTGGCTCAGAACATCTCTTTAGGAGTAATGATGGCGGGATGACTTGGACAAAAATCTATTCAACTCCCACTTCTTCATTTGTGACTGAGAGGATAGTATTTTGGGGTGCATCTAAAGGTTTGCTGGTTGGATCCGGTCCAGAACCTATACCCGGATTTATCCATGGTAAAGTTCTGCATACAACTGATGGAGGTAGTTCTTTTAGTTCTCCAGTAGTTTGGCCTGCTACTGAAAGTTATTCTGGAAAAGATGTCCGGTTATACGATGCCGACTTTACCGACCAAAATAACGGGTGGGCTGTCGGACAACCAGGGATAATACTACATACTGCTGATGGGGGCAATACTTGGACACAGCAGCTAGTTCCCTCCGGTAGTTTAAATTTAAAAGATGTCTACTTCCTGAAGTAATTTTTTTCTTTTTTTTCCTTCTAACACCAAAATCTTTATATTAGGCAAAAGTTTCTTTCTGATATTATCTAAAGAGGTGTTTGAATGAAAAAGACAGTTTTAATCGTATTGGGATTAGCAGCAGTTGTTTTGTTGGTAGCTGGATTAAACGGCAAGATAACTGGAAATGCGTTTGCTTACAATTTACAACGTAGCTGTACAGATAGCGATGGTAATGACCCCTATACGCAGGGAGAGGGGGAGTACAAAGGTTTGTCTTCGGCAAAGTTAAGATCATTTACAGATACATGCCGTGATGCAGGAACCCTCCTTGAACATTCTTGTGATGATGTAGTACATTTGACAGAAACTATCCCTTGCCGATGTGAGAAAGGTGCTTGTAAAAAATAGATAAGAATTAAATGATTATTTTTATTTTTTCAATTTCTTTTAGATTTTTAATTGCATCTTCTATAGAGTTGTTAGAGATCTCAAGATCAAATCGAACCTGCTTCAGTGTGTGCGTGTACAAGACATCATAATATTCCTTTAACAAGATTCTCGCTACTTCTGGATATTTCCCTGCTTCAATAAGTGAAATTATTTCCTGCTTTCGTTTGTTGCTGATAATGTCTCTCAGCTGAGGAGTAATCTCCAGAATTTGCTGGATTTTTTCAGCTGAAGAGAAGTATTCTTCTACACATTCCTGTACCCGCAGCTCAAAATCTTTAGAAATAAGTATATTCAAACCTTTTTTCATAGCTTTGAATAAAAATGGAGGAATCTCAGCATCACCAATTTTTCTACTCTCGCCTTCTACAAATATGTATTCAAAATGATTTAATTCCCTCAATTTTTGCAGCAGAAGATTTTCAAATTTTTTCTGCCGATGCGGTTTTAAGCCAATCCCACCATATAAACTGCCACGATGCTGGGCTAATTCTTCCAGATTGAGAGCATTTGGTAGTTGCTCTAAAAGCTTGGTCTTTCCTGAACAGGTCAACCCGTAGAGACAGATGATTTTTGGTTTCAACTGAAAATTGTAAAGCTGGTTGATGATATGGTGCCTAAAACTTTTGTAGCCGCCTTCCACTTGTAGTACTTTGAACCCAATGGATTCCAATAAAGAGGCAATAATCCCAGAACGCATTCCTCCCCGGGCGCAGTAGACAATAATGGTTTTCTTTTGGTGATCTTTGACGGCATTGTAAATGGAAGGAATTTTAGCAGGGAATAGTTCCATTCCTCGTTCAATAGCTTTCTCGCGGGAATATTGCTTATAGATTATGCCGATTTCATGCCGTTCCTGGTCATCGAGCAGTGGAACATTGAGTGCCCCTAACAAGCGGTCTTCAGCATATTCTTTGGGTGTACGTGCATCCAGGAAAAGGGCATTTTCCATTTCCAGGGCTTGCGCGATGCTGACTTTTTGTACCATGATGTTCTAATTCGCTCTTTATTTAAAAAATTGAGTGGTTAAATTTATATAATGGAATAGTGTTGTTGAAGTTATGAAAAAGATCTTTACATTGCTCTTAGTTGTATTCTTTTTAGCTGGCTGTACTCCAACCCAGTATGTTTGCCCTGATGGAAGTACGGTTGAAAATGTAGAATTGTGCCCTAAGCCACAACAACCGGTGGAATTGAAGATTCCTCCTGAGATTGAAGAAATTTTAGCTAAGACCAGTAATGTTAAGAGTATCTCGTATACTTACCGAAGATTAGATAGGCCTACAGAAAATGTACTTCAGTTTTGGATTAAAGGACCAATCGTAAAAAGAGAGTTACCGGTTCAGACCGAAGTTTATCAGAAAAATGAGATGGATGTGGTCACTTTTAATATAATTGATAAAACTGCAACTGCGTATTGTGAAAGCAAGAAGTTTTGCATTAAAATCGGGGAAATTGGTCCCGTAGATTACGATCAGTACTATATTAAGACTCCTTTTGAATGGCGGGAAGAAATAATTTCTGCGGAAAAAATTACTGAAGAAATTATCGAAAAAAGAAAAGTATGGCTACTTAAAGCGAATGATGACGTTTTGATGTGGGTTGATACGTACTACGGTCTTCCTTTACGGGTTGAAGTTGGTTCTGAACGGCATGAGTTCGAGGAGTTTGTGTTTAATGCGGTTAAGGATGAAGAAGTGGGCTGGGTAGAAAGAACATAAGTTGCCGCATTCGTTAACATTATTGTTTATATTATTTTGTGATGTTCTTATTTGAGAGTAAATTTATAATAAATCTTTTACAGAATGAACTTGTTCTACTACTTGATCAGGTTTGCTACAGTATGGGCAGAGAGAAGCTTTAGATTTGAATTTGTACTTGCATCTTCCGCAGAAAAATTCTCGCTTTATGAGCTCTGGAGCCTGGTTTGTTCCTAAAATATCATCTCTATTTTTAACATAACAGCTGGGACATTGGTAACGTAAATCCCGGGCAGCGTTAAGAGAGGTAAAAGTAGCGGACTTGTCGACTGCCTTCCCGCAGCCAAAACATTGTACTTTAGCGCTGTATAAACTCATGTTTTACAAAAATCAGTTTACCTTTAAATATTTGTTGTTACTCCTGTTTTTAGGTACGAAAATTTATAAACGCTAAAATATATCTTGCCCTTATGAAAAGGGGGACGACCAGACTTAAATTTATTCTTTTAATCACTCTCTTTGTGCTTATTTTTTATGGAATTTCCCGATCGGAACTAGTCCAGGAAGCTCTCGCTAATCCTGAAGCGTTACGTTCCTTCATTCTAAGTTTAGGGATTCTTGCACCTTTAGGGATAATTTTATTGCAGGCGTTTCAGACTACGATTTCTATCGTCCCTTCCCAGCTTACTACTATTTTGGCAGGATTCATTTTTGGCCCATTTTTAGGATTGCTGTATAGTCTTATTGGTGCTTTTATCGGTTCAATTATTATTTTTTCAGTAGCAAGAAGCTATGGAAGAAAAATTGCAGGTATTTTCTTTGACGAATCAGAGCTTCTTCACTTTACCTTATTTTTCAAGGAAAAAAAGCTGCTGGCTTTATTCCTGGCTAGATTAGCCCCCATTTTTCCTAACGACTTAGTGAGTTTTACGGCTGGGCTTACCCCGATCAAGATATGGCAATTCAATCTTATTTCTACTGCTGGTTTTGTGGTGCAGATGATTTTATTGACTTACTTTGGCGCAGAATTAAGCACCGGCGAGTTTAGCATTCCACTTTTAAGTATAAGTTTGGTAGTGAGCTTGCTTTTGCTACTCTTCCTCTTCAAAGAAGACGTGCATAGAATTCTCATCGGCGATTTTCGATTGTTGAAAAAGGAACGTAAGGTAATTAAAGAACGCATTGCCAAAGAATTGCGGAAGATTCGCTTATGAAATTGATATTAGCAGCTATTAAGCCAAGCAAGAAAGAGGAAAAGCAATTTTCTACAAGTGCGAATGGATTTCTTCGAACACTAAATGCTGTACTTGTAGATGCAAAAGCTATTTTAGGTGGCAGCGGCGCAAAGGGAACTTGGCTTTCAGGAAATCATGATGTAGATATCTTTGTGTTATTTGATTACAAGAAATATGCAAATATGTCTGCTGAGCTGTCCGGGCTGCTGGAGAAGTCTTTGAAAAAAACGTTTCCAAAAGTGAAGATCGAACGCCTACATGGGAGCAGGGATTATTTTCAATTTGCTTATCGTGGCTTACTGTTTGAAGTTGTTCCTATTTTGAAGATAGCAAAAGCAGAGCGGGCTCTAAATATAACTGATATTTCACCATTACATTCTGCTTGGGTAAACAAGCATGCGGCAAAAGTGAAAGATGATATCCGTCTTCTGAAGCAATTCTGTAAGGCAAATAATATGTACGGCGCAGAGTCATATATCGGCGGATTCAGCGGATATGTGCTGGAGATATTGACCGCACATTACGGTTCATTTGAAAAAGTTCTGAAAGCAGCGCAGAAGTGGAAGGAAAAAGAGGTAGTTGACCCTTCTGCATTTTATAAGACT
>DATDTA010000050.1:0-1688 GCA_035291085.1 Candidatus Nanoarchaeia archaeon | reverse complement strand
GTGAGGGCACTCTTGCTTTTGGAAGATCAATTTCTTTCTTACAGCATTTCTGTCCTATCTCTCCGCAACCAAGTCCTTCTTTTATTTTTTTCCCGGCGTCCTCTAGATTATTTTGTGCTAAAAGATTTGTACGGCTTCGAGTAGCATAGATAGAAGTAGTCGCGTTAGAAAATATGAGAATAATAATGGAAAAAGCAGTGAGTATCGCAAGTAACTTCTTCATGATTTCTAATTATCGTATTTACTCTAAAAGTTTACAAGGTTATTTTTGTTGATTTGCTTTAAAAGCAGAACGCATCTGAGCTAAGATCATCAACATGAATATCAATACACCAATCGGCAGAAACTGTTCGATAAATCTTGCTCCACCTCCCGCACCAACTGCTTTTCGGTACTGACCCATATGCACATCGTTTTCTTCGTGACTTATCACTCTTCTTCTTATTATTCGTCCTCCTGACGCCTTTTTTACGAATCTTGAAAATAAACCTGTCATTTCCTCATATGTTGGAGTTCCTTTATGCGTCCATTCTACATTCGCTGTCTGGCTGATTTTTCTCCCCATATATGCTAAGTCTTCTGTTTCCATACGGGTAACCGGTCTACCTAAGTGCTGCTTGAATGTGTCGCTCATAAGCGTGCTCTGTACTCCTCTTTTTGCACGGGATAACGTCTCAAATAAATTTCCGATGCCTTTTATTCTGTATTTCCGGTCCTTTGCTAAAATTCTTTCCATAAATATTCCAAGTTTTACCGCTATTCTTCTTCCTTCCATAGGATCTATGTTAACCCCTACTGCAAGAGATGCTTCTGCTATATGCTTTACTAGTTGTTCATCAATTCCTTTTTTCATCTCTTCTCCTCCGGTATATCCGGCAAGTACAAATCCGGGAATTCCTTCGTTAATCAGCGCCATGAGAGCGGGATTATGTTTGGTTGCGATGACATTCGCCTCGCTTGCCCACCGTGCCCCTACACGGCGTCCTGCCTGTGTCATTTTAAATTCGCCGTAATTGAAAGTGCTTCCTCCGACAAGATGATCCAGATGTCCCATCTTCTTGCTCATTAACACCGCATATCTTCTGGATAAGGTTTCCATCGGTGCATGAACGTCTTGTCGGGAACGCTTGGGTGCACGAAGATGGCTTAAAAGCTCTGTGTGAAATCCTTTCATCATGGTAAAAAATTGTTCCTCGTCCATGGCGTCCAGGTTATAGTTGCGGCCGTTGGCATCTGGGAATCTGAGAGCGACGCCTCTTTTATATGATATGAAATATCGTTTTAATTCATCACTAAATCCATCTAGATCTTCAGGTTTAAATCGCTCGTCGTTAAGATTTGGCCTTTGAGGATTCGCGAGGGGTTCTGATATTCCTCCCCTTTCCCATCTCATTTTTTCAGTCATGGATAATGAGGACGTGAATAACTTCATTACATGATTTCTCACGTATTCTTTAGGTACATCTCCAAAAAACTGGGCAGAAAGCCATTCTGTCATATGGTCGTTTATAAAATCTTCTCCTTTTGGAGAATAGCGTACCTGCTCATCTCCAAACCATTGCGAGGGAGAAACGTCTATCGTCCTTTCAAAAATATACTTTTCATACATATGAAGTTTATATTCATCGTAATCGCGGAATTGATTTTGTATTTGACTAGGAAGTCTTTTAAAAGCGTCTTTATCGTCT
>DATDTA010000049.1:0-1306 GCA_035291085.1 Candidatus Nanoarchaeia archaeon | reverse complement strand
AAAGGATTCGCGCTGACTACGATAGTAGGTATGTCCGTGGGAGTGTTGATAGCCAGACCAGCTTATGCTGCAATTGTTAGGATTTTGTTGGAAGAATAAACTTCGATAATTCTACTAGGAAAATAATTTAAACTAAATGGTTTCTTCTTACTTTATGGAGAAAATAGTTTTTATAACTGGAGTCAGCCGTGGAATAGGAAAAGCTCTGGCAGGGAAATTTCTTGAGGGGGGATATACTGTTATGGGCACTTCGACTACTGGGAAATCTCCTCTTAAACATACAGATTTAACCTTGTTGAAACTTGATTTATCTTCTAGTAAAAGTATAGAAAGATGTGTGCAGGATTTCGTTAAGTTAAAGAAGAAAATTGATATCTTAATTAATAATGCTGGAGTTGTTTACGAAGAGTTAAATGGGCCAGTTGAAGATATAGAGATTGAAATGCTGAGAAAAACCTTAGAAATAAACTTAATCGGCACAATTGACTTTACACAGCGGATGGTGTCCATGATGGACGGTAGTGGACATATCGTAAATATCTCCTCGCGGGAAGGTTCTTTGAATCAAATAAAAGTATACAATGATGCAACTTATCGAATCTCTAAAGTGGGGCTAAATATGTTCACAAAATTGTTGGCAATAAGACTCAAGGATAAAATAACTGTCTCGTGCGTACACCCAGGTTGGGTGAAGACAGATATGGGTGGCCCAAATGCCGATATTGAACCTGAAGAAGCAGCCGAAGATATTTTTAAACTTGCTAATTCGAAAGTAGAATCAGGACAGTTTTGGTTCAAAGGCAAGAAATTTCCGTGGTAAACCTATTTTAACATCATTCTAATCTGATCTGCAACATAT
This sequence comes from Candidatus Nanoarchaeia archaeon, assembly GCA_035291085.1. Lineage (GTDB taxonomy): Archaea > Nanobdellota > Nanobdellia > Woesearchaeales > GW2011-AR9 > JACPIL01. The sequence continues at coordinate 447 of DATDTA010000049.1, read as the reverse complement.
GGCAGAATAAATGCTCCAGCAAAAATGGCGGCAACGATCCAGGGATTGTGCGGCTGAAGATTTAATTGCAAACTTTCTACAAAACGGTTGGAGATAAGCACCATGATAACTGCATTTCCTGCGCCGATAAGGGGCACAATTACACTGGCGATCCGATGGTGTTTTTTTTCTAATAAGCCAATGTCGGTGATCAAGAAATTGTAGAGGAATCCAATAGTTATGGCAAGTACTGCAATAATGCCATAGAGGAATCCGGTATCAAGAGCAATAAGAAAGGGAATTAATATCAATGCAACGGTAAGGTTTGCAAAAACAATCACCAACAAAGCGCTCCAGAAAACTATTTTGGAAAAGAAAAGATCATGTGCGGTTGCTCGATCAAGAATTTCCTCTGCTCGGCGTAACTCATCTTCTCGCCAACCTTTTTGGGCTAACTCCCGTCTTCGT
>DATDTA010000048.1:0-6634 GCA_035291085.1 Candidatus Nanoarchaeia archaeon | reverse complement strand
CAAGATAATATGGCATCTTTCCCCTTTTCTTAACTCGTATAATTATTTTTTCTTTCTGTAATTCTTTCAGAAAATGATTAGCCCGTTCTCTACTTATACTTCCTTCGCTTAAGATAGTTTCAAAATGCCATCTTCTAAGGGTATGGTTAAAAAATAAAACTTTAATTGTTTCTTTCATTTAGTATGAAAAATCAAACTAATATTTAAAGATTATCTTATTTAGCTAAGTAACTACTCTGAAGTGATACTTTTAAGAAAGTTTTATAAAGTAGGGGCAAATCTTACTACTTATTACTATGAAAATCAAAGTATCTGTATCAATGGAAGAGAACACTATCAAAGAAGTCGAGCAGAAGGTAAAAAATGGTATCTTCCGCAATAAGAGTCATTTCATTGAATTGGCCACGCAGAAAATGCTTACGGAGAAGAGAAAATGACAACCGGTAGGTCCCAATTGATTAGAAGATTAGAAAATGTAGCCTGGAGATTAAAGTATATGGCCGATTATAGTTTTGGAGATCTCTATGGTTATGATTCAGACAGAATAGGCGATCTTTTGATCGAAATGAATGCTGATTTTAATGGTATTTTTGAAGCTGATGATCTTACATTTATTGGTCCCATAATCCGAACCGATGGGGATTTAGATTTACCTAATCTTGAAAAACTAGTCTACTGGGAAACAGAAGTTCAACTTATAGGAGAATTGTTACGATCAGATGAATATTACCAAAAAGCGCTCCAGGCATATCACAAAGGAGATTACACTAAATTAGCAAAGTTATTATCTTCAGTCTTCAATTTTCCTAGTGGTGATAAACAAGTAGATAATACCGGAAGATTCTACCATGGGGTCACACCTTCTTTATCTCGGGGAATAGTACATTATGATCCTGTTGAAGTTCAAGACTGGATTTCTTCAGATGAATATATCGATTTATGTCTAAAAATACTGCAAGAAGGAATTAGACCAACTTCTGGAGGAATGCATGCAGGAGCCTTAGATGGTTATATTAATCCAGTGTTTTGTGTAAAAAATAGTTTTGAAGCACATGGCTTATTAGTATTCGAAGTAAATCCGTCCTTGGGGGGATATCTAGTTTGGCAAGGAAATTCATGCGATGGAGAGTATCTCATTTATGCGCCACGTGTGAAAGAAGGATTACAGCTTAGCCTGAAATCGGCAGAAATGATTCAATCCAGAGCTGGTCCAGAAAACAGCTATGAAGCTGCGATGGGAGATTATAGAAACAAGCTTGAGGAAAGACTACGAGAAAGAAAAGTAGATTTTACACTATTAAAAAGAGGCTTAATGGAAAGAGGATTGCATTCTGCCTATCACTCCGGACATAACAATGAGGATTCAATAAAATGAAGATACAATACCAAGGCCCTACACAATTCCGAAGAATAGTCGAAGAAACATGCACCCAGGTGAAAGAAGACTACGAACGCCAGGATGTAGTCATTGCAGTAGCTAGACCTTTCTTCTACCCAGTAGATAAAAATGAACCAATAGGAATACGATTTCCTACGCAAGAATTCATCAACACCTATGTTGGCACACGGATCGGAAATATTGAGAAGTTGTTGAACAGAAGAAGAGGAATAAGCGAACAGAGATTTCGTGATCTCTGCAGCGAGTTAAGAAAATTTAGTTTTACCTGTTCCGTGGATGAACATGGTAACGCATATGACAACGCACCTGGCGCCATGTATGAGCCGGTCACGGATAAAGTATATCTCGATCCACTGACATTCAGTCTGTATTATTTATGCACACAGAGAGGGGTAGGAGTACCTAATGATACGGATCAGGTTGAGTACATACGGCACGAATTGGTACATAATGATATGGGCAAGAGCGTTCCCCACGAAGAATTACGAAGGGCAACTGCACCATATTATCGTTTTTGGCACAATGTCCAACGCGGTGCGTCTCTCACTGGACAGGCTCATAAGAAGTGGATGGAAGGTCCAGAAGGAAAAAATTTCTTTTCCACACTCCGTCAGATTGGCGGCGGCGATGGCAATAAAGCTCTTGAAGCTACTCATGACTACCTGCTGAATCAAAGCGAACAGAAATCCAGGGAGCTTGAACCCCTCCACCTACCCATCGGAGAGGAGGCGCTGGCCCATAATTATGCTGGGGACAAGGAACTGTTCATGGCAGATGTCTCCAAGAGATACGATGATCCTGCACTTTTTGAAAGGGCAAGTACGTTATTCGATACTATTGAGAAAAGAATTATGGAAGCCGGCCGTCTGGAGACGTTACGGGAGATGAAAAGGAGAATGGATGAGGCATTTCATGAGAAAGTAAGTGTTCTTGACGTATACAGCGTCTAGGTATAGCTCAGATACTTTAATATTCCATAAAAAAGCAACGGGAATCATATACTTATTTCTTCCTCAAACAATTCCCTAAATCAGCAGCCCTATACCATTCTAACTGAAAATCTGCAAATTCAAAAATGGTCTCAAATTGGTCTGCTGAATAATGTAGTTTATTTCTCAGATAGATCATTGAATGACAATCTGCCTGCATTTCCATCAGCATTTTTTGTTTCTCAGTAACGAAATATGGTTCTCTTTTCACATGCTTTAATCTAAAATGAGCCACTTCATGCTGGAAGAAGAAAGTCTGCATTTCTTGCGGCATAGAGCTGAACCATTCTGGATTGTAAAATACGAAAGGATTTTGATCAACATATTTAGCAACCGCGCCATGTTCTCCGGTTTTATGATAATTTTCAGGATCAGCGTGAAAAATTATTTGTTGCTCATAGCGATCGTACTGAGGAGTTTCTGGAGGAGTAACAGAATGACAACCAGCTAACAACAAAAAAAGACCGCCTACAACACTTCTCACACTTCATCAGCTCGCCAATGAGGATTGACTTCTATGTTGCCATACGAATCTTTGCGCAAGAAACCTTCCCAGGCGATCATCGCGCCCTGATCGCCAGCTAAATCCATGGGCACTTGGTAGAATTTTGCATTACGCTCCCTGCACATCAACTCCAGCATCTCACAGAAGCGTTTGTTTGCGCCAACTCCGCCGACTAACAACAATTCTTTCTTACCAGTATGCGCGAGAGCACGTTCAGCTACTTCAGCGCACATGGCAAAGGCAGTTTCCTGCAAGGAAAAGCATAAATCTTCTTTGGAGATTGGTTTGTCTGATGTTTTGTGTAGTCTTTCCAATATCTTATAATGATTTTCGTCCGTGGTATAGGGTATTTCCTGACCTTTTCCTTCTTTCCTTAAGGCTTCATTTTTGGAAATTTTTTTCTCCCACAGTTGTTGTGCTTTTGTTAATAGCCCTGAGAAAGAAACATCCATCCCCTTAACGATATACGGTAGTTCAATATATTCTCCCTTCTTGGCCAGTTCTTCTATTTTGGGACCAGCCGGAAATCCTAATCCTAAAATTCTGCCAAACTTATCTAACATATTCCCTAAACCGATATCCAGAGTTTCACCCAGGACATGATATTTTCCTTCTCCTTTCTTTTTCTGCTCTTGGACGATGATTTGAGTATTGACTCCAGAGACATAGAGATAGACTGGGTCTTTCAATTTGTTCCACAGTTTGCCGATGGAGAGATGCGAACTGCAATGATTTACTCCCATGAGTTTTTTATCATGCTTTTCTGCCCAGTCTTTGACGATATTGTATCCTTTCCAGAGGGCAGGATCTAAACCAGGACCGGCAGAATAGGCGATGAAGTCAATGTCTTTCCATTCCACTTTAGCTGCCTTGAAAGCTTCCTTAAGAATCTTTTCAGCGACCTTTTCATGGTGCTCAGCGATCTCGTGAGGAATCATGCCCACATCTTTAGAAGTATAACTGTCTTTGACGTTAGCAAGGATTTTGCCTTTGTCAGTTACAATGCCTACGCCAAAAGTGTGTGCGGTCGATTCTACGCCTAAAATGATCATTGAGTTTGAGATACTTTACATATTTTAAAAGATTTGCGAGAAAACAAGAAAAATTATATAAAGCCAGGATGATTTTAGTTAGCTATGGAAACAGTAACTATACCTAAACGGGAATACCAAGAACTAAAACGCAAAGCTGAGATAGATGAAGAGCTCCTTCAGGAGTTAGTACAAGGATTAAAAGACATTAAAGCTGGGAGGGTCCAGCGTGTGAAGTAATTTAACTGTTCAATTTTTCTTCTATTTCTATTCGGTATTGTTCCAGAAATACGCGAATGGTGTTAATAACTTTCTGCTGGTCTTTCTTTCCGCTGAGTGTTATAATATAAACTGCTTGTAAATCTTCATAAATGAGATAATACATCCTAAAAACATCTAGTTTCTTTTCACGAAACCAGCGAACACCTAAAGGCTTACCAACATAAGGATTATCTTTTAGGTGCTCTTCAATTTGGTCAATTTGTTCCTTAAAATCCTCTGTAAAGATACTCAATTTCTTACTAAAGATTTCAGTTCGGTACACAGCATAAGGCATGAAAGATAGGGCGTTACTCATCCCTTTAAAATAATTTAGCTATTGTAAAATAAGAATAAAAAATAACAAAAAATTCAAATCCCTAATTTCTTTCTTAGCTCATCTGCATACTGCTTGAAAGAAGATTCTAACTCTACTAAACGTATAGGATCTTCTGTGAAGTATAATTCTCCTACTTTCTTATTTCCTTGGTAGAAACCCAGACAACCAGAAGGTGCTAAAACCATTTCTCCATCTATAGAGAGTGGTTCAATCCTTGTTTCAAGATTGTCCAAATTAACTTTTCCTAAAGCTTTATGGAGCAACTCACTCCTTTGTAAATATTCATCTGTTGGCGATCCCATTTTTTATTCCTTCCAAAACTTTGTAATAAGGGTAAAACAATAGTATTATTTAAAAAATATGCGCCAAAATAGAGGTTAGGATGGTATTAACACTTAATTTAGGAACGCCAGTACCAGGAAATAAACTTGCAGAGGTAGTTGAAGCTTCAATGAGGGAAATTGATGATTGGCAGTTTGAAAAGAGAAGAAATGCTAGAGTATATGGTTGTAGAAGTTCTTTTGTAGCTTATTCTTCTGTATCTGTAGATGAACGGGTTTTTGCTCATCTTCTTGGAAATTTTTCCGATATTCCCTCAGGAGACTATAAAGGAACTGTTGCTTATGCTATTAGAAAAAAATCTGTTGAATGGGCAATTAATCCTCGCGATGTTGGTGAGTTTATATGGGCGGTCGCATTACTGGGCACATTTACCGTCGGTTTACTTATCCCCTTATCATATAAAATAACTATCGGAAATAAAATTTTCGAAGCTGATGACAGTATCTTTACACTTATTCATCCTGATATAAAATATAATTCACTTGAATTCCACGCCAATGCTGCTTCTAATTCTGATATTCCGCGAACTGATGGAGTGGTTAAACAAGAAAATTCTCCTCAATTCAAAAAAATTCAGTCAACCTACATCAAGCTTGTTCAAGGGATAAACAGAAGACTACCTCTACCCCCTTACAGAACTCCGGGCTTAGTGCTCTAATAAAAAATGTCATTCACCATAATCCACCAAGAAGGAAACGCTCGCGTAGGAAAGCTCAAGACCGCGCACGGAACTATCGAAACGCCCTTCTTTATGCCTGCGGCAACTAAAGGTACCGGGAAACATATTACCACTGATGACTACCAGAATGCCGGTGTTAAAGCCTTAATCTCTAATGCTCTGCTTCTAAGTTTCAAACCAGGAATAGAAACAGTCAAACAATTATCTGGCTTGCACAAATTTATGAATTTCAAAGGAGTTATTTTTACCGATTGCGGTGGATTTCAGATGTCTCGTAATATTTTCCAGCAAAAAAGCAAGAAAGGGCTGCACTTTCGGAATCCATTTGATAATAGTCCAGTGGTCATAACTCCGCAGAAGATAATGAATATTGAATTGACCTTAGGCAGCGATGTGGCCATGATGTTAGACGACATGTCTGGCTATGGTGTAAGTAAGGAAGAAGCTAGAACCGCCATGGAAAATACCCATCGCTGGGGAAAAGAATCATTACAATGGCACAAAAAATTAAAAGGTGATTCCAAACAATTATTATTTGGTATCGTGCAAGGAAACTTCTATCCAGATCTGCGGGAAGAGTCAGCTAAATTCATCAATTCTCTCGATTTCGATGGAATCGCCATTGGCGGGGTAGCCATCGGCGAGCCGAAAGAAGATATGTATGCTGCAGTTGATGCGGTCCTGCCTTTCATCACCAAAGACAAACCGCGCTATGTGATGGGTGTAGGTAGTCCGGAAGAGTTACTTGAATTAATCGGCAGAGGTGTTGACTGTTTTGACTCCGTCTATCCTACCCAGAATGCGCGGCATGGAACTATTTTCACGACTACAGGTAGAATTTACCTTGGCGGACTAAAATTTCAGCATGATTTTACGCCCATCGATACAGATTGCAAATGCCATACCTGTATGACTTACACTAAAGCATATCTGCATCATCTCATCAAAATCGAAGAGCCGGCAGGTAAACGACTGATGAGCATCCACAATCTGCATTTTGTGCTACAGTTGGTTGAGAAAGCAAAAGAGAATATTAAAGCTGGAACCTTTGCGAAGTTTAAGAAAGAATTTTTGAAGAAGTGGAAAAATTC
>DATDTA010000047.1:0-11305 GCA_035291085.1 Candidatus Nanoarchaeia archaeon | reverse complement strand
CCCTTAGAAGATGGCATTTTGAAACTATCTTAAGCGAAGGAAGTATAAGTAGAGAACGGGCTAATCATTTTCTGAAAGAATTACAGAAAGAAAAAATAATTATACGAGTTAAGAAAAGGGGAAAGATGCCATATTATCTTGCAAATCGAGAATCAGCCAAATTCCGCTCCGAAAAAAAATTATATGGATTAAGAATTTTAGAAGAAAGCGGACTTTTTGAAACCCTTAATACTTGTAAAGGCATCAAAACTGCTATTTTATTTGGAAGTTTCGCCAGAGGAGATTGGAATAAATCAAGTGACATAGATTTGTTTATCTACGGCGATGATACAGAATTTCAGAAGGAAATATTTGAAAGAAAATTACAGCATGAGATACAGCTATTTGCATATCAAAATAAGAATGAGATTACAAAAGAGCTTGATCCTGCAGTAATACCTAATATTGTGAAAGGTTTTCATATTACAGAAAATATAGAACCTTTTGAGGTAAACATTAATGTCTAAAGAAGTAAACGCAGAACAAATGTATGAGCAATTTTCCACAGACGGCTTATACGAGGAAGCCAATCTAGATAAGGATGAAATAAAGAAGGTTTTAACTATGGCCATGGAAGATTATCAATTCGGAAAAGAATTGCGCAAGTTGCAAAATCCAAGTTGGCGAGTGATATTTAACATCCATTATGATGTTTTCCGAGAACTTTGTGATCAACTTATGCGCTTTAAACGACAGAAAACAAGCAACCATCAGGCTTTATTTGCATTTGTTGTTCTTCATTTTGAAGATCTCGAATTAGATTGGAAATTTCTAGAAAATATTAGGACGATAAGAAATAAGAATAAATATCAAGGATTAGACATTAGCAAAGAGATGTGGAAAAGTGCAGAGATGCAGTTAGACTTATACATTTCTACAATAAGAAAAGAGATAGAGGAAAAGCTAAGCTAGATGCAAAATAACCACTAAATCACCGATAGTTTTATAAACAAAAAAAGGCACTAAATTCTTATAGTTTATCGTCGATAAAACGATTTTCGCAAACCTACAAAAATGGAACCTACACCAGACCAAAAAACAACCCCTGCAACAGGTACTCCAAGCCCGAGAAAAGAGTATGGGGCGGCCCAGATCCAGGTACTGGAAGGGCTGGAAGCGGTCAGAAAAAGGTTAGATTTTAATGTACTTCTCCATGAAGCAAAAAAACGGGGAGATTCAAAAAAACTCATAGAAAAATACTCTCTTAAAAACAATTCACTTTTCGCTAGAGCATTAAGTGAGGCTAAGTTGTTAAATTTTTTTCCTGATTTGGAAAAAAGCAAGGCTCCTTTACTAACTACTTTTAAGATAAGAAGAGAATTAGATCTCTTTATGAAGACATCTGATATCAAAGCAATGCCAGTACGTTCGCTAAGAAAGGCTATTAAAGAATGGAAATCAACTCTCTCAAAGAATCCCAGAATCCTGCTCTCAGAAGAACAACATAATGTCATTATTGGTATGTTATTAGGAGATGGAAGTCTCAGAAAAAGAGGAAAGAATACTTTATTTAGAGTTGAACATTCTGAAAAACAGAAAGATTATTTATTCTGGATTCATGATCTATTTAGCGAATTCACTTTATCTAAGCCTAAGTCTTATATGCACAAAAATCACAAATATGCCTCCCATTCATTTACTACTTTCGCGCACCCCTTATTTAATTATTATTATGGCTTATTTTATAAAGATGGAAGGAAGCAGGTTAATGAAGAAATTTTAAACCAAATAACACCACAAGGCTTAGCTATGTGGATTAGCGATGATGGAAGTTATTGTAATTCCATCAAAGACATGATTCTCTGTACTAACTCCTTTTCCTTAGAAGAACATAAACTTATGCAAAAATATTTTTTAGAAAAATGGGGGCTAAATTGTTCTATACGATTTAGAGATGGTAAGTATTACTATTTAACTTTCTACAAAAAAGATACTGGCAAATTAATAGATCTAATTAAGGATCATATTCCTGTAGACAACATGAGATATAAAATTGGAGAGAAAAATGACTGAAAAGGATAACCCAAAAAAATCAGAATACACGGCAGAAAATATTAGGGTACTGGAGGGTCTTCAGGGAGTAAGGGTGCGCCCATCCATGTACATCGGAGACGTCGGCATCCGCGGATTGCACCATCTGGTCTGGGAGATTGTCGATAACTCCATTGACGAAGCTCTGGCCGGCCATTGTACCAAGATCAAGGTTCTGGTCCATCCCGATAACTCTGTTACTGTCTTTGACAATGGGAGAGGCATTCCTGTTGATATACACCCTAAATACAATATGACTGCATTACAGGTAGCTTTAACCAAGCTCCATGCCGGCGGTAAGTTTGACAAGGAGTCCTATAAAGTATCTGGGGGCTTACACGGAGTTGGCTTAAGCGTGGTAAACGCCCTTTCTATCGCCTTAGAAGTCCAAGTTAAAAGAGACGGAAAAATCCATTACCAGCAGTATTCGCAGGGAAATCCTCTAGGCGAAGTAAAAATTACTGGAGATACCGCAGAAACCGGCACTATTATCCATTTCAAGCCCGATGAGCAGATTTTTTCTGAAACCGAATATCATTACGATATCCTTGCCAAAAGACTGAGAGAACTAGCCTTCCTCAATAAGGGCATAGAAATAGAGCTCGTCGATGAACGTGAGCAGGATAAGCATGATGTATTCAAATACGAAGGCGGCATTAAACAATTCGTTGAATATGTTGACCAAAATAAACAACCTTTACACGGCGTTATCTATTTCGAAAAAACTAAAGATAATACTGTAGTCGAAATCGCATTACGCTATAATGCCAGCTATCAGGAAAATGTCTTTTCTTTCGTTAATAACATTAATACTATCGAAGGCGGGACTCATCTTTCTGGTTTTAAAACGGCATTGACCAGAGTATTGAACAATTTTGCCAAGAAAATATTCAATGGCAAGGAAATAAAACTAACTGGAGACGATATGAAAGAAGGACTCACTACCGTCATATCCGTCAAAGTTCCTGAACCTCTTTTCGAGGGACAGACTAAAACCAAATTAGGAAACAGCGATGTTTTTGGAATTGTAAACTCAGTCGTTAATGACGAACTTAACACCTATTTTGGAGAAAATCCTACTTCCGTAAAAACAATTATTGGCAAGTGCATTGACGCCGCGAGAGCCAGAGAAGCAGCTCGTAAAGCTCGAGAATTAACCAGAAGAAAAGGTGCTCTTGATGGTGCTGGATTGCCAGGAAAATTGGCAGATTGCAGCAGCCGTGATGTTCCTAAGTGCGAGATATTTATTGTTGAAGGAGATTCTGCGGGCGGCTGTTTTTCAGGAGACACAGAAATTGCTCTTGCTGATGGCAGAAATCTTTCCTTTGAAAAATTAGTTGAAGAACATAACCAAGGAAAAAGAAATTTTTGCTATACTATTAGAAAAAATGCAACAATAGGCATCGAAGAAGTTAAACATCCAAGAATTACCAAGAAAAATGCTGAAGTGATCAAAATCATTCTTGATAATGATGAAGAGATTATCTGTACTCCGGATCACCGTTTTATGTTGCGTGATGGAACATACAAAGAAGCAAAAGAACTCGTTAATACTGACTCTCTAATGCCCTTACGAAAGCAATTATCACATAAAGGGGAGAGGATAACTATTGAAGGATACGAAATGGTCTATGATAACCAGCAACATCGATGGATTTTTACACATATGTTGGCTGATGAATGGAACATTCACAACGAGATGTATTCCCTTGAATCAGGAGCACACCGACATCATGCCGATTTCAATAAATTAAACAATAATCCTGTCAATATTGTAAGGTTAACAGACAAAGAACATTTACAGTTGCACAGAAAACATATTGGCAAAACTCTGCACACTGATGAGATTAAAGAAAAATGCAGAGCATTGAAGCAAACTCCTGAGTTTAGAACAATGATGAGCCAGAGAATGAAAAAGCCTCAAACTAGAACCATTCTCAGCCAACAAGCAAAGAAACAATGGGAAAATCCTGAATACAAAGAATTTATGAAAAATAAGTTCTTAGAATTCTATAAGCAGAATGAAGAATATCGCGAGGCGAATAATAACCATCTCCAACAGGCTCAACAAGAATATTGGAGCAAGGAAGAACATCGTAAAGAGCAGTCAGAATTAGTTAAACGATTTTTTAGCGACAATCCTGAAAAAAAGATTTTCTTATCAGAATTAGCTAAAAAACAATGGGAAAATGAAGAATTGCAAAAATGGAGAAGTGAAAAGACTAAACAACAATGGACTCCAGAATTCAGAGCAAAAAGAAAAGAAGCATACGATCAGACCTACTTCATGGAAACCTTGAAGGCATTGCGTAAAGTATATGACCAATGTGGAGAGATGGATATAGATACTTACACTGAATTGCGGAAGACCAGTGAAAATAAAAATTTACTGAAATTTAATACTTTTACTCAAAGGTTTTTCTGGAATGATCCTGAAGAAGCAATAGAAGCAGTTGAAAATTTCAATCATAAAATAAAAGAGATTATAAAAGTAGATGAAAAGATTGATGTTTACGACATCGAAGTTCCACATACCCATAACTTTGCTTTAGCTTCCGGAGTATTTGTTCACAACAGCGCAAAACAAGGCCGCAACCGCGAATTCCAAGCTATTCTTCCGCTGCGAGGAAAAATCCTCAACGTGGAAAAAGCAAGACTACACAAGATTATGGAAAATAGAGAAATCATCGCCATGATCACTGCCCTAGGAACAGGAGTAGGCGAAGATTTCGATGTCGCTAAGTTGCGCTATGGCAAAGTAGTGATCATGACTGATGCCGATGTTGATGGCTCACACATCATGACTCTACTACTTACATTCTTTTACCGCCATATGGCTCCCTTAATTGAAAAAGGACACATCTATATCGCTATGCCTCCTTTGTATAGATTGCAAAAAGGAAAACGGGTGGAGTATGTATACTCTGATGCTGAAAAAGACAAATTAGTTGCCGAGATGGGCGAAGGCGTAGGAATACAACGCTACAAAGGTCTGGGTGAGATGAATCCTCAGCAGTTGTGGGAAACCACCATGGATCCGGTAGTACGCCAATTGAAACAAGTGGCAGTAGAAGACGCTATTATTGCTGACCAGACTTTCACTATCCTCATGGGCGACGAAGTTGAGCCAAGACGTGAGTTTATTGAGAAGCATGCTAAAGAAGTTGTTAATTTGGATGTGTGAGAGATGAAGAAGCTACAAATTGCTACGATCGTAATACCTTTTACAGTAATGGGACTAGCAGCAGGGATACATTATCTTGCAGTTGAACCAGCAAAGCAAGAAGATGCTTTAAGAAACTCATATAATCTTTGTAGAGAGCTGTTAGAAAAAGCAGAAGGAAATCGTGAGATTACAGATTTTATTTATGAAAGAGCAGCTGTTGATAGAACCAAATATCATCAAGGTAAAACCTGCCGAGAGATTATTGAAGAATATCACAAAAAATATAAGTAATTTCTTTTCACAACGATACCTTTATAATACAACCACTTTTTTAGTCAATAGTAAGTTCAAGGAGGCTTTAAAATGGCAGGATTTGATAAAAGTTTAGATAAAGAATTGTTTTCAAAAAGCGTAGAATTCGGGAATACTAAGATTACTGTTGCCGCGTTCTCCTACAACAATGGAATTCCTAAATTACAATTAAGCCGAGAAAACCGCAGCGCAGAGGGAGAATGGACTTTCTCTAAATTAGGAAGAATGACCAAGAGCGAAGTTGAAGCAGTTCTGCCTTTGATGGAAGAAGCAAAAAATACTTTGTAATTTTATTTTTACTTTCTTAATAATATATTAGTTTAAGAAAAAGAATCAAAGTTGAATCACTTGGAAAGGCATCTTCCAAGAATCTAATGCTTCTTCTACTTTTGTAAAGCGACTTTGATTTTTCCAGCTTTCAGTATTTTCTCCAGTAGGAGCGACCATCCTGGCAATCCAGAACCCTCCCCCATAGAACTTAGCATCACCACAAGCATTATACAAGGGAGCCAAATTTTTTCGTCTCCAGTTACTATAATGACGCACCACCATTTCCTTAGCTTTATCCTTTTTTCCTGATTTTAATAAAACTTCAGCTTCCTGAAGGTTTCGTAAAAGTCCATAAACATGACAATCATCTAATATTGCTAAAGCATCTATCAAATCTTTCCGCGTTTTATTATATCCTTGAGCTTCGATATCTTGTCTCAGAGCATCATCAGCCCCAAAATGAGATCCCCATAGATTTCTAATGTTAGTGACCGCTTCATTATGTCTTGCTTTAGTTCCATCCGGAGTATAATGGAATCTTTCTATCATAGCGACGATTTCTTCATCCGTTGCTTTTTCCAAATCTGCACTTAACTTTGCTTGAAAATCGGCATACTCCCGTTTTGGTTGTTCAAACAATTCTGTAAGTTCCCTTGCTATCTTGTTATAATCGGGGTTTTCACCAAAGAAACCAGACATCTTCAAAGGATTTGGTGCATCAAATGGGAAAGGAAATTCTCGATCATCAGCAATTGCATACGAATTCACCAAGGCATTGCACATGAAATGCTCTTCAATAATCGCTTTTAATTTTTCTTTCGCTATCCTAGTTGCGACAGGTGGGTGCGCAGCTTCAACAATTCCTTCAATGGGCATAACAGTATAGACAATTTTCATAGAAATCAGATAAAGAAATAGTGCATTTATTAAGCTTATTAAACACAAATTTATATCTTCAAACTGGTAATCTTACTCACACCATCTTTCATACTAACCCCAAAGAGCGTATCTGCTTCAGAAATGATAGCATCATTGTGCGAGATAACGATATACTGTGCCCGATCCGCATAGCTTCTGATCAATTTAGACAATATGTCTGAATTCTGCTTATCCAGCGCAGCATCAATTTCATCCAAAATGTAAAATGAAGCAGGTTGATATTCTTGAATTGCAAAGATAAAGGATAACGCGGTCAGAGTTTTCTCTCCTCCCGATAAGGATTTAATATCCATAAACCGATTTCCGGCCAATTTTACCTTGACACTCAAGCCTTCCTCAAACGGAGCATTGGGATTCTCTAATTCTAAGTAAGCTTTTCCTTTCGTAAATAAGGTGCTAAAGATCTTTTGGAAATTGTCGTTAGCTTGATTAAACGTTCTCATGAAATGTTCTTTCTTTTTGGACTCAATTTCATTCATTAACGTAAGCACGTCAGTTTTTTCTCTGCCTAATTCATCTTTCTTCTCTAACAACTTATTGAACTCAAATTCAACTTGCTCGTACACTTCCAGAGCTTTCATGTTTACTGCCGACATCTGGCCTAGCATGACTTCAAATTTGATCACTTCCTGTTTTAACTCTTCTATATTTTTATTAGACAAAATTGCTGCATTCTTATACCTTGCAAATTCTTCCTGCAATCCTGCTAATCTTGCTTTTACTTCCGCATTCTTCAATGAGATAAGATTAATCTCTCGTTCAGATTCACGAGATTTTTCTCGTAATGATTCGATTTCATTTTCCGCTTTGGTGCTTTCTGCACTTAATTTTTCTCTGGTCACGAATAATTCTTTATAGGTAGAATAAAACTCCCTGCTTTCTTTTTCGCGCACTTCCAATTCCTTTTCACGTTCTTTAATGCTGCCGGTTAAACGGTTAATTTCTCCATGGAAACGGTGCTCTTCCTTATCATGCTGTTTTAAAATTTCTTTAATCTTCTCTTTTTCAGGAGCTAACATCTGCTCCATCTGAGTGAGTATGTTCTTCAAATCGCTTTCCAAACGTAAAGTATCTTCCCGACATTTCTGTCGTGATTCTTCAAAAGCGCTTAACTGTGCTAACAAGCGTGGATCGCGTAATTGATTTACTTCAGAACGAAGATTCTGTTTTACTGTTTTCAATTCTGCCAGATCTTTATTGACTGTGCCAACATTTTTTTGCACTACAGCCAGAGCAGTATCTACTTCTTGTAACCGTGCCTGCAATTCTTTCTTTAAGTCAGTAGAAGCTTCTAGATCATGGGTATCCAAATGCAGGCTCTTTTCCAATTTAATAACCTCTGCTTCTACCTCTGCCCTGTTGGTTCGCAATGCGGAAATCTCCTGTAAATTAACTTCCCGTTTCTGCTCCACATTGACAATAACACCTTGCCATTCTCCTAATTCCCGTTCTACTTTTTCTAATTCTTCTAAAGAATCCTTTTCTTTAAATCCAATTGACGCTTTCCGCGCCATAAAGCCGCCGCGCATGACTCCACTTTCTTCTGCTAAGCTACCATCCATGGTAACCATGCGGGTTGTACCTACTCCAATTTTCCGGGCTGAATCAAGATTATCCACTACGATTGTTTTACCAAAGACATACGCAAAGGCCTTCTTATACTGTGGCTTAAATGTAATTAAATTCAGAGCAAAATCATGTACGCCAGCTTTTTTAAGCAGATTCTTGTCCTCAGCAGTAATATCATGATATTTTATTTTAGTCAGCGGAATAAATGCAGCTGATCCAAGTTTATTATCTTTCAAATAAGCAATACAATCGGCAGCAACTTTGTCATCTTCAACCACAATATTATTCATTCTCGCACCGGCAGATGCTTCCAAAGCCTGGGCAAACTTCTTGTCAGCTTGCCCCAATTCAGCAACGGTTCCATGCACACCCCTAAATTTCTTGCGGTTTTCTAAAATACTGCGCACTGCTAAATCCGTAGCAAGATTAGCTTGATAACTCAATGTTCTAGCATTTAATTGGGATTGTTTTTCTTGTAATTCTACTACTTTTCGACGGGCATTTCCTAATTGCGAGGCAAATCCGCTGTCCTGTTCCAAACATTTATTTAAGCGTAAAGTAGCTGCCTTGAAATCATTCTTGTGCCTTTGCAGAACATCCATCTGCTGCTTGTTTTCTTTTTCTACTTCTTTGACTTTCTTAATTCGTTCATCTAAACCATTAAGTTGAAACTCAACCTGGTCTTTTTCTCGCAATAACTCTTGCTGCTTCTGGCGGATTTGTTGGATCTCTTCCTGTTTTTGTTCAATAAGCTGCTCTTTTTGTTCTATTTCCTTCTCCAATTCCTGAGAAGATTCAATATTGTGTTTCTTTCTAAACTGCTGAATACTTTTTTCTAATTCTTGCAGCTCTTTTTGTTTCTTATTGATATTCTGCTGCAAATCCTGTTGATGCTTACTTTGCGAAGAAGCTTTTTCTTCCAACTCCTGCATTTCGACTGAGAATTGATCTTTTCTTTGTTTGATTTTATTTATTTCATCCTTCAAGGCTGAAACCCGAGTTTTTTCTTCTGCTAGCGAGACTTTCAGATCTTCCAATTGTTTGTGCACTTTAACTTGTTCTTTTTCTCCCTTCTGCTCAATCTCCTGATTAATCTTAGCGATCCTTGCTTTATGCTCTTCAGCAGTACCGCGCAGTTTTCCAACTTTTTCTTCTAGAACTTTAATTTTTTCCTGACTTTTCGCAATTTCCTTATCGTGCGTTTCCTTAACTGCTTCACGTTCCTTCATCTGCAGGTGCAAGTAAGTCGCTTTATGAGAATCAATTTTATCTTTCAAATCTTTAAACTTCAAAGCTTGATCCCGATCTTTCTTCAATTCCTTAAGATAGGTTTTACGTTCCGCAAGAATAATCTCGGCATTGTTAAGTTTCTCTTCAACTTTCTGCATCTCTAGCAAGGCCTTATGCTTTTTTTCTTCATAGACAGAAACATCACTGATCTCTTCAATGATTTTTCTTCTCTCAACCGGGTTCATATCTACAAAGCGAGTGATATCTCCCTGAAGAATGATGTTGTATCCGTCCGGATTAATTTTAGCCGTAGCTAAAAGATCTAATACTTCAGTACGGGTTTTCTTCTGCCCGTTGATTCTGTAAGTACTGCTTCCATCCTTATTGATAGCCCGATTAACTACTACTTCTTTAGCATCAAGCGGAAAGGTCTTATTTTGATTATCAAAGGCAATTTCAACATAGGCAGAGGTAGCTGGTTTTTTATCTTTTCCACCGTTAAAAATAAGATTTGAAGCTTTTTCTGCACGCATGGATTTTGCTGACAATCTTCCTAAAACAAAACAGAGCGCATCGCCTACATTAGACTTCCCTGAACCATTAGGGCCTAGAATACAGTTGTATTTTCCATCTAGGGGTACTTCAGTTTTATGAGCAAAGCTCTTAAAACCGTGGATGGCGATCCTGTTGATTATAGTCATTATAAAAGGTCCTCTTTTCGGATAGAATGTTTCATTTTGGCTTTATAAAGATTTCCGTCCGGTGTTAGTGGATTAAAAGAATATATTTATATTAAAGAACGTAGCCTAATCTTATATGGCTCTCAACGAAATCCTCGAATATACCGCGGCCGGTGTTCTCAGTCTTACTGCCATGGCTTCCTTGGATTGGTACAGAAGCCAACAGATCGAGGGTTTGGGTGACCGATTAGCAAAAGATTGGGCCAAAACAAAGTTAACTAGGTCTGACTGCCCTTATCCAGTAGGCTTGCTCTCTTTTTGCAGCAGACAGCGATATAAAAGATTATATCGAGACATCGAAAGGCAACGGGGATATTAATGGAATTAGAAATGATTGTGGGTGGAATTGCAGCTGGATTGGGTGCGGTTTATTTTATTGTAGACCATTACAGAGGAAAAATTATTGACAAAGATACAGATCATTTGATTTCTGCCTCCGCAACTAGATCAGTTCAAGGAAGACCATTGCAATTGTCACCGAGAGAACTATACCTATTCTTAGGTAGGGATACTTACAAGGCAGTAAAAAGATATGAGAAAATATATGCTGCCCTAGAACAGCAAGCAGCTAACCCCAACTTCAAACAAATAATGAATTTGTTACGAGAAGATTAAAGAGAACTTTGCATAATTCATCTTTTCTTGGCAAAGCACTGGAAGGGATATTCATCCCTTCTGTGTACAGGAAAAGTCGTTGCTTTTCCCAGTATTATCTAAGAGACTCTGTCACTGTTGTTCCGAGGTTGCTTTGGGCAACCTTTGAAATGGTCGTGATTTTGCCAAAAAACAAGTAAAAATTAGCAAAATCCCTATTTTTCAAAGTTCTCTAAAGTTAATGGGATTATTGGTGGTTGAGTGAAAATTACATCGTCATCTCTACTTTTTTCTTGTGCTGTTCCTCAACTTGATTCAATTTTTCTACAAGCAAATGATTATATAATTTAATTAATTGTGCAGATGCAACATTATCTTGATTAATTTTGTAGAGAGTTGCTCTTCCTATTTTTCT
>DATDTA010000046.1:0-1685 GCA_035291085.1 Candidatus Nanoarchaeia archaeon | reverse complement strand
TAGGATGGGACTGCGACGGATTAGCTTGTTGTTGAGGTAAAGACTGAAGCGGACGCTTCTTTCGCCTATTTGCTCAACAAGGCTGTAATCCGTACGGGTCGTGAGAGCGATTGCCCGGAGATGGCTTCTGAGACATGAAGCCAGGCCCTACGGGGCGCAGCAGGCGCGAAAACTTCGCAATGCTTGAAAAAATAATAGAAGCTGACTGACGTACCTTCGGTACGTCGTTATCTCCATATTATTTCAAGAGAGAGTGACGAGGGAATCCTGAGTGATATCGCAATGCGGTATCTTTTGTTTACTGTAAAAAGGTAGGCGAATAAGAGGTGGGTAAGAGTAAATAAGTACTTTAAGTTGTGTAACCAATAAATTTTAATGCAATTTGGAGTTTCTGAAAAAGAACTTGATGGAATACTTTCTAAAATTGAAAATGTAAAAGATTCTGACCAAGTTCAAAGAGCTTTGCTAGATGACAGCAGAAATATTCTTTTATTTCGACTGCAACTGGGTTTGGATAGAAACAGTTTTTCTAAGATTCTTGGGAAAAGCAATGTTACTATTTCGAACTTGGAGTGTGGCAGTAAAAGAATAACAACGCAAGAAAAAGCAAAGTTCTATGCTGACAAGTTGATAAGCTCTACGAATTTACCTCTTGATGCAGTTGCCATTAAAAATAATTATAAAAATTGGCAACTGAATGATTTGAGAGGACGTAGAGAAAGAGCGATTAAATACGCTTCTTTAGGGGGAAAGATTTCAGCAAGAAAACTAACTCCTGAAGAAAGAGAAAAAAGGGCTCAAATTGGCGGCATAACAGCAAAACTCAAGAATGCAGGCATACACAGCAAGCGCCATCTCTGGATGGAATGGTTTAAGAAAGGTCTTAAGAAATCAGGGCGGCGTACATCAGTAGGACCAAAAAAAGAAAGAATGGTTAACGAACTAGAATCTAAAACGGCGAAAAAACTCTTTTCGTTGAAAATAAAATATAAATATGAACCATTGTTCAAGGTCCAAGACCAAATCTTCTATCCAGATTTTGTAGTTTCCAATACTATAATTGAATGTTGTTATTGGGAACATGAAGACAGATGGCTATATTTAGCGAGTAAATTCGCTAAAATCTATGGTTCGGGGTTTAGATGCATTTTAGTAACTAAAAGAAGTTGCAAAAAGTTTTTACATCTAATTCCAGAATACGTAACAGTCATTATGGAAGAAAACCTTAATGATTTAGGTGCTTATTTTCGACCATACGGTTGCCAGCCGCCGCGGTAATAACCGCGCCTCAAGTTGTAGTCACGTTTATTGGGCCTAAAGCGTCCGTAGCTGGTTTGATAAGTCTTTGGTGAAATCCGTTAGCAAACTAACGGAAGTGCTGGAGATACTATCAGACTCGGAACCGGGAGAGGTCAAGGGTATTTCACGGGTAAGGGTAAAATCTTCTAATCCGTGAAGGACCACCTGTGGCGAAGGCGCTTGACTGGAACGGGTTCGACAGTGAGGGACGAAAGCGTGGGGAGCAACTGGGATTAGATACCCCATTAGTCCACGCTGTAAACGATGCCCATTTGGTGTCACACAATCTTCGAGATTCTGTGGTGCCGTAGCGAAGGTGTTAAATGGGCCGCCTGGGGAGTACGACCGCAAGGTTGAAACTTGGAATTGTTTTTGTTGATTCCAAT
>DATDTA010000045.1:0-4671 GCA_035291085.1 Candidatus Nanoarchaeia archaeon | reverse complement strand
TAGCCCTAAAACTCCAACCATTGCAGTCAGTCAAACGGTATTGTCAACACAAAGTCAAAATCCCCCGACTCACTTTTCCTCGCCTATCACTGAACCTTCTTGCGATTATGTGATTGAAATGACCCTTCCAGATGAAGTAGTAATGAAGCAAGATGAACCTTATCAAGGAGAGATTACCAATAAAGGAACTTGTAAAATTACAGAATTAAAATTAGAATTAAGTGCTGAATTACAGCCGATGGTAGACCTTTCCGTGCTGGACTCACTTTCTCTTTCACCAGGCAATAAAACTAATTTTATACTTATTAGAAAAGAAGTATCTGAGACTGATTTATTTTCCGCCACGAGTCATGTGATCAGTTCGTTTAAAGCAGACCCCATAGTCTCAGGATATCTCATTTTGGAAGGACATGATGATCAAGAAAAGATCTTTAGAAAAGAATTACCGCTAAAAATAATCCTGAAGAATAACCTTCAGCGAAAAGATTTAATCATCACTAGTTTGCTCATAGTAACCATCTTGCTCCTCATAGCGCGATCATTTTTGTTCCCTAAAGAAAAGAAAAAGAAAAACCAAGAGCGAACGGTTCATGACTTCCACAAGCTTTAAATACCTGAAAGATTTGATTGTAACCTAAGTATTCAAAAAAGATGTTTCAAAAAGAGGTAAGCAAAGGAACAAGTCCTTTTTACCTTTATTAAATGCAAAAGCGTTAAAAAAAGAGGTGTAGCGGATGAGATTTAATAAGAAAGGTTCTCTAGAACTTTCCATTCAAGCTATAGTTATTGTGGTCATTGCTTTTACTGTTCTTGGTTTAGGCCTAGGCTTTGTAAAATCGCAGCTAGGTGGTTTGCAAAAGACTGCTTCTGAAGTTCAATCTAAGATTAAAGAACAGATCCTTGAAGACATGCGTGTTTCTGGGAAAAAAGTGTCAGTCACTTCACAGATTACCCTAGAAAGGGGAAGCCAGGTTATTGAAAATGTGGGTATTGTTAATACTGGATTAAGCGAAAAAGTATTCGGCATTAAAATAAATTTTGTGAAGAAACAGAACCCGGATGGATCACCGGCCGATTCTGAAGCTTCAAAAGAAGAAATTATTTTTTTTTACAGTGATGAAGTAGGTAAGAGGTTATCTCCGACAGCAGGCGATGTACTTCCTATAACTATTTCAGCTAAAAGCGGTGCGGCTGGAAATTATCTCTATAAAGTTGATGTTTATTCCTGTCCAGCTCCTACCCTTGAGCCGGGAACAGAATGTGAACTATATGACACCAGAAGCTTCTTTGTACGGGTGGCATAACGAGGTATATACGATGGCAAAACAATCATCCAACGGAAAGAGACATTTATCTGAAGCACAAGAATTTGAAATCATGAAGCTCGTCTTAGACAAATTCCTGTGGTTAGGTTTTATTGTGATGGGCTGGGGAATGTACCTTTCTTTGACTTCAGAAAGCATCTTAGAAGGCATCTGGCATCTCCTTGCTGGCGCGGTCTTGCTGCTCATATTCTTAGTCATTATTATCAGAGAATATGAAATTGTGAGAAAGTAGTTTTTTCTTTTCCTTATTCTCCTCTTTCATAATTTTTATAAACAGCTCTCGGGATGACCTATTTTTGATTTTTATGTCTTTCCACTATGATTTTAATGATCCTAACTTGATCTCTTCTTATCTAGAGCAAGCTCTTCCTCAGGCAGGTTTAGAGCACGATAGGAAAAAGTTTGTTATAGGCCATCATGGCGGCATAGGATACGGGCTGTTTTCCATCGGCTTTAGGTATTGGGATTGTAGTAAGGCGAATGTCGCTACGTATAATGATCTACAACAAACTCGAGATTATTTTGGTGTAATAGGTGCTTATATTGAGACTGCTAAGACCTATGCTCAAGGAAAAGGATTTGGTTTAGTCTCAATACTTCCCACTAATATTGGAGACCGCTTAACCCATTTTGATCGCTCTTCTCCTTTTCATTCCACTGGAATAGGAGAAGTACGTCTCGAATCGCTTGAACGCCTGGAGGGGTTTTTAAGAATGATCAAAGAAGGAAAACCGGCCTTAGAAGAACAATATCAGAAAGTAACCGCCTCCGCCAAAGATTTATTTGTTCATTTTACAGCATAAAATTCTGAGATATTATTCTAAATTTTTCTATTCACACTTCACTTCTACATAATCTAGCTTAACTAAATCATCAAATCCTGAAGTTAACTGCAACAAACTAACCTCCCGATTGCAAGGGAGGCTGGCTACCGTTCCATTTACAGACACAGAAAGTGTTCCCGGGAGTTTGTAAAAAGAGATATAATTTTCTAAGCCACCATCTATACCGCGCAGTATTGCTGTTTCGTTGCCGCAAGTAAGTTCTCCGACATCATCAACTAAGTACAAGTTGATCCCATCACCTAGAGTGATTCCACCACCATCAACAATGCCATACAATTTCACACTTTTATCTGCACAGGAATTTAGATAATTCTTAGGGGTGGTAATTGATGATCCATTAGGCAGAGAAACCCAACCATTATTGACCGTTATACCGGCATCTTTATTAGCATACCATTTGATTGTATCTAATGCGGTTCCATCAAATTCGTCACAAAAAAGCAATCCTGGACAATCACTGCTGTTTTGTTCATTATTATCATTCCCACCACTTCCTGTACTTCCGCTACCACTATCATTCCCCCCTTGACTATTTCCTATATTTTCGTCAGCACATTTTCCATCAAAATTAATATCCAGAGCTGCAAGCGTGGTAGTCGGCGTTTGAAACTCATAGTTAGCTGAGATAAACACATACATATTTGCAACTGCTCCCGGGGGAAGTTTTTCTTCAATATAAGCGATTCCTTCATCAAAATCATCCTCAGCAATTCCAACTGTTTCTATGATTCCAAATGCCTTAATGAGAAATGCTCCCGGTTTTATCAGCGTACGCATATTCTCTCTGTTTAAACATCCAGTATAATCCCAATTTGCTTCTGCCCAAGAAAGAAATGTCTCTGCTCCAGGTTTTGATTGTTCTTTCTGAAAACTACCATGTAAGATTTGCAAAGGTGCAGGAGTTAAAGAGTAGGTATGGTCGCTATTGTGGAGAGCGATATACAGCTGTGGTGCATGTCCTTCGCGGGAGATAAAATAACCTTCTGAAAACACATTATCAAAATAAAGCACCGAAGCATTTTCAACTGGCTTGTCAAATGCTGTAACTTCAACCACAACTTCTTTCTCCTCCTGGCCGGGAGCAAGGATTGTTTCTACAAGAGTTGCTTCTCCATCACTATTCGTAAATGCTTCAGAAACCTTTACTCCTCCTAAAGTGATGGAATAATTTTCTTCGGTGCATCCGGCATTACTTGCAAAAATAAGTAAGCCCAGCCTTACTTTCTTTTCTAAGGACATGTGAAAGTTTTGCAAGGAACAAATTTATAAAGACTATTTTCCTCGTACCTATAGCATGAAAAAGAGGCACTATAATAGCAATACCAGGGGATCTATTGGTCTATCTGTTGAAACTTTAGTCATCATTATCATCTCTTTAGTAATTCTTGCTGGAGGAATTACCTTAATCTACCAATTTATTTCTGGCGCGGAAGAAATAAAAGGACAACTCGATCAAAAAACGCAAGACGAATTAGAACGCCTCTTAGTCAGTCAGGGAAAAAAAGTTGCGCTACCTTTACATGTTGCCACTATTGGGAGAGGCGACAGCCATGTCT
Source organism: Candidatus Nanoarchaeia archaeon (assembly GCA_035291085.1). Classification (GTDB taxonomy): domain Archaea; phylum Nanobdellota; class Nanobdellia; order Woesearchaeales; family GW2011-AR9; genus JACPIL01. The sequence continues at coordinate 945 of DATDTA010000045.1, read as the reverse complement.
TTGGTTTGGGAATTTTAAACACTCTTGATATTACCAAACCTTTTTACATTCAGATTGCCCTTAACAAAGTAGTTGATGAAGCCGAACAAGATATCACTAATCAAGTGGATCTGCAGCAAGTTCAAAGTTGGGTTTTTTATGATAGTGGTGCATTATCTATCAACAGCAATGACAACCATAAAGAAGCCTTATTAGTACAAGTTCCGAAAGATGCGATAAAAGGCCAGTATATTTTTGTAGCAACGGTTGTTGTTGATAACGCAGCGTATGGAAATCCTCAAACCTTTGTAGTGAATGTGATTTGAAAAGAAGTCAAGAAAGATATTTGTCACAGCATTCACAATAATTACTCCCCATACCTCGATATTCAACTACGGGGTGATCACATTCTTCAGGAGTAACCTGCGCTGTTTTATATAATTGTACAATTCCAGCCCGCAACATTTTTCTTCCATCTTCAAGTTTTTTTGTAGAATCTCTTAATTTCTCTTGGGAATTTAATATCTCTCTCTCGGCTTCCAGTAAATTAGATATGTCTGGTAAATTTCCCATACCTATCCCAACAATCTTCTCAAAAACTTATCAGGATCTTTCGCTTTTGGAACAGCATGGCCGATCAAAACACCTTTTGCTCCAAGCTGCAATGCTTTTATGATATCCTCTCGAGATTGTATGCCCGCGCCACAAAGAACTTTGGTCTTAGGATTGATTTTACTGACCAGCTTCACTGCTTTAGCAATAACTTCTGGTTTAGCCTTGGTTACAGAAATATTGCCGCCGATCAATTCTGGCGGTTCATAGGCAAGATAATCTGGAGCTAGTTGTGTAACTTTATGAACTTCCGTTAAAGATGAAGCACAAATCACTACCACTAATTTATTTCGTTTGCAATCCTTCACGATCTTCTTGAGTATAGAGAAAGGAATTTTTCGCTCAGAGTGATTC
>DATDTA010000044.1:0-2563 GCA_035291085.1 Candidatus Nanoarchaeia archaeon | reverse complement strand
TATGAAGAGGGAAATAAAGGTCTATGTAGAAGATATCTTAGAAAGCATTGAGAAGATAGAGGAATATACAAAACCAATCAGTGAAGAAATATTTTACAAAAACATACAAGTCCAGGACGCTGTTTTAAGACGATTAGAAATTGTAGGCGAAGCCATAAAGAATATCCCACTGTAACATGCGACCTTGTGTCGCACGGTTTCCTAGGTCAAACGTGCGAGATAAACTCGCACGCTACACAAAAAGCCCCATCTGGAGTAAATTTAAAAAGGACCTGGAAGGTTGTGCAAGAAGACCTTTTTGAATTAAAAGACAAGACAATAAAAATGAAACAAAAGTTGATGAGAAATGAGATTTAGTCAAAACTACCTCATCTTCCTCCTCTGTGAATCCAGGTCTGCCAAGCCCTCGTAGCTGGCTTATACTTAATGACAGAACTAATGGGATAGCCAGTTTTCGATCTTTAGCCCTTGGATTCTGCTGAAATCGGTATCGTCTGAAACAAGAATAAAGTTTCCATAGTATGCTATAGAACCTATCAAAATATCTGCGTCCTCTATAAGCTCCCCTTTCTTCCGCAAATTTGCATAGACTCTTGCTGCTATATCAAAAATATATTTCGTATCCAGCAATATTAAGCCGAATTGCTCGCAAAGTAACTCGAATCTTTCCAATTGTGCAGTAGCATTTGCTGCTAAAAGCCCACGTTTTATCTCATAGTAGCTTATCCCATTTATAAAAATTCTTTTGCCCTCTGATATAGAAATTTGGGTTTTATTCTTTACCCTTTCGTCTCCTTTCAAGATGGCAGTAATAATATTTGTATCGAGCACATACGTCATTTAAAAAAGGGCCTTCTTTTCACTACTACCTCAAAAATTTCCATTTGTTCAGCAGTCAATTCATTCAACATCCCTGAGACATTCTCTAAGACCTTTATCTTTTCCATCTTTCTAAAGAACTCTTCAGTAAGTGCAGTTTCATTTTTAGATTCAAAAAATCCATAAAGTGAAGATGAATAATCAATTTGTAATATTGGCAAAAGATTTTGGGGTGTGAAGGAACGTCTTTCAAATGGTTTTTCTCTAGAGACTAAAAGCAAATTGCTAAATATTCCACGGGTACTAGTTTTTCTAATTGAACTACTCTCAAATACATCTTGGAAAGGGGCGAGTTCCTGCTTTATATCACAAGAGGTTAGCTCAATCAACATTATTCAAACCTCCTTAATAGTTCTCCCTCTATTAATTTAAAGAACCAATCGTCAGTTAAATCATGTGCCTTTTTTACCCATATAGTAATTTGGTCCTTAGTCTTAGGCGTATCTTCTCTAACTGACCCTGACTCAACCATAGTTTCCCATATTAAAACTTCTACCTCTTTTCTTTTTGCGCGGACAAATCTTAGGTTTATTGTACTCTTAGTCAGAGTAGATGGGAAAGAAAACCTTAAGTCGAAGTCTAGAGGTAAATTACTAACTCCAGTATCTTCAAAAAGTTTTTCTGGTATATCTATATTCACATGCATCTTTTCTCTCAGAAAACAAAATATATTATCTCTTCCATAATCAAAATCAACAGCGTCAATATACCGTAATAACAGTCTATTAACCTCCAAAGTGTTTCTTGCGTCTGGATATGTTTCAAAAAGAGTATCTAAAACATAAGCTATTCTTCTTTCAAAATCCTCCCACAAATAACCATCTGTATCGTTTAAAGTTATAATTCCAGGCCCTATCTGAATAAGAGGCCATTTATCTTTATCCTTTCTAAATCGGTGCTGAACGACATATCCTGCTATTTCATCTGGAATTGTTGCAGTAGGTAATTGCTCATGGTACGAATATTCAGTACTGACTCTATCATATATTCTACCAACTAGCATCTTGTAGTGCGGGTCTATTTTCATCCCAGGTATTGGTTCTTGTAATTCCCACCGCAACTCAAATATTGCTTCTACAAGAGGTTTATTTTTCAGTACTTTCTTGGTCATTTTTCCCTCTTTTTAAGACAGTATTTCGTTTAAAGTTTATTTGTGAACCTTGCCCTTCTTTGGCTAATGTACCAGCATTCGTACAATGCGTCTATAATAAATTAAATCATTTTCAACCCACTAACTTCTACTCCCTTTTATACCCAACCCCTCCTTCACGGCCTTGACCAGCCCCGGGATGGTGTACTCCTTGGCCTCTATGGTTATCTTTAGCCCCAACTCCTGGGCGGTTTTTGAGGTAATCGGGCCTATGCTTGCAAAGCAGACCTTGCCATCCAGCCCGATGAGGTTCTCTTTGCCCACAATCTCCACAAAATTCCTGACCGTAGAGGAACTGGTAAAGGTTACTACGTCTATCTCACCATTCTTCAGCCTTTTCAGGAGCGTATCTTCCTTTTTGCCAGTTTTCTGAGTAGCGGGTTCGGCTAAGATGGTCCTGTAGGCCACGAGTTCTGTCACCTCTGCGCCCAGCTTTTGCAGTCCTTGGGGGAGGAAGCTCCTGGCAATGTCGGCTCTGGGCATGAGGATGCATTTGCCCTTGAGGCCCCCTGGTTCCTGCCTCTTGAGCTCTTC
>DATDTA010000043.1:0-18205 GCA_035291085.1 Candidatus Nanoarchaeia archaeon | reverse complement strand
TTGTAATTCTCCTCCGGAAATGGTTGAAATATCGCTGTCCAGAATTTTAATCAAATCTAATTTATCTACTATCTCCCGCAGTTTATTTCCTTGATCTGCTTTTGCCAGTAAAGCCTTCACTTTGCCAGAAAATTGTTTTGGAATCAAATCGACCTGTTGAGGTTTATACGACAAAGAGATTCCTCCTTTCCCTAATTTTTCTAAAAATGTTTGCGTTTCTGTTCCTTTGAAATAGGCAATCACTTCTTTGAATTCTGGCGGCTTTTCCCAATTACCTAGATTTGGTTTTATCAAACTAGACATGATTTTTAATGCCGTCGATTTTCCGATACCATTTTTCCCTAGGATACCAGTGACTTTTCCAAACATCGGCGAAGGCAATGAATACAATTCAAACATATTTTCTCCATAGCGATGAATTGGAGGCTTGTTCAGTGTGGTTGGTAAATTAATAATTTCAATTGCTCCAAAAGGACATCTATTTGGACAGATACCGCAGCCAGTACAGAGCATTTCATCAATACGCGCTTTTTTATCTGGCTCTCCAGGATAGATACAATCTGCCCCAGCTCGATTGACAGGACACAATTTAGCGCAAAGGTAGTTGCCACACTCATTAGGGTGGCATTTGTCTCGATGTATAATTGCAATTCGTTTTCTTGTACTCATATTATTTTTATTCGAAGCTTATTATATATTCTTTTTGGTGAAATGCTCTGAGAAAAAGTCGCCGCCATGACCAAGATTGCACCAAGCTAAGTGATTCGTAAGACAAAGTTAAGTTACTTTTTCCTTCCCACCTACTGCAAGAAAAAGGCAAAGGTGCAGGCCAAGGCGATTTTTTCAATATATTTTTGGTGGATTCGAGAATTAAATTCTTACTGTGGACGAGTGGCGAAAGCCATTTCCGCAACGGCAAGTAACGATAGTCCTTGGTTCGCGGTGCCTTTGGAGGAATACTGATAACCTGCGCATTCCTGGGCCTGGGAAAAATCGTTTACGTACGTCCCTTCGATCAAAGAGATGGTGAGGTCCTCCATAATAAATAGCACTCTCCTATCATATCTGGAAAGCTCATGCCATCCAAAAACCACATTTCCTAGAGCGTAAGGCGAATAAACTGCTGCTAAGGGTGGGGGGGCAGGGAAACCTGGGTCGGAACAGAGATTGCTTCCATCAGGATAATTCTTGAAAAGAGTTGGGTAAGGAAAGTTATTACCTATCTTGGTTTGTGGATCAGACTGCCAAATCTTAAACAAGAAAGTGTTGACAGCCTTAGGAAGCATACTTTTTGCTGCAGCAGACGATTCTTCTTCATGCCAGTAACGAGTTAGTTCTGCCAGGCGGTTGGCATGGCTGGTATCCATGATGCCATATGGATCTACTTCTCCAGGAGTCAACCCAACTGTCCAATATATTCCTACAAAATCATTGAGGTCTTTTAACGACCCAGTATCTTGATTAAGCATAGTTTCACTGGTTGTTGAAGCCCAATAACGAAATCTCTCATCTCCGTGGGCTTGGTAAAGATCATAGGCATTCATAATAAAAAGCGCCCGTTTGTCGGCAGCCCGATCTAGCGTGGCATCAGCATTTTTTACTCTTCCTCCAAACATGGGGTAGAAGGCTATCACCTGTGAAGCGTAATCGTAATATTTTTGGGCCTTTTGCGATTCTTCTTCAGTAAGACCATCGATGGAACTCATAACTCTCGCCAATTCTGAAATGCCTCGAAGGCCTTGGACTTCTCCTTCTTGAGAGCGATAGAATCCGGTGTGATGATTATAAGCATTGAGTTCGCACTCTAGGTTATCCCATTGGAGGAGTTTGATCTCTTTTCCGTCAACAACTTTCAATGTCGGTAAAGAAGCAACCCATTCAGCCCAGACTTCGTACCCATTTTTTCCCGCGAAGGCATTAAGCCAATCGTCCCAGGCCTGTACTCCCGTGTTCACGGCATAATTGTTGGTGTTTTTCCAATTCTCCTTATTTTCCGCATCCCGGTATTCTGTATTAGGTTCTTTGGCGACACAATCGCTTATCGGCAAAACTTGATTAGTTGCAGTGTTGACGCATTCGACCCATTGAAAGGGGATGGAAGAATCAATCATTGAATCAGCAATTTCCATGGTCTCGTGGAGCCAGTATTTATCTTTAGTTGCCCGGTACATGGTCAAGAGCGCCTTCATGGGCCTCTGGAGATTGTAAGGCCGGTCAACTAAGACACTATTCCCGCCTATTAGCTCACATACCTTTGTCTCCTTAGCAATGTTTTTCACTCTTTCTCCATAAGAGGTGCCGCTCGCGTCAGGTTCGTTCCAGAGTTTTTCAAAAGCTTCAACATAGTAAGACTGGTCTTCTTTGAAAATGTAATTAGTAGGCGGCTGGAGCGCACTGCGATCACAGAATGTTTTATCACCAATCTGGTCCTCATCAACTAGCAGGTCCCCGTCGTTATCTATGCCATCGCACCATTCCAAGCCAGGTTTATCTTCTGGAGGGATGCAGGTTTGTTCCACACAAGTGTATGCATAAGGACATTCTTGATCACTGCCGCATGGTTGTTCATTTCCTAATTCTATCCAGGCTCGATTCTGCGGTGATTGTTGTATGGCTTTTCCAGCCAGAGCGCCTCTGATTCGATGTTCTAAACCTGGAGATTCCTGTGCTTGAGTTGGTGCAATTATTTCCGATTCTTCTGGAGCGCAGGAGATAACTGCTAAATCTAGAGCAACAAGTAATGCAAGATATCCTATCAACCTCATTTTTTAATTCTAATAAGAATTTCAAGTATATTAACATTTCTAACTGGCCGAGGCAGGTTTTTTAAGAGTAAATTTAAAAACTATGGTTCTTCAGGAATAAAAATGGTAAAGTGCAGCATTTGCGGGAACAAAATAGCAGAATCGTTTTTATAGATTAAGAAGAGCCCATGGTTATTTTAAGAACATTACATCAGGTAAATCTTTAAATTCTTTGTCTCCGGTTAAAAATAATATATTACGTTCTTTCGCTATTTGATAACCTATACAATCAGCGTAGGACAATTTTCTTTTCTTATGATGTAGTCGAAAATTCATCGCTTCCTTAATAGTTTCTTTGCTTGGATCAACCATTAAAGGAAAGAGTGCATCAACTACTACATCAGCTTTTTCTTTATTGCTTTCGCTTAATACGGAATAACAAATTTCAACAAGATTGAAGACTGTAATAATGCCAGTGTGGTATTCAAAATAAGAAGCAAAATTAGGGTTATTTTTGATATATTCAATTACCGCATAACTATCATAAAAGAAAATAGTCATTCCCAGCCGGACTTCATTTCATCTTTAATCTCTTGCGCAGATTTCTTGAATGAAACAAGGCCCTTCAATTTTTTGAGATCGACAACTCTTTTAATTTCTATGATTACTTTTTGATTTTCGTGCAGGAATTCTTCTTCAACAATTTTTTTTGGGATAGCTACACCTAAAGAATTCCCCCATTTCCTGGTTTGAACTTCTATTTCTGCCATTTATTTAATTAAAGTATAATTATATATAAACCTTTCGCAATAATTTTATAAAATACCCTGCTCCACAACAATTCATGACTAAATGCAGCATCTGCGGAAACAAAATAGCTGAATTATTCCTGGAGAAAATCAAAGGAACAGTAGTCAAGAAAGCTGGTTCAAGCAAACAGTATCCTGTCTGTTTCGAATGCCAGAAAAAGTTTCCTACCAAGGAAGAGTTATTGGAAAAGATTTAGTTACAAAATCTCAATATTCACGCCCTTATGGCTGAACGGGAAATGTCACGCCATTTCCAAGGCGGGTGCGCTTCACTTCGTTCACGAGAAATGTGAATAAAATATCACATTTCTGTGCAGAAAACAAGTAGTTTCTTGTTTTCATGCAGCAGCACAATAATTAAAAATAACTAGTTAATATACAAATTTATCGCCCTTATGGCTGAACGGCAAGTGTCACGCCACTTGAGAGGCGAGTGCGCTTCATTTCATTCAGCAGCACAAGAATTAAAAATAACAAGCCTAAATTCTAATCATCGCCCTTATGGCTCAACGGTAGAGCGACTGCTTCGTAAGCAGTAGGTTGAGGGTTCAAATGCTAGCAATCTAGGCGAGTTGGGGGTTACCAGTAACCCACCGCGACTATTAGGTTGTGGCTTGAAAGTCCCTCTAAGGGCTTATTATTAATAGAATAGGTGGGAAAAATGACATCGTTTAGAGAAAAATGGTTAGCAGCAGTGGAACAAAAGAATTCTGTCTTATGCGCAGGCTTAGATCCGGCAGAATCTGCAATGGGAAGAGGCGATGAAGGACTTCCTGAATCAGTTGAAGATACCCAGGATAAGTTAGCTTGGGGAATGCGTTATTTGGAAGCAGTTGCGCCTTATTGTGCGGCAATGAAAGCTAATGTCCAATATTGGAAAAATGAAGGAGGCATGGAAGCATTAGCAGTACTTTGCGAATATTCCAAAGAGCTGGGAATGATTGCCATAGATGATTCCAAGCTTGCTGATATAGGCTCAACGAACGATGCAGGATTGTATCATGCTAAACAAAAAGGATTTGATGCAGTTACCTTAGCTCCATTTGCTGGAAATCTGGAAGAAGCTGCTAAACAAGCAAAGAAAAGGGATATTGGTCTGATTTCAATGTGCTTGATGAGCAATCCAGAATATGAAAGCGTGAAAAATGAATGGGTACCCGTAAATAAAGAAGATTATGGGGATCCATGCGACACTATTGAAATAGGTGGCGTTCCTCACGTTAAAAAATACATCCAGCTCGCTCATGATGCAGCCCGGTATGGGCTTGATGGAATTGTCATTGGCGCACCAAGTAAAAAGAATCATCTTAAAGATGAAGAGATTTTTGCAGCAAGAGCATACTCTCGTGATGATACCTTAGTCCTCCTTCCTGGCGTAGGAGCACAAGGCGGAGAAGCAAGTGCGATATGGGAATACTTTGACAAGGATAATATCATTGTAAACGTAGGAAGAGCAGTAATGTTTCCAAATGGAAGTAAATCCGCACTAGAACAGCAAGCGGAAGCTGCAAAACAATACCAAAAAATGCTCAACGAGTTACGAGCAAAATAATATTTTCTTTTATTTTCTTTTTTCTAACCTATTATAATACTGCTTTGCCTTCGGCAATATTTTCCTCCTTAATTCTTGGTCGAATGGCAGTCCTTCCACTAATTTCTCTACATCTAACTCAGACAATTCCGTAAATCTTCCTTCCAGTTTCCTGCCTGCTCTTCGGCATCCTTCTTCCAATTCTTGCGCATACTGAGAATTAAAATCTAAAAAGACCATAAACCGGCTAAATCCATTTGCTCCCGCTTTCAAATACAATTCTATTTCCTCCATTCTTTCTCTGACTAAAGCAACTTTAATTTCCGTGCTTGGGCAGGCAATCCTGATCTTCGCAATCCACCAGGCCATGTAGTCGGGATTTGGTGCAGGAACAGTATCAAAAACAGTATTCTCCTGTGGTTTGAGAAAACAGAGTTGGACTTTTTCAATGTTGTATTCTTTTATTTTTTCAATGACTACTTCCACATCTTCTTTTCGTTCCCCAATGCCCAGGATGATAGTAATTAATTTTTGCAATCCTTCTTCTTTCAGATTTTCAAGAAATTTCATCAAGGACTTTAACGGTTTGGAAGGGCAAATAAAATTGTGCAGTTCTTCATCAAAAGATTCTATGGCTGAGCCCATTCCCGCAATGAATGGTTTCAATTGTACAATTTCGCTTTTAGCGTAGGGGCCGAAATTCATCATGATCTTTTCGCCGGTAATTTGATTTATTTTACTAATCAGATCACTAAGATATTTAGTTGATTCAACTCGCAGCCCGCCGGTAATGTATCCCACTCGCCAGCCCATCGCTTTGCAAACCAAAACCTCTGCGAGAATAGATGCGGGGCTTCGAATTGCGGTTGGCTTTTCTTTTGGGTCATGCCTTGGTTTGGTAGATAGGAAACAATATTTGCAATCAGCAATGCTGCAGATCCAGTTTATGAAAATAGATCGTTCAAAATAAGCAGTCAAAGGAAAATGCTTTTTGTATGTTTTTTCTGCTTTTTCTAGCAGAGGCCCTAGTTCTTCTTTACTTACGGTATGTTTCTTGTTATTCTCCCTGATGAGGTTTAAAAAATCCATACAACTTGTTTTTAGACCCTCCTTTAAAAACTTGCCTTTTGTTAAGAAGAAAATAATATTTGTGAGAAATACGAAAAGATCTTATCTTCCAAAGTGATAGGGTATAACGTCCGGATCGGCGTATTCCTTTCTCAGCAAGCCTTTTACATGATCGGGGAGTGCATCAATTAATGCTTCCAGGTCGGCGGAAATTTTTATCCATTGATGTATTTCTGTCAATCTTCTACCATTGTTATTAGAGGTCAGGTCACGATCAACTTCTCTAATTGCCCTATGTTTAACTTGATGCCCCCTACTTACTCCTTCTGGAAGGTGACAGTAGCCAAGTCTTGGTGTTTCATAACAGTCCACAACTCTTTCTCGAAGTATTGCGTGTTCATCAAGAACTTGCTCACCGTGGCTATCGTTTATGGTGTGGAGAACATATTGCACACTAAAAGGAGTACCATTAAGCGAGTAATCTTCAACTCTTGTAGTAGTTATAGTCGGTTCTTGGACCATCTTTTTTGTATTTCTCCCTAACTTTATAAAGATTATTCAATACCAATCTTCTGGAACAAGAATCGGAAAGATTATTAAATGATTAAAAAACGTAAGAATAAATGGTGGAAAAGGCTAAAATAGTTAAAGTCGTGGAGAGAGAAATTGAGAAGGAAGAGCAAGCCACTATCCATAAGCTGGCTGAAGAAGACCTGCACACCAGCACTTCTACTGGAGAAGGAAAAAGCGTTCTGATCATGATTGGGGTTTTAGTTGGTATTTTCGTCCTTACTCTGGGCGGATTTAAACTCTACAACCAATTCACTGCTGCAGACGTAGTGGTCATTGATGACCTTCACAAACAGAATTTAGAAGGTGACCTAGATTCAGATCAAGGGTATATGTACAATGGTTTTAGCGTGGTAAATGCCGATGGCCTATGGTGGACGGAAGTAGAAGTGGAAAATAGATTGATTAAAATTCCACTACACTTTGGGCCGAAAGAAGTTGAATCTATCGCTATCACCGGAGATTTAGATTCCCTCCAATTTAATCAAGGGGAAAAAATATACATCGCTATTGACCCAGAAATCAATTACAATAAATATTATACTTTGGCTCTCTCAGAATTGAATAATAACGTTCTTCAAGGATTTAAAAGAAATATTGAAGCGGCTTGCAGCAAAGAAAATCCTGTCTGTGAAAATAGGACTATAATCAATTGTGCTTCTACCCAAGGGAAACCAGTCATCGAGTTAGTGGTAGATGAAAATGCTGGAGTAGAGCTTCAGGATACCTGTATTAAAATATCTGGTGCTGAATATGATTTAGTAAAATCAGTTGATCGTCTCCTTTATCAATGGTACCGGGTGATGAGTTAATAAAAATTCGCTAATCGATTCAGCTATTAAGGTTTGATCCCAAGAACTTCTACATTATTCCTGTTCAAGGTTACCAGCCTGAAATTTAATCCCAGCTGAAGAACTGCTTCCAGTAAGGCCATGTGCTCTTTTCCTGTTCCCGAGGCAAAATTCAACGCCACTTCAAAGTCAGTTATTTTATCTTTCAATTGTTTTTTAATTTGCTCCGTCATAAATATTGCCGGAGTGTCTGGAAAACTATCAACCAGAATAAGTTCGGTATTCTTCCCGGGAGTATAGTTATCCTTCCCAAATTGATTGGTGATGAGAAATACTTTATTCCATTCCTGGCTCTGGGAGATTTTACTGACTTCTGCCCAGGTCCCTTTCCCGATGGATAAACAGGCGATAAGTGTTGGCATAGATGGAACTTCTAACCTAGCTTTTAAAAGTTTTCGTGTGCTTCAGTAGATAAATGTTTATATTTACCTAGCTGATGTTGAGATCATGAAACCAGAAAAAGCTCATTATGTGGTTGCCACGGCAATTATCGTCAAAGATGGCAAATATTTACTTCTCAAGCGTTCTCCTCATGAAACTGCCTATCCGGGCATGTGGACTGTTCCCGGCGGAAAATTAGAACGTAAAGATTACGAAAATCAACCAAAAGATTCTGAAGATGCCTGGTATTATGTCGGAGAAAGATTAGTGGAGCGGGAAGTGATGGAAGAAGCTGGAATCACCATTAAGGATATAAAATACCTAACTAGCTTGACCTTTATCCGCCCCGATAACATTCCAGTTGTTGTCTTAAGTTATTTTGCCCATCATGATGCTGGCGAAGTCAATCTGAACGATCAAAGCCATACCGAACATGCCTGGGTTTCAGTCGAAGAAGCAAAAGGATATGATTTGATCCCTGGAATCTACGAGGAGATTGAGATGGTCGATCATCACTTGAAAGGCAATGCCCTGGGAAGATGGAAGAAGAGTAAGTAGAAAAGCATATTAATTCTAGAAAATTAATCAATTCATGCTCATCAGCTTTTTTGAAGAATTTCCCATAGAGGAGAATCTCGCTAAACTAAAGCTTGTCTCTTGGCCTACTAAAATCTATATCGCTGCCGATAGTCTTCAACAGTTTAAGGCAGTCACTTCCGTAGTAAGACATAACCAGAACCTTCTGGAAGCAGTATATTGGCCAATTTTAAAGAAGAAAGAGGGATACTGGATCTCTCCTTTTTCCAAGCAGAGCGCCTTGCAGCATCTTTTCGATGAATTAGAACACAAGAAAGTTCCAGTAATGTTAGACCTAGAACTTCCTACTACCAGAAATCCATGGCTTTATTTAACTGAATTCCTGAATTTCAAGAAAGACAAAAAATTAATCCATTCTTTTGTTTGCAATCATCCCGGGGAGACGTACCTTTGCGAATATTATGCAAAACCAAAACTGTTAGAACTATTAGGTCTGCATTATCAGAATAAACAGAGTAAAGTCATGAAAATGTTCTATAATTCCGTACATCACTTCGATCAACAATCTTTACGAAACCAATTGCAACAAGGTTTACAGCAGTTCGGCGATCGATTTATTGTTGGCTATGGGACTATCGCTATCGGCATCGGCGGAAATGAACCATTATTGTCAGCAGAACAATTAGAAAAAGATTTACACCTCGCCCAAGAAGTTGGGGTGAAAGAAGTGGTGTTATTTCGCTTGGGCGGATTGAATAAGAAGTATGTGAAAGTGCTGGAGAAGTTTGTGTAGGTTATTTAGTAAAATAAGTAGCAATAAGGTTAGTTCTTTTTCCGTCTATACTGCTTTTCCAAGAATCCATTTTTTTTGCTGCCTCTCTAAGTAATCTTGGTGGATGCACAATTATACCTGGACTTACTTCTATAGTATAATCCCCTTTATGGAGTCCCATTTCTAAATTTCCTTCAAGGTCTCCAAATAGAAGGGAAGACCAACCGTTATCATCATATTTAAAACATTTACCAAATCTATATTTGGCAACAATTTCTCGAGCTTCTTGGGTAGGTTCTAAACCAATTTTCTCCATTTCTTCTAAGTATCCTCCAAATAAAGTACTTATTTGATATTCGTCCATTGATTGTTGAAAATAGAAAAGTCGACGTTCAATTTCATCTCTTCCTAAAATGATTTCCAATCCTTGTATATCTCGCGCATTAAGCCTGCCTTCTTCGGAGTAAATATTAATATAAGGATCAGTCGATTTGTGCCAACTAAGTCGAAATGGTTTAGCTTCCTCACCAGGCCATGGCCAAACTGGAACAGGAAGACTAGTTTGTATTGGGAAATCTAAAAAATAAAAAAAATTTCTGTCACAAGAGCCTATTCCCGTTTCTCTTTCCGTTAAATTTAGTTTTTTTCCTTTTCTAATCATAAAACCATAATTTGACCACTTCATGCCATTCCAAACTGAGTTGCCATTCGGTTCATATAATTCTCCAATAAGGATAGGTTGATCAACATATTCTTCAAATGCGTTTACAATTATTCCGTGTACTTGGGCCATCTTCATCTTGTCAGGATGTTTAGTGCTAGCCGATTTTTGGATCACTTCCCTAAGCTCTTCAGATAGTTTGTATTTTCTCATCTCAGAGTGACATTTATACACTATATCAATTTAGGTGGTATAATTCTACACCACAAAATATAAATAGAAACCACCCTTCTGAATAAAAATGGAACTACCGGAATTAAAGACACTCAATTTAACTGCTGGAGAAATCAAAGTATATTCTGCTATCCTTAATTTGGGCACTTCTACCCTCAACAAAATCCATGAAAGAGTAGGCATGGAAAGAAGAGCGATCTACGACATCATCAACAAACTAATTCAGAAAGGGCTTATTACCTACACTATTGAGCGAGGCAAGAAAACTTTTAAATGCGCTCCTCCAAGTAAATTAAAAGAAATCATACAAGAAAAAAAGGCTGAATTAGAAAATTTTGAGAAAATACTCCCCCAAATAAACCAATTGTACAATTCTTCCAAACCGCAAGTTAGTTTTGAGATATTTAGAGGAAAAGAAGGGATTAAAACCGTCTTTGAAGATATGCTTAATCACAAAAATATCTACGCTATCGGTGGGGGATTTTATATCACTAAGGAATTACCTTATTACTGGCCAAATTACAACCAGAGGAGGATTAAAGCAAAATCAGTCTGGCATAACTTGGTTAGGTCTGAGTTAAGAAACTCCAAAACCTCAAAGATAGATTTAGTGAATGTAAGATTTTTACCTAAAGAGTTTAGTGGAAACCCTGTCGTCATCATTGTCTATGGGAATAAAGTTGTTAACCTATTGTGGGGCGAAGAATGGTTCGCTTTCATGATCGAGAGTAAAGAAGTTGTGGAAAACTACAAGAAATATCACAAATTCCTGTGGGAAAAAATAGCGAAGAATTAATAACAATAAACATAGTTTACCTAACATGACTCTTACAAAAATAAAAAAGACAGTACATAACCCCCTTATGATTGGTATTCTCACCGTCTTCATACTTTTCAACTTCTTTTTAATAATCTATTCTCTTCACATCAATAACTTCTATGCAATTAAAGGGCAAGTTGCGTTCATAGTGTTAGGAATTATTCTCTATTTTCTAAGAGTTAAGTTGAACCTCAGCAAAATGACTTTTCTGATCTTACTTACTGGTTTTTTACTCCATGTTTCTCACGTATTAGGAGATTTTTACCGCCACTCTCCCATTATCGTCCCTTGGGATTATGTTACACATATTGTTCCCTTCATCGGTTTCTCTTTGTTATTATTTAATCTTCAAAAGGAAAGAATGGACCATAAGAATATTTTCTGTTTCCGTAATTTTCTTCTCTTCATTACTTTATTTTTAGCAGTAAGCGGTATAGGTGTATTAATTGAAGTTGGCGAGTATGCAGGATATGCTCTCTTGGGAGTAAAAGATGGAGCTTTGTTGTTTGGTGGGGGGGATTTTGACACTATAGTCGTTACCAGTGATGTGGTAAACGAGATAGATAAACGTGGCGGTGGTTGGTATGATGCCATGAGTGATTTATTGTTTAACAGTTATACTGCATTCTTGACGTTATTAGTTTTGTTTGGAAATCATTTTTACCGGTATAGAAAGAGAAGGGGGAGGAAGTAAAAATTGTCATTTAGGCGGATTGAATAAGAAATACGTTAAGGTGTTGGAGAAGTTTACTTAGAACTGTCACGTCAGTTCCCAGACGGGCAGATCTCCTCTGGAGATAATGCCAATATTTTAACTAATTATCAAACCAAATACTTCGCAAACCGCAAAAACCTTGGTTCCTTCAATAACGCCATAGTCAATAAAGGCATTGGATTATCTCTGGTATATTTTTCGAACACTTTCTGCACTTTTGGTTTATTGATGTACGACACTAACTTATCCCAATCCTCGTCAGAAAATTTATCCAATATTTTCCGCACCAATAAGTGCAATTTTAATCTCTTAGCTATCGGCTTTACCTCTTTTTCATAATTCTTTTTGTTATGGATGCAGTCAGCCAATATCTCAGCCTGCTTCAAACCAGGCACTAATCCTCCTAAGGTAGTCGCCTTGACAAACCCCGCTGCATCCCCGAGCAGATAACAGTTATCCTTCTGCAACTTCTGTGCAGGATGATACACTGGAATCGTCCCTGCCTGCATTTCTTTGACCGTAAAGCCCTGCTCTTTCATGAATTTGTCAAAATATGCTCGAGAGTTTTTACGCATGCCTAATCCAACCCTTGCTAAGTTCTCTGATTCTGGCACAATCCAGGCAAATAATTCCGGACAGACCGAAACACCAAAGTAGGCCTTAAAGGCAGTAGGGTCAAACTTTCCTTCTACTAATGCTTGCACCCCGAAGTAATTCTCTCGTTCTGGATGATATAAATCATATGCCTTGGCTGTTGGCGATAATGGGCCATCTGCGGCAATGACGATATCTGGGGAGATAATCTTCTCGCTATTACTTACAGAATCACGTATAATCAGCTTTTTTCCCTCTCTGCGCTGAAAAGAATGGTTAAGATGTATTTTTGCACCTTCTTTCTGGGCTAAGTCTCCAAAGAAATTATCAAACTTGTTGCGGCAGACCAAGTATTCTTTCTGCTTCACTTTCAGCTTATGTTTAGGGGAAAATACTTCAACTTTATTGAAGGTATTCACCAGAAACGAATCCATGGGCAATCCAAACTGATCGAAATCAGCCGTAAGCAAGCCAGTACATTGAATCGGCAAACCGATCTGGGCATGATTCTCGTAGATAGACACTTCATGGCCGTTTTTTGCTAGCAAATATCCGGCATAACAGCCTACTGGGCCTGCACCAATGATTGCGATATTCATATAGACCCCATTTGCCTTAACTTCTCCTCAATGTGATTAACTCGGTTTTCTAAAGAACCATTTACAAAATAAAGCTTTTCCGGCCAAAAATGTTCCACAAAACTTCTGGTCAGAGAATGTTTTCTTATTCTAGATTCGTTTCCTGCAGAGCGGACATTGTCTGTTTGATATTGAATCTCTTGCGGATCTTTGGCGATCACAATTAATTGGTAGCGGTCTTCCAGTTCTAAGCACATTCTAAACAATTCCCGCACCGCTAATCTATCTCTTGGCTCAGCAGCATACATTCTAGCTGACACATACAATTGGAACAAAGGATTGTCAGTGATGAAGCCGCAAGATGCAACAGAGCGTAGCTCTTCCCGTTCTTGCTGCCGCCACATATAAAATCTTTCAAAAGGGCTTTTATAATCGCCAAACTCCTTTTTCAACTTTCTATTTTCTTCCGTGATTAAATCGTAATCAAATCCCCGATTCTTGAGGGAAGCAAACAGAGATGCAGCTAAAGTTGATTTTCCGGTACAAGGGCCGCCAGCAATAGCAATATTTACTTTTGGCTGAGAGATGTTAGTCATGTAAAAATAGGCGAAATTACGACTATAAAAAGATTATCGAACTAAGAAATAATGTAGATTATAAGATTACAACACAAAATCAGAATCAAAAGTTAAAATAAAAAAAAGAAAAAAGATTTTGGAGGAGTCCGAGTACTACCTTAGTAGTACTTTTCTTCTCCTTCGTCGTCTTTTCGCAATCTACTGAAACCGATCACAAGGCCCATCAGTACTAGTAATACAACTAATACGATCAGAGCGATTTCTAATCCGTTTCGTAGGCTTGCACTGCCGTCAGCGCCAGCGTCTTGTACAACGTTAGCTTTTAAGACAACAGTTTCAAGCACATCGCTGCCTGATTTAACAGTTACAGATGCTAAATGCTCTCCAGCAGTAGCATCTTCTTTAGCAGCTACGTCAACATAGACAACTTTGTTTTTACCAGGTTCTAGAACAACTAAGCTTTCACTTACGGAAGCGGTTGCCCAGTCGCCGGTAGCAACTTCAAGGGTGTATGCTTTGGAAGCACTTCCTTCGTTTGTCAATGCTACAGCGTAACTTGCGGTTTTACCAGCAGCGACGGTTTGCATTTCAGGACCGACAGCCAAAACTAACTTGCCTGTTTTAGGTGCAAGCAATTCATTTGCCAACACTTTCAAGGTGTATGTTTCAGTGACGGACTCATCTAAATCGTCATATTGTGCAGTTACTTTTACTTCGTAGTCTCCTGCAGGGGTGTCAGCTGGAATCTGTAAGAACATTTCGTCTACATCTTCACGGTCATCTGCGTTAAGTTCATCAACGTATTCAGATGCGCTTAGGCCCAAATCAGGGATAGCTACAGTAACTTTAACGTCTTCTTCATTTTCTTCACCAACATTCTCCAATAGAACTGTTGCTAGCAAGGATCTTCCTGCTTTTACAGTTAAACTAGGGGAAAAGGACACGTCAGCAATTTCTACTGAGTGACTAGGTGATTCAACGAATAGTTCGTAAGTCTTGTCAGCAATAACATCATTTCCGCCGAAAACAAGCACTCGTAGAGTAGCTTTTCCGTTCTGGAAATCATTTGGAACTAACAACTTTAATTTTACAGTCTTTTTAGTTCCTTCGGTTACTTTGCTAACTAATACGTTTTCAACAACGTCTTTGTCTTCGTAGCCAGATAATCGAGCTTCAACTTCGATATTTCTAGCGGTTAAGTCGCCGGGGACATAATCTGGGTTCCCATCCATGTCATAGGTTGCATCAGCATCATCGCTTCCGATAGCTAATTCAACTTCAACGTCTAATTCTTCTCCTTCTTCAACAGATAGAAGGGTACTGTCATCTTTTTCATCATTAACTTCGATCTTAACAGATCCATAGGAAGTGTTTAATCCGCCTAGAGTACTAGGAGCAGCACTAACCATGGAAACAGTCAGCAAGCTAATGACAAACAAAGCCATTATACTTAGTAATTTTCTCATTTTTGGTCTCCTCCAAAATCCTTTTTCAAAGGTTTTGAGTATGATTTTTTTTACGAACACCTATAGGCTTATTTTAGCTGCCTTGGTGCTTTTCACCACTTCAAAATGAAGGTGTTATTTAAATGTTTCGGATTTTAGTATCATTAAGTAGGAACAAACTAGTACTCATCCTAAGGTGTTCCATACACTACCTATTAATACTAAGCGGTAGGCGGAAGTGTGGTAGTGGTCATTTCCTACGGTTACCTTGACTAAATATAGGCCTGGTTCAGCATCTTCTGGAAGGTAGACAAAGACGTTCTTGTTGGTTCCCTGGTCAGAATCGAGGCTAAATTTGCCAGTACTGCCCATCACGCCTAGATCGTAGATTTTAGCCTGGACTTTAAGGTTTTCCAGATCAAAGTCCCCATTATTAAAGACCCGCACATTGACAAACAAAGTACTGCCTGCTTGGACTTCCTCTTCTAGATGTACTGATTGTAATTTAAGGTTTAGGAAAGGAGAATACTCTTCTTCCTGAACTGGGAACAAGCGGAATTCATCATCATCTTCTGGGCTTGAACAGCCAGGATCGGCAGGGTAATCGGTTTTTGAATCGTGGTCATTATCGAGACCATCGCTGCATTGAGGCTTATCTTCTTCTGGATCGTCAGTTTCATCGTTGTCATCCAGATTATCACAGCCAGGGTCGTTTCCATCAACTAGCTCATCGCCGTCATTATCGCTATGGTCATTACATTCAGGAAGATTTTGATCTTCTTCAAACTCATCTCCTGCATCTACGCAGCCTGGATCATTATCTGGATTAGTTCCAAAATCAATTTTTCCATCCCCATCGTTATCGAGGCCATCATTACATACAGGAACGTGAGGTTGATCGGTTTCATCGTCATCGTCTTCATCTTCACAGCCAACATCATGGAGATCTACAAAGCCATCTCCGTCATTATCGAAGTCATCATCGCATTGTGGTTTGTCTTCTGGATCGTCAGTTTCATTATTATCATCTGGATTATACGTTTCATCACCATCAGCAGGATCGCCATCAGTATGACAGCCAGGATCATTCTCGTCAATCACTCCATCGCCATCATTGTCTAATCCATCGTCACATTGCGGTTCTTCTACCGGCTGATCGGTTTCATCATTGTCAGTCGGATCGTAAGTGCCTGAATTATTTGGATCATTATCAGTATGGCATCCCGGATCATTTTCATCGACTAATGTATCCCCATCATTATCGGCACCATCACCACATTGTGGTTCTGCAGGCTTCTCAGTAACCGTAATAGTAATTGTCTTGATATCCTTTCCGCCGAAATACTTAGTTCCTAACTTATCTACCACTTTGAAGGTTACAGAATATACTCCTGCTTCTCCATCATGGGGAGCCCATTTGAACACACCAGTATTCTTGTCTAAGGATGCTCCTGGCAAAGACGGTGAAGCGGTAAGGATGCTGTATTCTAGATCGTCATCATCTGCATCAGCTGCTTTAAGCGCAAATTGCAACAGCTTTTCTTCTTGCACTGTTTTATTAGAGAGGAAACTGAATTTTGGATTTCTGTTTTTGTCTTTAACAGTAATGGTAACTCTTTCCCAATCAGAATTCTGATCTTGGTCATCTGCTTCTACTGCACTAAATCGAAAATCAATTTTCCTTGAAAGGCCCAAAAGTACTTGGAGCTTAGTATGTTCTACAAAATCATAACTTGGCTTCCATTTGAATTCGCCAGTATTCTTGTTTAAGCTAGCTCCACTATATCCATCAGCTTGCACATCTAACGGTTCCCAGCCGCTAAAACATAAACTTCCTAAGGGGTTGGTACAAACTTGCGCTTCATATTCAAGCTCATCATTCTCTTCATCATCTGCGGAAACAGTAAACTTTAGTTGTTCATTTTCTACAGCTGGCTGATCTGGAATATTATCCATCTCTGGCTCTTCATTATCATCAGTAGGAAAAGGAAACGGCCCAATCTCAGTGATATAATTAGGTTTAACTTTCAGATATAAATAATCTGATTCTTCATCTACGTCACCAAAAGAGTTTTGATCGCGGATTTTGACCACAATAAAATATTCTCCACTTTTTTTGTAGTGGCTGGAATCTATAGTAAATTCCTTTAAGTTGTAACCAGGAGTATTAACATTACCTGAGAAAATAGTGCTTACTACAGTATTAGTTTTTTTATCAACTACTGTAACTGTCAAATGGGCTTGTTGTGTGGTAGAATAGAAATATCCGGTAGCAAAAGTTACAGGCGCTCCAAAGTAAATAGACTGACTGGCAGAACCATCTTTCCAGGAAAAATACTTTATCCCTTCATCTTCTTGTATCCAGCTAACTTCTGCCGTAGCGCTGGCCGCTAAAAGCAATGTCAATAATAGTACGCCTAGTAACTTGAATGCTTTCATTTTTACTCCGTCTTAGGACAGTATCCAAAATTTGCATTTAGCAAACCATCAACTTCACTGAAATCAGTTCTGATGCCTCCGCTAGGGATAAGGCAAAAATCATAGGGCAGCTTAAATCTAAGTCCTACTTGGATAGGCCAGTAAGGCTTAGTTTCTGTATCAGATGAAGTATGTGTCTCATCCAAACCAACTATAGCCGCGCCTTCATTGTAGCGAGCAACACTTTCTAACAATTCTCTGGTTTCCCAGTCATGCATAATGCCGGTACTTAATTCTAAGCCCACATACTTTGAGAATTGCCAGCCGCCAATTACTTCAGCGCCAATTCCAAGATGTTTTAATGAATATTCATTTCTGTTCTTAGCTAATATTTCTCCCGCTAAAGGTCCTTCAGTTGCGGCTACGTCAAATTCTTCCTCTACCGAGCTTCCATTTCCAAATACGGAAAATCTTCCGCCGAAATAGAAAGGAGTTTTTCTAGGCTGAAGAGTTAAGAAAATATTTCCACCATGCAAATTTCCGCCGAAATCATAGGTTTCGTCATCTGCAGTCAAAACGTTTGTATATCCTGCGCCGACGCTGGCAGTGAGGATTGGAACTTTCTTTTCCCTTTCAATGATATCGACTTCGACCATTTCCGGCACTTTTCTAGTTTCAAGATACGCAAATGGAAAATGGTAAGATAGATCTTTATGATTTGGCAGCATTTCAGAAGCATCAATTCTTCCATCCAATGATCTTTCGAATGGCCGCAGTGAAGAATCATATCCATCTACTCCCGCATAAAGGCCTTTTGCATCTACTTCAATCAGTAATTTCTTTCCTTCGCCTAGCAATGCAACCAGTTTTTCATGAGCAGGCTTATGTTCTGACCCTGG
>DATDTA010000042.1:0-1512 GCA_035291085.1 Candidatus Nanoarchaeia archaeon | reverse complement strand
AGTTGGATGGATAATTATGCTAATGTCAGGACTCATGGGACAACCAGAAAGATTCCTCTGGAAGTATTTAAGCTTGAGGAAAAAGGTAAACTCCAACCATTACCCCGGGAAGAATTTGCTTTTTTTAACCGGGCAGAAAGAGTTGTTTCAGCAAATTGTCATATTCACTTTGAGAATAACTACTACTCTGTACCAGCATCTTTAGTTGGGAAAGAGGTAACGCTCAGATGGAATGACCATCTTTTAAGGATCATTCATCAGGGAGAGCAAGTTGTCCTGCACCAGAAAGTTACCGGAAGTATTGGTAACTATGTGACGGAGAGAAACCATCTGCCGAATTACAAGATCTACTCTCAAACTGAATATCAGGCTAAGTATGAATCAAAGATGGTTGATATCGGTGAGTATGCTCACCAGTATTTTACCATGCTTTTAGATACCAAACAGAGCTATTGGTTTAGAAATGTCCGTATCATCTTAGGACTGGAAAAAGAATATGGGAGACAAGCTCTCAATTTGACCCTCAAACGGGCACTTTTTTATCAGGCAGTGGACATTATCATCATCAAAAACATCTTGTTAAAAAAGTTGTATCTTTTAGAAATTGAGCCGGGACTGGACAAATGCAATAGCAATGATGCACATACCATGAGCCGTTCCCTTGACTATTACCAAGGAGGAGGGATCTCATGAGTCAGGTGATAGTCAGTGAAGAGGGACTACGCAGGCAATTAAAGGGGTTTAAGCTTTCAGGGATAGTTAAGACATTAGAACTCCGATTAAAACAGGCGGAAGAAGATAATATGGGCTGCAGTGAGTTTTTAGCTCTTCTTTTGGAAGATGAGATGAATTCCAGGCAGGATAACAAAAGAGCTAGACTGTACAAAGGAGCCAAACTTCCTTTTGAAAAAGGATTAGAGGATTTTGACTTTAGTTTTCAACCATCCATAAAAAAGCAGGAGGTATTGGAACTTGCAACAGGCCGTTTCCTGGAGAGAAAAGCCAATATACTCTTTATCGGCCAACCAGGTACTGGTAAAACCCACCTATCAGTAGCATTAGGGCTGAAAGCATTAGGTTATGGAAAGACAGTACTTTTTAGCAGTGTCTGGGAGATGATCCAAAGACTGCAAGCCTCAAGAGCAGACTTTTCCTATCAGAAAAGGATTGAAGAATACTTAAAACCTGACCTTTTAATACTGGATGAGCTGGGTTACCGCAGTATGGCAGAAAAAACAGTAGAGGATTTCTTTGAAATAGTTTCCAGAAGGTATGAGAAGGGTTCCATTATTATTACCAGCAACAGAAGTATTTCAGAATGGGATAAAGTATTCATTGATAAAACCTTAACTACAGCTGTGGTAGACAGGCTGATGCATCATTGCACCATTATTGAAATCAAAGGTGAGAGTTACCGTTTTAAAAAGAAAGATTAATTTTTTTACTAAAAAATGCACAATTTTAAATTATAATTTTGCCGTAATATTGCACATTATTAAATTATACTTGACA